>JBHIAG010000068.1:0-12080 GCA_046758465.1 Terriglobia bacterium | reverse complement strand
GCGAACCTGCTCGCCCCTCTTCCATACGGGCGAGCTCCTACTTTCCCCTCCTGCCCACTGTAGCGCAAAAACTTTGTCAACGCAAAAATTTTCTGGTGAAAAATTCCGGGCTTAGGGGAAGAGGCCGCGCACCAACGTGGCTTCGGCCACGCGCCCGATGGCCAGAATGTAAGCCGCCGTGCGCATGGTGGTGCGGTATTTCTGCGAGGTCTCATAGACTTCGCGGAAAGCGTGCTTCATGATCTGCTCCAGCTTCCGGTTCACCTCCGCTTCTTCCCAGAAAAAATTCTGCAAGTCCTGCACCCATTCGAAGTAACTCACCGTCACCCCGCCCGCATTCGCCAGAATGTCAGGCAGCAGGAAGGCGCTCTTCTCCGCCAGGATTTCATCGGCGAGCAGCGTCGTGGGCCCGTTGGCCGCCTCGGCGATGATCTTGGCCTTGATGCGCGCGGCGTTCTCGCCCGTGATGACATTTTCCAGCGCCGCGGGAATCAGGATGTCGCACTTCAACTCCAGCAACTCTTCATTTGTGATGGGGCTCGTGCCCGGCAGCTTCGCCACTGCGCCGGTCTTTTCCTTGTGCCGGATCGCTTGCAGCGGATCCAGCCCGCGCGGATTCACCACGCCCCCCTTCGAGTCGCTCACCGCAATAATCTTCGCCCCCGCCTCCTGGAACAGCCGCGCAGCGATGCTGCCGGCGTTGCCAAAGCCTTGAACTGCCACCTTCGCCTCCCGCAGCGGAATCTTCTTCGCCTTGCAGGCCTCCCGCGTCACAAACAAGCACCCCAGCGCCGTCGCCTCGTGCCGCCCTTCCGACCCACCCAGGCTCACCGGCTTGCCCGTCACTACCCCTAAGCAGGAGTAGCCCACCGTCATACTGTAGGTGTCCATCACCCACGACATCGTCTGCTCGTCGGTGTAGACATCGGGCGCCGGGATGTCGCGGTCGGGGCCGATAATGGGCAGGATTTCGCTCACGTAGCGCCGCGTCATCCGCTCCAGCTCGCCCTTCGACATCTTCCGTGGATCGCACACCACCCCGCCCTTGCCGCCCCCAAACGGTATATTCACCACCGCCGTCTTCCACGCCATCCACGCCGCCAACGCTTTGACCTCGTCCACCGTGACCTTGGGGTGGTAGCGGATGCCGCCCTTGGCTGGCCCCCGCGCAATGTTGTGCTGTACCCGGTAGCCCTCAAACACTTTTATACAGCCATCGTCCATCTTGGTCGGAATTGAAACTGTCATCACCCGCTTCGGCCGCTGCAACACCTGGCGGATACCGGAATCAAGCTTGAGGAACTCGGCTGCCTGGTCAAACTGCATCTGAGAAATCACGTACGGGTTCAGTTCTTCCTTCATCATGATTCCTCCCTGGGGCCGCCTTCGGCCACCTGACACGCAATGAAGTGTACTCCAACGAAACCCATCAATTGGAATCCGCAGGAAGGCTCGGCCGCGACTCCCGGCGCAGGCGGGCTGCCCGGTACTCCTGCCGGCAGCGCTCGGAGCAAAAATAAAGCGTCTCACCCTCCCCGGGTTCCGGGAAAGAAACTTCCGGAGCTACGTAAGTCCCGCAGACCGGATCACGTTTCATGGTGCCGCCGCGCATCGCGTGCGCCGGCCCTGACGGGCGGCCGAAGGCCGACGCCAGCACCCGCGCCAGCACCCGGAACAACAACACAATCGCCAGCAGCAAAAGAGCGAGACGTATCAGCCAGCGCATCGCCCCCCTAGCCAGCGCCCGGCCCGCTCGCCCGCCCCCGGAATTCCCCCAGCAGACGTTCCAGCTCTTCCAGACCCGCGAAGTTGGGATTCGCCTGGCGCAATTGGCGGTAGGCACGCTCGGCCCCGGGTAGGTCGCGCTTGCCGCGCAGCCGCGTCACCACCAGATGATAGAGCGCGTGGGGTTCATTGGGCTTGAGTGCGAGCACGGTGTTCAGGTGCTGGAGGGCCGCGTCATGTTGACCCGTCTCAAACAAACAGTTTGCCAGGGCGATGCGGGTGTCGGTGTTGTTCGGCTCGAGCCGAAGCCCGCGCTCATACCAGGCGATGGCGTCCTGGCAACGGCCGACCTCCATCAGAAAATAGGCCAGCCGCAGCGCGGCCCCTATGTCTTCGGGATTCTGTTCGGCCTCCGCGCGCAACTCCCTCATCCTCTGCGCGACGTCGATAGACGGGTGCCCCGGTGGCAGCCCCAGCGCCTCTTCCCCCGCGAGCTCATCGGCGAGCAGGGGCGAGGACTTGCTGAGGCGTTGCTCGCCTGTCTGCTGGGTGTAAATGTAGCCCCCAACGAAGCCGACGACGATAAAAACCAGCGCCGTCACCACCAAGTCCCGCCGCACTCACCCTCCTATCGCGCGCGGAAGTGACCTGCGAGTCTAGTCCCCGCCCTTACTCGTGTCAAGAACGGGTGAACGCAGATGGAGATCAAGAAAATCCAGAATCGCGCGCTCCAGTTCCCGGCTCGTGTAGAGCAACCGAATCCCCTGGGCCGCGCTGTCGTAGAGCTGGACCACCGCCGTGCCGGGTGCCCGTCGGGCCAGTCGCTCCACCCGTGGCCCGTAGGGAACCCCCCGGCCAGCCGCCAGCAGTACCGGCCGCCAGCCGTAATACGCCATCGCCGCTTCCACCGGCTCAGCAGCCTCGCTTGCGAGCGGCGACAACAGCACCAGAGCGTGGATGCTCGGCTCGCGCGCGCTGAACCGCAGCGCCCCGTCGGCCCCCCCGCCGGCGCCGATCAGCGCCAGGCGGGCGGCGTCCACCCGCTTCTGGTCGCGCAGGAAGGCAAAAGCCGCGGCGATGTCCGCCGCCCGCGTCGCTTCACCCGCCGCCCCCGGCCCGCGCAGGTCAACTGCGAGCACCGCGTAGCCACTTCGCTGCAACCGCTCCGCCAGGGGAATCCAATCCTCCTTGCCGGCCTCCGCTCCCGGAAGCAATAGCAGGGCTGCCGACAACGGCTTCGGCGGTTGCCAGTAGATCCCGGCCAGCATCTCCCCGTCCACGGGAACCTGCACGGGTCGCCGGCTCTCGCACCCGGCCGTGAGCAGGGCCAGCAGTAGGAGCAGGAGGGAAGACGCGCTGGGCTTGGCAACGTCCATGACCGTCAGAAGAAGGGTTCAGCGGCGATCCGCCGCCCCCAGACGTTTGAGGTAGTCGGCGGCCGCGCCCGCATACGGCCCCTCAGGCGCAAGCTCCAGATAGCGCCGGAAGGCTTTGACCGTGCCCCGCCTGGGCTTCACCCTCTCGCTTCCGCCCTCGGACCGCACCGGCGAGGTGCGAAACAAGGAAAGGCCCAAGAAATAAAACGCCATTGGGTCAGCGTTGTCGCGGCGGGTAGCAGTCCGGAAGTGCTTGACCGCTTCCGCGTAGCGGCCCGCATTGGCGAGCGTTGCACCCCAGTTGAAGTAGATGGTGGCTGCCTGTTCGTCGGCTCCGCGCACCGCAGCGCCGAAGGTGGCCAGAGCCTCCTCGATGCGGCCTGCCTGCGCCAGCGCAACCCCCAGATTGTTGCGCAGGCTGGCGTCATCGGGTTCGAGCGCCAGCGCGGCCTGGTAGGCGGCCACCGCATCCTGGGTGCGGCCCGCGCCGGCGTAGGCTTGGCCCAGTTGCGCGTGGTAGAGCGCTTCGGAAGGCACCAGCTCGCGTGCCGCTTCCCACTCGCGGACGGCTTCCTCGTACTCCTGCTGCTCCAAAGCCCGCAGACCCCGGCGGTAATGGTCGCGCACGCGCAGGCGCCGGGCCTGTTCCGCCTCGCGTTCGCGCACCCGGCGCTGCAATGCGGCGTCGAGCACCGGCCGGGCCTTGGCGGCACGCCGCAAATCGCGCAGGTTGATGTCGAGCATCGCCGGCGAAACCGCCGCGGGCAACTCCACCCCGGAGACCACCCACAGGATTCGCTCCTCCTGCAGAATGGCGATGCGATAGCGCCCGGCCGTAAAACCCTGGCCCGCAAACGCCCCTCCGGCATCGGTCTCCAGCCGCCGCTGCTCGTTCCGGTCCACGTTGCGGAAAATCAGCGCGACATGGGCCAGCGGCTCGTTCGCAAACCCGCGCACCTGGCCGCGTACCTCCGTCCCCGCCTGCTCCGCCGCCAGCAGACCGCCGAGCAGGCAGACCCCTAACACCAAACTCCGTGCGACCGGATGAGTGGACTGCACCGGTTGCTCCGAAACCCCTACCGGCGCCGTTACTTTTTCTTTTTCATGCGCACGCTGGCGGGCACCTGCGCTTCAATGAGTTGCAGGTTCTGGCGGGCGGCGGCGGCATAGCGACCCTTCGGCTCCAGTTCCAGATACTTTTCAAACGCTTCCACGGTGCCAGGTTGCAGCACCGTCTTCACCACCCCGCCTTCGATCTTGCTCTCCATCCCGGCAACCAGGCAAACGCCCAGCCAATAGTAGGCCGGGGCGCGATTCGGATCGAGTTCCAGCGACTTCCGCAGCGGTTCCGCGGCCGCCTTCATCTCCCCCGCGTTCACCAACGTAGCGCCCAGGTTGAAATAGAAAACCGCAGCCCGCGATGGGTCGAGCCCGGCAGCTTTCTCGTAAGCTTGCGTGGCTTCCTCCACGCGGCCCGCCTGCGCATACAAACTGCCCAGATTGTTGTAGACACCCGCGTCATCCTCCTTCAAGGCGATGGCCTTCTCATAGGCCTCAATCGCTTTGGCGTTCTGACGGGCGCCCGCGTAGGCCATCGCCAGATTAGCCCATGCTGCATACTGCTCGGGATCAACGGTAGCCGCGGCTTCAAACTCGGTGATCGCAGCGCTATACTGCTTTTGCTGTAAGAATTTCCTGGCCAGCCTGAAGTGCTCTTCGAAGCTCTGGGCTTTCTCCTGCTGCTTGCGCATCTCCTCGAACTGCCGCCGCTGCTCCTCCGTCATCTGCTCCACCTGCTGCTTCTTCAGTTTCCTCATATCGAAATCGATGCGCTTGTACTCATTCATCCCGATGATGACGCCGGTGGTTTTCCAGAGGAGTTGGCCCTCCCAATACGCTTCCACGGTGTAGCGTGTCCGGCGGCCGGCGGGGAGCCCCATGTAGAAGTAATTCCCCTTCTTGTCCGTCTTCACCTCATAACGCCCCCGGATGTCGGTGCGGGTGATCACAATCTTTGCGCCCACAATCGGCTTGCCGTTCTCATCGCGTACGATCCCTTCCAGCGCGCCAATTTGCGCTGCCAGCGGCAGCGCCGCCAGCAGTAGCGTACCCACCACTAACGAAACTGGGAAAAATCGCATCGGGGCTTTCATATGCTCTCCCTTTCAGGGAGTGGGGATAGAAAACCCCTCCCCCTTGCACTCCCTTAAGTATAGCTGACTTTGACCTTGTAGGCGATGGGATCTTCGACGCCGGCGCGGGCAAAGGCGCGCAGGCGCAACGCGCAACTCTCGCACACCCCGCAGGCTTCCTCCTCGCTCTGGTAGCACGACCAGGTAAGATGCAGCGGCGCGCCCAGCTCGATGCCCCGCCGTACGATGGCCTCCTTCGGCAGCCGCACCAGCGGCGTGACCACCTCAAGTTGGGTCTCGGGCCGGGTGCCGACGCGCACCAGCTCGTTGAATACCCGGTAGTACTCCGGCCGGCAGTCCGGATAGCCCGAGCTGTCATTCCACACCGCCCCGATGAACACCCGCCGCGCCCCGATCACCTCGCCCCAACTCACCGCCGCAGCCAAAAAGTGGGCGTTGCGGAATGGGACGTAGCTGGCGGGAATCGCGCTGCCTGCCCGGCGAGCAGCCGGGTTGTCGAGGTTGGCTGCGGCGACCGGAATCCGCGGGTCGGTGAGACTCGAGCCGCCGATCGCGCGCAGATGGTCGAGCCGGATTAGCAACCGCTCCGCGACGCCATAAAAGTCAGCGATGTCCGCAAAGGCTATCTGCTCGCGCCGCTCGGTGCGCTGGCCGTAGCTGGCGTGCAGGAAGGCGAGCCGGTGCTCCTGGGCGGCAAGGGCGGCGGTGACGCAACTGTCCATGCCGCCGCTCACCAGCACCACCGCTTTCGTCCGCTGCTCCCTCATTCTTGTGTCGCCTTGCTTTGGACAGTGGCTTCAGCCGCAAAATCCCAGCGGCAGAAGCCGCTGGGCTGAACGAATAGGATACCTCCCTTCTGTCTTGCCGTCTCTGTGCTCTCTGTGTCTCTGTGGTGAGTTTTCTCCCCTTACACCCCCCGCGCCTCCGGGTCCCAGATGAACTTGTGTAACTGCAAACCTAGGCGCACGGGCAGGCGGTCGCGCAGAATCCACTCCGCCAGCGGCCGCGGCGCGAGCGCGCCGAACACGGGCGAGAAGATCACCGTGTCCACGATCTCCGTCAGCCGGTGCGCGGAGAGGAACTCCCGCGCCCAGCGGTAGTCGCCCTCCCCGGCGAGGACGAACTTAATTTCGTCTTTGCGGTCGAGCACCTTCAGGTTCTCGAAGTCGAACCGGCCCGCCTCACCGCTCCCCGGACATTTGACGTCGACAATCTTCACCACCCGTACGGGCAGCCGGCCCACGGAGCACTCACCGCTGGTTTCAATCAGCACCGTGAACTTCTCGGCCAGCAACTTCTCGGCCAGCTCATAAATGTCCGGCTGGAGCAGCGGCTCGCCCCCCGTTAGCTCCACCAGTCCCGGAGCTTCGGGACGCTGGCCCTGTACCGCACTGGTACAGGGCTGCCCGTCGGTGCCGCTGAACTCGCGCACCTTTTCCAGCACTTCCTCCACGCTGAGCTGGCGGCCGCCGTAGAAGGCATAGGCGGTGTCGCACCAGTGGCAACGCAGGTTGCAGCCGGTCAGCCGCACAAAAATGCACGGCCGACCCGCATAGGTGCTTTCCCCTTGAATCGATCGGAAGATTTCGGTAACGACCATCGTCGCACGGTCGCCGTGCACCCGCGCGCTAGGCGGGGCGATAGGTGGCGGTGGTGGTGTCGGTTTCGAAGATGGTGATTTCCTTGATGCGGGCGCCGTTCGGGGTGGCGGCGAGTTGCTGCGTGATCTCGCCGTAGAAGTACTTGGCGATGTTCTCGGCCGACGGGTTGAGGCGGTCGAACGGGGGCAGGTCGTTCAGGAACTTGTGGTCAAGCGCGTTGATCACTTGGCTGATGCTGCGCTTCAATTCCACGAAGTCGTAGAGCAACCCCGCCTGATCGAGCTGCCCGCCCGCCAGCGTCACCCGCACCTTGTAGTTGTGCCCGTGCACGTGCTCGCACTTGCCCTTGTAGCCGCGCAAGGCGTGTCCGGCGGCGAACGTTTCCTCTACCGCAATCTCAAACATCAGTGCGTCGACTCCAGAAACCGCCGGACCGCCCCCAGGTCCGAAGTCACCGTATAGGGCGGCAGGCTGTCGAAGAAAAGTTTACCATACTGCTTGCGCAGAATGCGGTTGTCAAGGATGGCCAGCAGGCCCCGGTCGCTGCGCGCCCGGATGAGCCGCCCGAAGCCCTGCTTGAGCGCAATAATCGCCTCCGGAATCTGATACTCGACGAAGGCATTGTGGCCCTCCTCGGCCAGTGCCCGGATGCGCGCCGCCACCACCGGGTCGCTCGGCACAGCAAACGGCAGCCGGTCAATGATGACCGCGCTCAACTGCGGCCCCTGCACGTCCACGCCCTGCCAGAAACTTGCGGTGGCAAACAGCACCGCGTGCGGCTGCCGGCGGAACCGCTCGAGCAGCACCGTCTTCGGTGCCGTGCCTTGCAGCAGCAAGGGGAAGTCCACGAGCCGCTCGACCCGCGGGTAGATCTCGCGCATCTGCGCGTAGCTGGTGAACAGCACGAAGGCGCGGCCGCGGCTGGCGGCGAGCAGGCCGGCAATTTCTTCGGTCGCGTGCGGGATGAAGGCCGGCGAGCGGATGTCCGGCAACTGCTCCGGGATGTAGAGCGTGGCCTGGCGGGCATAGTCGAACTGCGGCGGCAGCACCTTCTCTTGCGCCGCCTGCACTCCCAGGCGGGCCTTCAGGTAGTCGAACTGGCCGCCGACGGCCAGCGTCGCCGAGGTCAGCACGATGGTGTCGTAGCGCTCGAAGACCCGCGCGCGCAGCAACTCGGAGATGTCAATCGGCGTCGCCTGCAAGAACACGCCACGGCTTGCCCGTCCGCCAGGCGGGCCGCGACGCTCGTACCAGAACACGTAGCCCCGCTCACGGCTCTCGAGCAGGAAAGCGAGCTCGGTGCGCAGTTCCGCCGCGCGCCGGATCAGGGTGTGGATCTCCTCGGGCTTCTCACCCAGCGATGCCAGCTCTATCTCCAAGCTCTTCAGCGCGCCCAGGAGCGCCTCGTAGGGCTCGCGGTGGCGTTCGAGGAATTCTTCTCGATCCTCAAACGGGAAGCGCCCTTCCGCGCTCGGAAAGAGCGCGAAAAACGTCTGCGCGCGCTCGCGCAGTTGGCGCAGGAGCCTGTTCACGCGCTTGCCGCCGAACTGCTTGCCTGCCCCGGCAGGCTTGCGCCGCAGGGTGTTCTCGGTGTCCCGAGCCAGCTCCTCCAGCCGGTAGTTCGAAACCTGCGTGCCAAAGTACTGGCTCGCCACCTCTTCCAGCTCGTGCGCCTCGTCGAAGATGATGGCCGAGTAGTCGGGGATGATGCTGCCGAAGTCGTCGGCGCGCACGGCCAGGTCGGCAAAAAACAGGTGGTGGTTGACGATGATGAGGTCGGCGGCGGCGGCGCGCTGGTGCATGTGGGTAATGAAGCAGCGCTCAAACTGCGCGCATTTCCGCCCCGTGCAGGTGTCCCCGCGGGCGTCGATGCGCGTCCAGAGCTCGCACTGGTCGGGCAGCATTTCCAGTTCGGCGCGATCGCCGGTCTCGGTGGTCTTCTCCCAGTCGCGGATGTGGGCGTACTGGTCCAGCTCCTCCAACCCCTTCAGCAACCCCTGCCCTTCCAGGTCATAGAGCTTCTGCCGGCAGAGGAAGTTCGAGCGGCCCTTCATGTAGGTGGCGCGGATTTCTCCCGGCAGGTGGGCTTGCAAAAACGGGATGTCCTTGTAGAAGAGCTGCTCCTGCAAGTTCTTCGTGCCGGTCGAAATCACCACCCGGCGGCCGCTGTGCAGCGCCGGGATCAGGTAGGCGAGCGTCTTGCCCGTGCCGGTGCCGGCTTCGATGATCAGGTGCTGCCGGCGGCGAAAGGCCCGCTCGACTGCCTCGGCCATCGCGAGCTGCCCGGGGCGGAACTCGTACTGCGGATGCCAGCGCGCCAGCAGCCCTTCGGGCCCGAAGAACTCCTTGAGCGGCGCCTCCGTTTTCGTTGTCGGCTCGGCCATCTGAGCAACAGAATCGCCCGGATAAAGCTACAATAGCACAATGCCAAAGAGTTACAAGAAAGAGACGGGAGTCAACGTGAACATGGGTACCGTCAGTCTCATCCTTGACGGCAAGTCGTACGGCATCCGACACCTTGGGGACGAACTTCACCACCAACTACTTCGCCTCTACGATCATTTCATGCATGGCTCGGCGTTCGATGCAACAAGCTTCCGTACAGCTGTTGATCAATACTTCGCGGCTCACGCAATGGACTTCACCGCCCATGACTACTACTTCAACGCTTTTGCTCCCCTTTGGTTGTTTTTCCACAATCGAACGAACTTTGTTGCTGCCGAACGCGTCTGGCGTTTTGTTCTTGATCCGGTACTTGAATGGGAAAGGACGACGGGAGGGCGAACACACAAAGGAACACCCTATTACTTTTGGGCAGTTACCGTATTGGTTGCAGGCGATGTTGAACGGGGATTTCTGTTGATGCACCGCGCGTTCTACGAAGATGTTAAGACTACCGGACAACCAATCCCCGATAGGCCTGGTAATGATTTTGTGACTTTGAATTACCAAAAACAAAAGCAATTCTTCGGTCAGCACGTCTTGGAAATTGCGAACTATTTGGAGGGCTTCCTAGAAAGCTACAGGAAGGATCGCTCGCACAATCTCACTCTTGAAGACCTCCGAAACAAGTTCTTGGCAAATGCTGATTTACGGCCTGCAGCTCTTTTCTTCGTTTACTTGATTCACAAGCTGTACGCCTTTGATAGGCGTGCTAACGAAGGACTTGCTTCGAGCGATTTTGCTGGTTTGCTCGAACTAGATTTCTTGTTTGGCTTGTGTTTGGTAACTGATGAATTAGTTAAGAAAAAACACCATCTAGCAAAGGCAAGTTTTATACAGCTCGCCGAGCACCTTTCGACTAGTGCTGGATGTTCGCTGAATAACGCGATGCTTGGTAAGATCAACAAGGAAGTTCTAAACGACTTCGGGAAGGCAGTTTCCAACCTACTGCAAGGCTCTATTTGCGGTTTCAGTCTCCAACCCATGGAAGCAGATATTGCTCTGTCGTACGGGATACGAAACCGCGGTGCACACAACATTGAAGGACACAAAATCGTCTACAGTAATTTCGCTCAAATTACTCAAAGAGTTCTGAATGCTTTGTTTCTATCCATTGAGACCCTGTACTGAGGTAGTATGGCCGAACTTGGCAACAGCGATTGTTGGCTGCCGCTGGTGGCCATCCTCGGCCGGCCCAATGTCGGCAAGTCAGTCCTGTTCAACCGGCTGACCGGCCAGCGCCGCGCCATCGTCACCAACGAGCCCGGCATCACCCGCGACCGTCTCTACGGCCGTGCGAACTGGGGCGGCAAAACCTTCGAGGTCGTCGATACCGGCGGTCTGGTGCCCGACGAAAAGGCCCAGCTCGCGCAGGACATCCTGGGCCAGGCGCGAACCGCGATTGACGCGGCCACGAAGCTGGTGCTGGTGGTGGACGCGCGCACGGGCCCCACGCCGCTCGATGCCGACCTGGCGCGCCTGCTGCGGCGCACCGGTAAGCCCGTTGTGCTGGCCGTAAACAAAGTCGACACGCCGGGCCTCGAAGCGGCGAGCCTCCCGTTTCACGAGTTCGGCATTTCCCCGGTCATTGCCGTCAGCGCCGAGCATAGCCTGGGGGTGGACGCCTTGCTGGATGAGCTGACGCGCGAGTTCACGGCCACTGAAACCGCTCCCCTGCGCACGGCGCTCAACGTCGCCATCATCGGCCGGCCCAATGTGGGCAAGTCCAGGCTGGTGAACCGGCTGGTGGGCGGGGAGCGCGTCATCGTCTCGGCTGAGCCCGGCACGACGCGCGACGCGGTTGACAGCGTGTTGCGCCGCAACGGCCACTGGTGGCGCTTGATTGACACCGCCGGCATCCGCCGCAAGGGAAAAACCAAGCTGCACGCGGAAAAACTCAGCGTGGTGATGGCGCGCAAGCACTTGGAGCGCGCCGATGTGGCCGTGTTGCTGCTCGACGCCACCGAGGGCGTCACCAAGCTCGACGCCACCATCGCCGGCTACGCCCACACGAGCGGCCGCTCGCTCATTCTCGCCGTCAACAAGTGGGACGCGGTCGAAAAGACGGCCGATACGTCCCAGCAGTTCACGACCGCGGTGCGCCGCCGGATGAAGTTTCTCGACTATGCCCCGCTGGTATTCATCTCGGCTCTCACGGGCCACCGCCTGGGCGCGTTGCTGCGCCTCATCGAAGAAGTCGGCACGGCCCGCCGAGAGCGCATACCGCCCGACCGGCTGCGCGAGTTTCTCCGTACACTGCGGGCCGAGCGCGCCACCGTGCCCGGCGGCCGGACGCTACGCATCCATGCGCTGCGCCAGGTGGCTGTCGGCCCGCCCCGGTTCGAAGTGACCGCCAACCTCAACACGCTGCACTTTGCGGTCGAGCGTTTCCTGGAAAACCAACTCCGGGCCCACTTCCCGTTTCCCGGCACCCCCATCCGCTTCCGGCTGCGCCCCCTGCGCCGCGCGCGCCGAGCGTAGCGTGCGAATTCCGTCCAACCCAGTCCCGCAGAGCGGGACCGCTGGGCTGCCCTTTGTTTTGGTGGCACCGGCTTGCCCCGTCGAAGCGCAGCGAAGACCCTGAGCGCAGTCGAAGGGAGCGTAGCCGAGGGGCGTCCCGCCGGTGGGATGCAGCGTCCAACCCAACGGCCCCTGCCGCTGGGCTCCGTGCTTCACAGGGACGTCCGCGTTGACCCTGCTGGGGCGGGAGTGTTAGGATGGGCTTCCGCGTCGGGACGTGGCGCAGCCTGGTTTAGCGCGCCTGCTTGGGGTGCAGGAGGTCG
>JBHIAG010000067.1:0-12113 GCA_046758465.1 Terriglobia bacterium | reverse complement strand
GGGTGGCACCGGCGTCTCGCCGGTGTTAGCTCGCTCCGGCCGCTAAGACTTCGGGCCTCCCGCTAACCGGGAGGCCCGATCTATTTCCCCTCTGTGCCTCTGTGGTGAGTCCCCCTCCGCCCGATTTCTTTTGGCTCTGTCCCCTCTGCCCTGCTTTGTGGGTCGCCCGTACGGGCGACATCTTAGCTCTGCAAAATCCAGGGCTTTAGCCCCTGAGGGTTTCCTTTTCGGTAGGGCGGGGGTTACAAAAGACTTCGGGCCCGGATTCCGCTTTGCGGGACGGGGCCCGATTCATTTTCTCTGTGTTCTCTGGGTCTCTGTGGCAAGATACTCAGCCACGGCAGCCGCAACCGCCGGGTCGTCCCCGAAGCCGGCAAACCACTTCACCCCCGGCTCCTTGCGAAACCAGGTAATCTGCCGCTTGGCGAACTGCCGGGTCTCGTGCTTGGTCTGCTTGATGGCCTGCTTCAGCGATCCGGAGGACGCCGCCAGTTGCCGATAGCCGATGAACCCAAACGGCTTGGCGCTCGCGGGGAACTTCTCCACCAGCCGCCGCGTCTCTTCGAGCCAGCCCGCCGCCAGCATCCGCTCCACCCGCTCTTCAATCCGCCGGTACAGCGCCGCCCGCGCCGGCAGCAGCCCGATCTTGGTCACCGCATAGCCTTCCAGCCTGTCTCGCCCCGCCGCAAACAACTCCGTGCGGGTTCTACGCCTCTGTGCGCCTCGGGCGCAGGCGGAAAAATAAACCTCCAGAGCCCGCACCAGCTTCGGCGTGTCGCGTGCCCCGATGGCCCGGGCTGATTCTGGATCAACCCGCGCCAGCAGCCGGTGCAGGTAGTCGCTGCCGCGCTTCGCGGCCCGCTCTTGGAAGCGCACCCGCAGCGCCGGCGAGCGCGGTGGCAGCGCCGACAAACCTTCCAGCAGCGCCCGCAGATAAAGCCCCGTGCCCGCAGTCACCAGCGGCAGCCGCCCGCGCGCCCGCACCTCGGCCAGCACCGCCCGCGCGCGCCGCTGGTAGTCGCCCGCGGTGAACACTTCTTCCGGCTCTACCAGGTCAGTCAGGTGGTGCGGGACGCCCATACGGCCATACGGCCCGTATGGGGCGTCCGTATGGACGCTCAGCTTGCCCGTGCCGATGTCAAAGTAGCGATAGACCTGCGTCGAGTCACACGCCAATACCTCGCCCCCCAGCTCCTGCGCCAGCCGCAGGGCCAGCGCTGACTTCCCGCTTGCCGTCGGCCCCAGCACCACTACCAGCGGCCAGCCTTGTTTGGGCGAATGACCCGCAGCCATCAGCTCACCTGCCCACCGGCGCCAGCAGCGACCAGTACCGCACCAGCAAAAAGGCCAACAACAACGCCAGCAGCAAGAGCAGACCGCTGAGTTGACTTCGCTCCAGCTTCATCCCGACCGTCGCAACCGTACAGGCTAGGGTTCGTTGTAATCGAGGGGAAGATTGTACAAGAAGGTAAATTGCAACACGATGTGCTCGCCTGTGAACTGCTCTGGCAGCGGCGAAAACGGCTGCGCCCCGCGAATGGAGCCCATGGCCGCGCGGTCGAACGGCAAAAATCCGGCCGGGCGCACCAGCATCGGCTGCCCCAGCGGCACCGCGCCGTCTTTGAGAATCTCGAAGACGATGACCACGCGCCCCTTGCGCCCCAGCCGCGCCGCCTCCGGCATCACCGCGTACCAGTTCTGCCGCACGTTGTAGAGCAGGCGCGTCAGGTAGGGCCCGAAATCCACCCCGCGCGTATCCGAGAGGATCATCGGGTAAGGCGTGTTCAGGTTCAGATTACCCGGCAAGCCCAAGCCCGGCGCGCGCGGCGACTGCCCCTGCCGCGCCGCCCCCGCCCGCAGCGATTCCTCGATGGCGCGCCCGGCTGTCCCTAGCGGCAACTCGAGTTTGGGCGCTTGGTTGGGCTCAGGGACGTCTTCCAGCCGCGCGAGCTGCGTCTCCTGCTCCTCGGGCGACTCTTCGCCGCTCGCCGCACGTGCGGCTTCGCTTTCTGCCTCCTCGGCGTCGCCTGCCTGCCCCGAACTTTCGGGGCTACCCGCCGCTGGCAACTCCGGCCCCAGCCCCGGCTCGGCGGGTGCCACCGGCGCCAGTATTCTCCGCAACTCCCGCGGGTCCACGGTGAACGGCGTGCGGATCACCGCCCGCTTCCGCTCCTCCTCCGTCAGTTCTTCCTGCTTGGACTCGGGAATCTCCAGCACGTCGGAGGGAAGATAGAGCAGCGTCAACCGCTGCCGCGCCAGCGCCGCGGCCACTTCCGGCGGCAGTGGCTTGGGCCCGAGGAATTGCAGGACCTTCGGGTTCGTCAGCAGCAGGACGACAAACCCCAGGTGGAGGATGAGCGAGACCATGGTGGCCTCGCGCCGCCGACTCCGCCCGTGCTCGTCGCCAATCTGCGGCAGCAGTTCGACTTGGGTCGCCGTCGCCATTCGGCTTCAAGCCTTCATTGCCGGAAACGTCGCGGCCGGCACCTTCTGCGCATGCTCGGCAATCGCCCGCGCCACCCGCGTGGCCACCGCCAGTGCCCGCCGGCCTTCTTCGCCCGTCACCGGCCCCGGCTGCCGCGTCCGCACCGCCGTCACAAACGCCCGCAGCTCCGCCACCAGGGGCTCCTCGGGTTGTGTCGACAGTTGCTCGAAACTCAACTCCGGCTGGTCCCGCCCCGAACCTTCGGGGCGGGGCTGCCCTAGCGCGCCCGGCCGGCCTGCCGCGCCCGGCCGGCCTGCCGCGGCAGGCTGGCTCCCGGCCACGCGGATAAGCAGCGCATCCTGCCGCGTAAAGTCCAGCGAAACGTACTGGCCCGGCTGAAAGAAGCGCAGCTTGCGTACTTTCTCCGTGCTCACCCGGCTCGCGGTCAAGTTGGCCACGCAGCCGCTGGCAAACTCCAGTCGCGCGTTGGCGATATCCACTTTGGGCGAGAGGATGGGAATGCCGACGGCACGCACTTTGCTCGGTTCGCTCCCCACAAAGCTCAGGACGATATCAAGGTCGTGGATCATCACGTCATAGATTACATCAACGTCCAGGCTGCGCCCGGGAAACCCTCCCAGGCGGTGCACTTCAAAAAACAGCGGCGTCGTCACCACGCGCGCGGCTGCTGCCACCGCCGGGTTGAACCGTTCCGTGTGCCCTACCTGTAAGATGCGCTGGCTCGCCCGGGCGGTCGCCAGCAATTCATCGGCTTCAGCGAGCGAGGCTGCCATCGGCTTCTCCACCAGCACGTCCACGCCCGCTGCCAGCAACTCTCCACCCACGCGTGCATGCGCGCGCGTCGGCACCGCCACGCTCGCCGCTGCCACCGCGCGCCCTAACTCCTCCAGCGACCCGAAGGCTCGCGTCCCGTGCTCGTGCGCAATCTGTTCGGCGCGCCCCCGGTTGGTGTCGAACACCCCGACCAACTCCGCTTCCGGCAGCCCGCGGTAGATGCGCACGTGGTGCCGCCCAAAATCCCCTACCCCCACTACCCCGACTCTTACCTTCTCACTCATCCTGGTATGACTCCCGCTGGCACCCGCTTGGAAGAGGTGCTTTGCACCCGCTCCGCGCCTTCTTGTTTTCTGCTTTCCGTTTTCTATATTCTATTGCCAAGTTTCGCCTTCCGGGGTTTGGGTAGGGCAGGGGCTTGCCCCCTGCCGTCGTTCTGTTGCCGTTTTCCTATTTGTTCCCGAATTTCGCTTTTCGAGCCTGCCTGCCCGCCTGGGGCGGGCCTGCCGCAGGCAGGTTTCGAATTCCGCCTCAGCTTGCGTCCGGGGCGAAGGCCACCACCGCCAGGCCCAGCGCGTTCGCCCGCCGGATGAATTCCTGGCGGTCGAGCAGCAGGGTGCGGTCGGCGTCGATGGACAATGCCGTCGCCCGCGCCCGCGCCATCACCGCCAGCGTCGGCAAGCCCACCACCGGGACGTCGAATCGCATGTCCTGGCTCGGCTTGCTCACCTTGACGACCACCAATCGCTGGCCATTGGCGAGCATTGCCGCGCGTTCGATGGTGGCGTCGGTGCCCTCCATTGCCTCTACCGCCACGCAGGCGCGCTGGCTCACCACTACCGTCTGCCCGATGTCGAGCGCCGTCAGTTGCTGCGCCAGCGCGCGCCCATAGGCGATGTCGGCCGATTCCTGGGCATCAGGCGCCCGCGCCGTCAGCAGGCCCGGCTCCGGCAGCAGCTCGCGCACAAACTGGGTCGAGTCCACCACTTCGATGCCCAGACTTTCGATCACCCGCGCGATGCTCCCGATCAGTGCGTCCGTCGATTTCTGCGGCAGGCCCGCCAGCAGTTGCCGCAGCGCCGCGTCCGGCGGGATGGCGCTGAAGATTTTCGTGTGCTTCACCTGGCCGGCCAGCACCGCCTTGCGCACCTGCTCGCGCCGCAGAATCCCCAGCGCCTTTTCCAGCTCCCCCAGGCTCACCCAGTGCACCCGCGCGCCCAGGCGCTCGATCTCGGGAAACGTCTCCTCCCGAATCGCCAGCACCACCATCTCGATGCCCTGGCGGCGTGCCTGCTCCAGCACCCGCAGCGGGAACTCGCCGTTGCCCGCAATCAGCGCGTAGCGTGCCTCGGCGCTCACTTGATGACTCCGCGCTCTGAGCTCTCGATGAAGCGCACCAGTGCCTCGATATCTTCGTTCTGGTCGAGCGTCTGGCGAATCTGGGCGACGGCCTGGCCGGTGTTGAGCTTCGCTTGGGTAAGCAGGCGGAAGGCACTCTTCAACCGCTCGATGCGTTCCTGCCCGAACCCACGCCGCTCCAGCCCCAGCGTGTTGACCCCGTAGGTTTTCGCCGCGCGCTCCCACACCGTGCGCGAAAACGGCAGCACGTCCTGCGTCACTACCGTATAGCCGCCGATGAAACTGTGTCGCCCGATGCGGCAGAACTGATGTACGCCACAGAAGGCCCCGACGATGGCGTGGTCTTCGATGACCACATGCCCGGCCAGCGTAGCGCCGTTGCCGAAGATGATCGAATCACCCAGGATGCTGTCGTGCGCAATGTGCGCGTAGGCCATAATCAGATTCCGGTTGCCGATGCGCGTCACCCCGCCGCCGCCCCGCGTGCCGCGATGCACGGTGCAAAACTCGCGGAAGCTGTTCTCATCCCCGATGATGACTTCGCTGCGCTCGCCCTGAAATTTCACATCCTGCGGAATCAAGCCCAGCACGGCGTGCGGGAACACCCGGTTGCGCGCTCCCATCCGCAGCGGCCCTTCCAGCACCGCGTGCGCCCCTACTTCTGTGCCCGCGCCGATTTCGACTTCGGCCCCGATGACAGCGTAGGGGCCGACCACCACGTCCGGCGCCAGACGCGCTTGCGGATGAATGATGGCAGTAGGGTGGCGGCTCATTCCCTGGTTCAATTCCCTCTTACGTTCCCCTGGCGGGACGCTCGACCAACTTGCATATCACCGTCGCTTCGGCAGCCACCTGCTCGCCCACCAGCGCCTTGCCCGCCATCTTGCAGATATTGTTGCGCCAGTACACCATCTCGACCTCCAGCCGCAACAGCTCGCCCGGAACCACCGGACGTCGGAAGCGCACGGCCTCGATGCCGGCGAGGTACATCAGCTTCGCGTCGCGGTTCTCGACTTCCTTCATCAACATGAAGCCACCCGCCTGCGCGATGGCCTCCACAATCAGCACCCCCGGCATCACCGGATGCCCGGGGAAGTGGCCCGCGAGATAGGGTTCGTCGGCGCGCACATTCTTCACCGCCACTACCCGCTTGCCCGGCTCCAGCTCCAGCACCGCATCCACCAGCAAGAAGGGCAGGCGGTGCGGCAGAATCTTCTGGATGTCGTCGGCGTTAAAAATCATCGGCTGCCTGTGCTCCCCGCAAGTCGCTCGATTATAGACGAATTGCAGAGGCTCAGCTAGGATAGCTTGCCCCGCCGGAGGCGTGGGCCTGCCCGCACGGTGCGCACATGGCACAACGCCCTGCCAACCAACTCGCCGCGCTCCACGCTCACCTGCGCGGGCACGCCCCCGCGTGGTTGCGGCTGCTGCGCACCCTGGTCGAGAGGGAATCGCCCAGCCACGACAAGGCCGCCGTGGACCGGCTGGCACGCTACCTGGCGCGCGAGTGGCGCCGCCGCGGCGCCCGCGTGCAACTCCTCCGCCAGAGCGAGCGCGGTGATTTGCTGCGCGCCGAGCTCTCCTTTCGACAAGCGCGCGGACAACTGCTCGTCCTCGGCCACCTCGACACGGTCTATGACCGCGGCACGCTCCCCCGCATGCCCTTCCGCCTGCGCCGCGGCCGCGCCTACGGCCCGGGCGCCTTCGACATGAAAAGCGGCATCGTGATTGGCCTGGCCGCCGTGGATGCCCTGCACGCCCTGCACCTCGCGCCCGCCCGCAAACTTGTTTTCCTCTACACGAGCGATGAAGAAATCGGCAGCGCTGCCAGCCGGCCGATCATCGAGCGCGAAGCCCGCCGGAGCGATGCCGTGCTGGTGCTTGAGCCCGCCGCCGGCGCCGAGGGCGCCCTCAAGACCGCCCGCAAAGGCGTGGCCGAGTACGAACTCATCGTGCACGGACGCGCCGCCCACGCCGGCCTTGACCCGGAAAAAGGCGTGAGCGCGACATTGGAATTGGCCCACCAGATCCCCCGCATCGTTCGCCTGGCCGATTCCCGCCGCGGCCTCACAGTGAACGTCGGCGTCATCGCAGGTGGCACGCGCACCAACGTCGTGGCCGCCGAGGCACGGGCGCGGTTTGACGTCCGGGCCGTCCGGCGCGCTGACCAACAGCGCGTGGAGCGTCGGCTCCAGGCCCTGCGGCCGGTGTTGCGTGGCGCACGGCTGGAACTACGCCGGGTGTCGGCCCGGCCGCCGCTCGAGCGCACCGCCCAAGTCGTTGCACTCTTCCGCGAGGCCCAGCGCCTTGCCCGCCAACTCGGTGTGCGGCTTGGCGAAACGTCGGTAGGCGGAGGCTCCGACGGCAACCTCACCGCTGCCCTCGGCATTCCCACGCTCGACGGCCTGGGCGGCGTTGGTGCCCACGCCCATTCCCCCAACGAGTACGTGCAGGTGAGTTCGCTGGCCGAACGCGCGGCCCTACTGGCGGGTCTGCTGCTGAGACTCTAGCCCTGCGCTTCCACTTCTTGTCGTCGCTGTGGGAGGCAGTGTCCTAATTTCGTTCAACTCAGTCCCGCAGAGCAGGATCGCTGGGCCCCGTGGCAGGAGCCACGGGGTTGAACCCCGCAGAGCGGGGCTGGCCAGTTTGCAGGCCGCGCAACCACTTTCCCGCAAACTAGGGCACCACTTTGCGGGAGGCAGACTTGCTGTTCCTGGAGAGCCTTGCTAGAGTGAGGTGGATGCGATTCTGCTCGCTGCACTGCGGACTGCTGCTGGCGCTGGCACTCGCCACTGCCCTCCCTGCGCCTGCGCAAGCAACGGGCGAGCCTAGCGCTGCGCGCGAGCTGGTGGAAGAGCTGCACCGCGTGGCGCTCGACCCCGAGGCGGCCTATCGGGTCAAGGAGCTCTACCTGCGGCGCGACGCCCTGCGGGTGGAGCTGACACACGGCACCCTGGTCTTCTTCCAGCCGGTGGCCGGCATGGTCACCGGTGCCCTGTTTGTGGGCGAAGGGCACATTTTGGTGATGCCGCCCGCCGAAAGTGAGCGCCGGCAACTGGCCAAGTTCACCGGGTCGCCCATCCTGGCCGAGAGCTTCAGCAGCGTCTATTTTCGCTTCACCGACGCCACCGAAGCCGAGTGGCGCGCCCAAATCCAAGCTGGCCGCGGCACGCCCACGCACGTGCCGGAACTGATTGCCGAGTGGGAGGGAGTGGTGCAAGCGTTCAATCCCCGCCACTCGGTGCGCATCCTGGCCGACCTGGTCAGCCGCAACCCGCAACCCTATTTCTACGCCGGCATCACCAGCCGCCGCGTGGGACTCTTTGACGCCCTGCTGGACGACCGCCTGGAGGAGGAAGTTCTGCTCGGGCAAACCCGCTGGCGCAACGACCGCCCCTACTATGACATCTGGTGTTCATTCGCTCGCGAAACGCGCAGCGAGTCGGCCAAAGCCCTGGCGGGCCAGGTCGCATCCTACCGCATCCAGACCACGATTCAGCATGACCACTCGCTCGCAGGCACCACCGAAGTGCGTTTCCGCGCCGGCACTGCGGGCGACCGTGTAGTGGTGTTTGAGTTGTCGCGCCTTCTCCAGGTGCAGGAAGTGAGCGACGGGGCGGGCAACCCGCTGCCGTTCTTCCAGAACGAAACCCTCAGCCCGGAACAGCTTCGCACCTGGGGCAGCGACCATGTGGTGGTGGTGGTGCCCGAACCGCTCCTGACCGAGCGTCTCCAGACCTTGCGCTTCCGCTACCGCGGCCGGGTGATCTCCGACCTCGGCAATGGCGTCCTCTACGTCGGCGCGCGCGGCATCTGGTATCCCAGCCTGGATTCGCCCTGGCCGGCGCCATTCAAGATGGAGTTCCGTTATCCGCGCGCGCTGGCTCTAGTGGCCAGTGGCACCCGCAGGGGGGAGGTGGAGGAGGGCGACTGGCGCTGGAGCCGTTGGGTGAGCGAGCTCCCCCTTTCCTTCGCTGGCTTCAACCTCGGAGCCTACGAAAGCCACCAGCGCGTCCACAACGGCATTCCCATCAGTGTGCACGCCAACCAGCAGTTGGAACCGGCGCTCGCCCGCCCGCTGGCTTCCCCACCGTCTGCACCAACCGAGCCGCTCAGGCCTCCGCCGGGGATTCCCGGCAGGGCGCGACCCCGCATCCCGGAACTGGTTTTGCCGCCGCCCAGCCCGCCGCCACCGCGCCCTGCGGCCTTGATCGAACAGGTGGGCGAGGAGGTGGGGCAGGCGCTGGACTTTTTCGTTGCGCGCTTTGGGCCCTTTCCCTACCCGCAGCTCAATGTCTCGCAAATCCCGGGCCGCCTGGGGCAGGGCTATCCCGGCCTGCTCTATCTTTCCACCTTTACCTTCTTGCGCGGCGAGGCGCAGGCACGCTTGGGCCTGAGCGAGCGCTCGCGCGAACACTTCTCAGGTCTCGTGCCGGCGCACGAAACCGCCCACCAGTGGTGGGGCAACCGTGTGCGGGTCGGCAGCTACCGCGATCAATGGCTCGTCGAAGCGCTGGCCACCTACTCCAGCCTTCTCTACCTCGAGAGCAAGCCCAAGGGCGCCGCGGCCCTCCAGCAGTGGCTCCGACGTTACCGCGACGACCTGCTGGCGAAGCACCCAGACGGCCAGCCCTGGGAGGCCGCCGGACCTCTGGCGCTGGGACGCCGCCTCAATTCCTCGCTCTCCCCGTTTGCCTACGAGCGCCTGGTCTATCCCAAGGGTGCGTGGGTGCTGCACATGCTGCGCCACTTGCTGTCGGACAAAGTCTTTTTCCAGTTGCTGCGCGACCTCGCCGCCGACTATGGCGACAAACTCTTGAGCACCGCCGCGCTCCAGGCGTGGGCGGAAAGTCGGATGCCTCCAAGCGCCGACCTCGAAGAGACCGGCCGACTCGACTGGTTCTTTGAGCAATGGGTGAACGATACCGGCATCCCGCGCTATCGCCTGCGCACACGCAGCGAGCGGCGGCGGGGCGGGGGCTTTCGCGTTACCGGCACCATCACCCAGCGCGGTGTCTCCGACCTGTTCGCAATGCCCCTACCGGTGTACGCGCGCACGGGCAACCAGCTCCGCCTCCTCGGCCGGGTGGTGGTCGGCAGCCCTGAAACCTCCTTTGCCTTCGACACACCCACGCGGCCCGACCGCGTCGTCCTCGACCCCTACCAGACTGTCCTCTGCATTATCGAATAAGGGGCGGTACCAGACGCACGGGAACGCTTCGGAACGGATAGGAACGGATAGGAACGCATACAGACGCACAGAGGGCGTACCGAGGCCCAGAAGAGGACTGTTTGCTTCCTTTGCCTCTTCTTACCCCGGTGGCCAGCGCATCCCTCGGCCGCCCAGCAGGTGCAGGTGCAGATGAAAGACCGACTGGCCGGCGCCGCGCCCGTTGTTGATGACAACCCGATACCCGCTCTCCAACTCGCGCGCGTGTGCCAGCTTGGCGGCCACCAACTGCAAGTGGCCGAGGAGTTCGGCATCCTCCGGCGTGGCCGCACTCAGCGCCGCCAAGTGCTTCCGCGGCACCACCAGGATGTGGGTAGGTGCCTGCGGGTTCATGTCCTCGAAGGCCACGGCGCGCTCGTCTTCGTGCACGAGCTTCGAGGAGATTTCTTTGTTGACGATGCGGCAGAACAAACACTCCTTCGCCATAGCCGGCACCTGCCTTCCCGGTGGCCCGTGCCACCCGAGTCCCTAGTTGAGTCGCACCACAAAGGGTTCGCTTACATTCGCCTGCCGCTGCAGGCGCGCCGCCAGGCGAAAGGCCTCGTCTTCGGAAGTGCGCCCGACCCGCACGCGGAAGTAGCGGCCGTCCGGGGCGTCGTAGCTTTCGATGGAAACATTGCGGAAGTCTTTGGCCAGGCTGCGGCGCAGCCGTTCGGCGTTTTCCCGCACCAGGAACGCACCCACTTGCACCGCGTAGCGGGCGTGCGGGCTCGGCTCACCATCCGGCTTCTGGATGACGTCGAGCCGCACCAGCGCCGTCCCGGCGCCCACCATGGCGAGCGCCTGCGCGGTTGCTTGCGAGAGGTCAATGATGCGCCCTTGGATGAACGGCCCGCGGTCGTTGATGCGCACCGTGGTGAAGCGGCTGTTTTCCAGGTTGGTGACGCGCACCCAGGTGTGGAAGGGCAACGTCCGGTGCGCGGCAGTGAACTTTCGCTTGTCGAAGATTTCCCCGCTGGCGGTCGGCCGCCCGTGGAAGGGGTCGCCGTACCAGGAGGCGAGTCCCGTCTCGCTCTCGCCTGTACGTATGCTGGGGAGGCGGACATCCGTTGGAGCGCGCGGCGCTGCTTTGCGCCGGCAGCCGCCGAGGGCCGCCAGCGCCACCACCACCACCAGCAGAAGCACTACGTTAGCCCGCCTGCCTCTCGCTGCGTGCACGACGCTCCGAAGAAAGAGAATTTCCGGTATTATAAGAGCCGACCTCGATACTGACAAGGAGCTTCCTGTGCTGTCGCCCCGCTGGCGCTGGCGCCTGGATCGCTGGCGGCAACAGTTGGCTGCGCTCATGGCTGCCCGCTCCGCCCAGCCCAAACCGCGTCTCTGCCCGGCCTGCGGCCTGCTCGTAGGTGCGCAGGAGAAACGCTGCTCGCATTGCGGGGCCAGCATGGCCACGCTCTCCTTCACCGGCTTGCGCCGTATCGCCAATGCCCTCCTGCCCGCCGAAACCCCGATTACCTACGCGTTGCTCTTTGCCAACCTGTTCTTCTTCCTGGTCGCCTGGATGCTCAGCCAGCGCCTGGATGGCGGGCCCGCAGGACTGTTCGGAGGCATGCACCCCAACGTGTTGCGGCGGCTGGGGGCCATGGAGGGACCGCGGATCTTCTATCTCCACGAATACTGGCGGCTGGTGATGCCGCTCTTCCTCCACGGCGGTATCCTTCATTTCGGCTTCAACTCTCTCGTGCTCTGGCACGTAGGCCCCCAGGTGGAAGAGCTGTTCGGTTCGCGCCGTTTCCTCTTCCTCTACTTGGTCGCCGGCGTGGCGGGGTTCATCGTGAGCGCTTGGTGGCGCGGGCTGTACGCCTTCAGCGTGGGTTGCTCGGGCGCCCTGTTGGGACTTATCGGCATCCTCATCTCCTACCTCAGCCAGCAGTCCGGCTTCGCCAGCCAATACCGCGCGGCACTCATCCGCTGGGCCATCTTTATCCTTGTGATCGGGCTATTACCGGGAATCGACAACGCCGCCCACCTCGGCGGGCTGCTGACCGGGCTGGCACTCGGCCGCATCGTCAGCGACCGCCGCCCCGCCACCCCCGCCCAGCGCTTCACCGTCTGGCTGATGGGCTGGGGCTCCGCCGCTGTCATCCTCGCCAGCTTGGCGATGACGATGCTCCATTTGCGCCCCCTCAGCTAGCCCAGCCCCCAGGCACCTGCCTGCGGGACAGTTTTGTGAATAACCCAGTGAGGACGCCAGCGCGATGGGTAGTGTCCTAATCTCGTTCAACCCAGCGCCTGCCTGCCGCAGGCAGGGCTCCCGCCGCTGGGCCCCGTGGCCGGAGCCACGGGGTTGAACTTTCGCTGCCA
>JBHIAG010000066.1:0-12534 GCA_046758465.1 Terriglobia bacterium | reverse complement strand
ATTGAGGCCGTTACCCAGCTTCAGCCGCTTCGCCTTGCCGATCAGCTTCTCGACGAACTGGTCGTAGATGGATGCAAACAGGTAGAGGCGTTTGATAGCGAGGCAGGCTTGGCCGCAGTTGTAGAAGCGGCCGACCGAGGCGGCGGTGACGGCGCGGTCGAGGTCGGCATCGTCGCAGACAATCATGGGATCGCTGCCGCCCAGCTCCAACGTCAGCCGCTTCATCTCGCGGCCAGCGACTTCAGCGACGTGCTTGCCCGTGCCGGTCTCGCCAGTAAAGGCAACGCGGCGGACGCGCGGGTTGCGCAGCAACTCCTCGCCCACCACACCCCCCGGGCCGCTGACGAGGTTCAGCACGCCCTTGGGCAGGCCGGCTTGGTTCAACAGCTCGACGCTGCGGGCGGCGGTGAGCGGGGTGGTGCTGGCCGGCTTGACAATCATGGTGTTGCCCGCCGCCAGCGCCGGGCCGACCTTGGTGCCCATGAGCGTAATGGGGAAGTTCCACGGCACGATGCCGCCGCAGACACCGATGGGCTGCTTGATCACCATGCCGTACATCTTGCCGTCGGGCAGCGGCACGTAGGCGCCGCGAATTTTTGACGCCAGCCCGGCGTAGAACTCCAGCCCGTGCAGGAAGTGCTCGATCTCGCGCTTGGACTCGGCCACGGACTTGCCCTGCTCTTGGGTTTCGAGCACGGCCAGCTCGTCAATCTTCTGCTGGACGCGTTCCGCGCCCTGGTGCAGCAGCCGGCCGCGGGCTTCGGGCGCGGTGTCGCGCCAGGCGGGAAAAGCCGCCTCGGCCGCCGCGATGGCCGCGCGCACGTCTTCGACCCCGCCTTTCGGGGCCGTGTCCACCACTTCGCCGGTGGCGGGATTGCGCACTTCATAGGTCTGACCGCTCTTGGCCGGAACGCTCTCACCGTTGATGAACATCAGCGCCATATCGCTTGTCTCCCGTTATTGGTCGTTTGGGGTAGGGCAGGGGCTTGCTTGCTCTGAGCCCCGAAGCTTCGGGGCCGAAGGGCCCCCTGCCGCCTCACCTTGTTAGTTATCCTGCGGCCCGTACGGGCCCTACCCAATTATGCAGGCCTGCCGGGCCCTACCTACTTCTTGGCTTTGACCGTGTGTGGCGATGCCGTCGGCGACTTCGACAAAGAATCGTCCCCACACCCCGCTCAATGCGCCGCTGCCTCCCTGAGAAACTGCGCAGTATAGCCGTATCCCCGCCGCCCCACAAGCCTGCCTGCCGCAGGCAGAGGCCAAGGCGGGCCCGACTACGGGCGGGGCCAAGGTGCGCTCAGCCCTAGGCTGATTCGCCTTGGGCGAAGAGGGCGGAGAACTGGAGTTTGTTGCGGGCGCGGTCGATGCGGTCGAGGCGGACGCGCACGCGGTCGCCGAGATGGAAACTCGGGGCACGAGCGCCGCGCGATTGTCTACGCGGCAGCAGGCGCGGGGGCGCTTCGTGGAAAGAGTAGTGGACAGTAGCCTCGAGCGTCTCGCCCGGCACGAAGCCTTCGACAAACAGGTCGAAGAGTTCGACCCAGAAGCCGTACTTGGTGATGCTGATGATGAGGGCGTCGAAGTGGTCGCCCAGGTGCTGCTCCATGAAGTCGAGTTTCTTCAGGTTAATCAACTCGCGCTCGGCGTCGTCGGCGCGGCGCTCGGCTTCGGAGGATTCAATCGCAATGGCGCGCAGTTCTTCTTTCTTCAGCGGCCCGGTCGCCGATTTCCCCGAGGCAGGGGCCTCAGGGCTCGATGCTGGTTTTCCAGGCTGAGTTGAGGGAGTGAACCACAGAGGCACAGAGGATACGGAGGAAGTAGAGGAAGGGCCGTGGGCGGATTCCCCCCAGGCAGGTGCCTGGGGGCTCGGCGAAAATTTGTCGTGAGTCTTGAGGCAGGCGCGCAGCAGGCGGTGGATGATGAGGTCGGGGTAGCGGCGGATGGGAGAGGTGAAGTGGGTGTAGCAGTCGGTGGCCAGCGCGAAGTGGCCGAGGTTTTCCTCGGCGTAGCGGGCCTGGCGCAGCGAGCGCAGCATGAGATAGGCGAGGATGCGCTCTTCGGGTTTGCCGGCAATTTGCTGTGTGAGGCGCTGGTAGTGGCGCGGGGTGACGTCGAGGCGCTCGGGAATTTCCACGGTGCGCTCGCGGCGGCCATGTCCGCGACGCCGTCCGGGACGCTCGCCCAGCCGCACACGGTGCATCACTCCCGGCGGCAGGCCGAGCGAATAGCCAAAGCTCGCGGCAATTTCTTCAAATTCGAGCACCTTGCGGGGCTCGGGGCGCTCGTGGACGCGGTAGAGCGCGGCCACGCGTGCAGCCAGGAAGCAGGCAACGGTTTCGTTGGCCGCCAGCATGAACTCTTCGATGAGGCGGTTGGCAATGTTGCGTTCGCTGCGGGTGATGGCGGCGATCTGGCCCTGCGGGTCAAAGCGGAGGACGGGTTCGGGCAGGTCGAAATCAATCGAGCCCCGACGCTCGCGGGCGGCGTTCAGAATCAGGGCGAGCTCGCGCATCTTCTCGAACTCGGCGGCCAGCGGGCCGTACTGGGCGCGCAGGTCGGCGTCGCCTTCAAGAATGGCGTTGACGGCGCTGTAGGTCATGCGGGCGGCCGAACGGATGAGGCCTTCGGCGAAGCGGTAGCGGAGGATGCGGCCGTGGCCGTCAATCTCCATCAGCACGGAGAGGACGAGGCGGTCCACTTTCGGGTTGAGCGAGCAGATGCCGGTCGAGAGCTCGAGGGGGAGCATGGGCAGGGCGCGGTCGGGGAAATAGACCGAGGTGCCGCGCAGGCGGGCTTCACGGTCGAAGGCTGAGGCCGGGCGGACGTAGTGGCTGACGTCAGCGATGTGGACGTGGAGCAGCCAGTGGCCGCCGGCGAGCCGCTCGACATAGACGGCGTCGTCGAAGTCTTTGGCGTCCTCGCCGTCAATGGTGACGATAGGGAGCGCGCGGAAGTCTTCGCGGCGGGCAGCCGCGGCGGGGTCAACGGTCTGCGGAGTGCGCTCGGCTTCGCGGAGCACCTCGGGCGGGAATTCATCGGGGAGATGGTATTTGCGGATGATGACCTTGACGTCGAGGCCGAGGTCGCCCGTGTGGCCCAGCACCTCGACGACGCGGCCGCGCGCGGGGCTGGTGGCGCTGGGGAAGCGAGTGAGTTCGACGTTGACCATCGCGCCCGCGAGCGCCTGGCGCGGACGGGGGTAGCCGCCTGGAATTTCTTCGCCCGCCGGGATGAAGACAGGTTGGAGGATGCGGGTGTCATAGGGCTGGACGTAGTTGTGGTCGGCGCGCGTGGGGGCGAAATGGAACTGGCCGACCAGGGTGGGGTGGGCGCGGTCGAGGACGCGGCTGATGCGGCCTTCCATCCTTGCCCCACGTCTCGGAGCCAGGCGCACGGCGACGCGGTCGCCGTGCATGGCGTCGCCCAGGGCGGGGGGCGGGATGAAGATGTCGCCTTCCATCTCCGGGATGGGTTTGTCGGGGATGACGAAGCCGTAGCCATCGCGGTGGCAGACGAGGCGGCCCTGAACCTCCTGGCCCGTGACCCGTGGCCCGTGACCCGTGCCGACTTCACGAGGCGTCGCTCGCGGGGCGGAGGTGCGGTGGCGGTGGCGTTCGGCGAGGAGGTAACGGTTGCCGCCGACTTCAACGACTCGCTTGGTTTGCTGGAGGCGCTGGAGGGCCTTCTTCAATTGTTTGCGCTGGCTGCCGTGGAGTTCGAGCCGGCTGGCGAGCTCGCGCAGGCTCAACGGGTAGGGCGAGTCGCGCAGCCGCGCCAGCACCTCCTCGGCGAAAACTTCAGGTTGGTTCACGTGCTGCACTATTTTTGCCTTCTTCTCAAGAGAGCCGCCGGGCCGATCACAACAGACCAGACTGCTCCTCCCCCTAAGATGGGCAAGAGCTGGGCGAGATATGGCGTTCCCTTGAGTATGCTTGCAGCCCCCAGAATGATGGCTGCCCATACCATCGCGGAACCCAGTATGTAGAGAGTGAGCTTTCGCCGTTCCAGGTCGAATTCTTCCTTGCTCATGGTTTGACCTCCCGGACGATTATAGAGGCGGCAAGCGAAACTGGAAAGCGTGCACGTGCTGGCGCGACTGAGCAAAGCAGACTGAACGAGAACCGATAGGTATCAGCGTGCGCATACCTCTAGGAGTCGCCGTGGGTCAATCCTGCCTGCGGCAGGCAGGGAAGGGTGGGAGAGGAGGGAGCGGCGGCGGAAGAAAGCAAGAGTCTGCCACAGAGGCACAGAGCACACAGAGCAGGATGGTGGCTCGAGGTTTAGCCCAGTGGCAGGAGCCACTGGGTTGGACGCCACAGGGGCTTCCCGCAGAGCGGGAATCTCCGCTCGGCTGCGCAAAAAACACCCTTTGGCTTCGCTTCAGGGTAAACAGGGAAGGCGGGGTCTTCGCTCCGCTTCGACAGGGCAAGCAAGCCCGGGGCTAGGGGGAGATTCTGCGAAGTTTGGCGGCGAGGGCGCGGTTGAGGCGGGCGCGGACGTCGGCGGGCAGGGGCAGGGGCTGGCAGTTGCAGTAGAGCTCGATGGTCTTGCGGGTGGTATCGACGACGATGTGGCAGTCTTTGCACTCCCGCAGGTGCTGCTCGAGGGTCTCGACCAGGGTCGGGTCCAAGTCTCCGTCCAGGTAGTCGCAAAGCTCGCGAATCGTATCTTTGCAGTTCACCGGTCTATCCTCGTGTGAAAAATTTGTTCAACTGTTGCCGCAGTTTGAGCCGGGCGCGCAGGAGACGCAACTTGACGGCAGATACGGACAGGTCGAGCAAGTCGGCAGTTACCTCGGTGGAGAAGTTTTCGACGACGCGCAGGACAAAGACCGTGCGCGTCGTCCTGTCGTCGCGTCATCGGGCCACCTTGTGCGCAGGAGAGCCACGCGCTCTCCCTGTTCCCTGTCTGCTCCAACTAAGAGATGAACGAGAACGGCCGCGGGATTCAGGCTGCAGAGAAAAACCGGGGCCCGGAGGCCCAGTGGCCCCGCCTGCGCCCGTACGGGCAGGGACGGGGCAGGCTGTTGCCGCCGTAGTGCCACCGGGGGGCTTAGACAAACAAGGGGGTTTCATCGGGGGCGAGGTCAGCCTGGGGGTGTTCAGCGGATTGGTTCGGCCCGGAACCGAGCAGGACCAGCACGACGAGCAGGGCGGTGCCCAGCAGTAGTGCGCCGCGGTGATGGCGGAGCCAGTCGCGGGCGCGCTCGAGGTCGAAGTCAGCCTCGCCCAGAAAATCGCGAAGCAGGTTGCGCATCGGACTTCATGTCTCCTTCCTGGACTGGTCTTCTACATTCTATCAGATGTGGAAAGCGCCGGTTAAGTTTACAGCGGCGGAAAAATTTTTGAGATTGGCGGCCGCGTTGACACTCCAGCGGCGATACCGTACCATCGAGCCGATTCCATGCCGGCGTAGCTCAGAGGTAGAGCGAGGGTCTCATAATCCCTAGGTCGTGGGTTCGAGTCCCACCGCCGGCACCATCGTGGCACAGACGTACAGGAGAGCGCGCGTGGGTGCGGGTGGTGACGGTGGGGGCTGTTTGTGCCCCCATTCTTACCGGGGGCAGCCGCCACATCGGACGGGTTATTTCTGAGGCCTGAAGCCCTGATGGGCCATTTGCCCCCACTCGCGCTTCCCCAGCAAGAAATCAATGAGCCCGCGCAACCGCCAATAGGCATGGAGTTGGCGGTAGCCGAAATTCTCCGCCACGCAAAGCCAGATCAATCGGGGTAGATCTGCCACGCGCGTATATTTTCTCAATGTGAGTTCTTCGAGCAAAACAGACGAGATAGAAATCAGTGTGCCCGCCAAAACCGAAACGGCCAGGAAAGCCACGACCAAGCTGGGCTCGACCACCTGGAGGGACACGCTTACAGCAAAAATCGCATACCCGACGAACTCGATACACCCGCCCACACACTCAAAAATGAGCTGAAAGGGCAAAGTGACCACACCCACAATTCCGTAGCGGGGATTGCATAGCATCCGCCGGTGCATCCAGAGAATCTCACACAGTCCTCGCTGCCACCGATTTCGCTGCCGCCCAAGCAAGGCCAAGGTTTCCGGCGCTTCCGTCCAGCAAATCGGGTCGGGAACGAACAAAATTTGATAGGGTTCGCCGCGCTGCCGCAGGTAGCGGTGGAGCCGGACAACCAATTCTGCGTCTTCGCCCACTGTCTGCCGGTTGAAGCCAGCGCACGCCTGCAAGGCTGTTTTCTTGACGAGACAGAACACTCCCGAGATGATCACGACACCGCCCAGATAGCTCCACCCCAAGCGCCCGGCCAGAAAGGCTCGCAGATATTCCACAATTTGCAAGCGTGCCAGGAGCGAGCGGGGCAAGTGGATGCTGACTAGCTTTCCTTTTTCGATCCGGTTGCCATTGGCGATGCCCACAATGCCCCCGACCGCCACGGTTCGGTTCGGCTGTTCGACAAATGGCATCACCACCCGCAACAGGCCATTCTCTTCCAGAATGGAATCTGCATCCACCGAACACACCAACGGATGCAGAGCGACGTTGCTAGCTGCGTTCAAGGCATCCGCTTTGCCACCGTTCTCCTTGTCCACGACCACTAGATTGGGGAGCAGAGAAGATTCATAGATGCACCGGACCGGTTGCGTGGGGATTGCGTTTGGATAGGGACGCACGGTGCGCCGGAGCGCAAACGCCCGGTCCAGTCTTTCCAGGGTCGCGTCCGTGGAGCCGTCATTGACGACCACAATCTCAAACTGCGGGTAGTGCAGCAGGGATAGGCCCTTCACGCACTCGACAATGCCCGCCTCCTCATTGTAGGCAGGCACCAGGATGGAAATGGCCGGAGTATTGCCGGACTGCAGGGTGGCGCGCACATCACTGTAGCGTTGTCGTTGCTTATAGCTGCGAATGTAGATAAAGGCGACAATCGTCAGCAGTACATAGGAAATATTGAGCAGCAAAAAGTAGGAGAAGACAAAATTATTGAATCCGCGGAAGGCCTCGGCCAGAAAGGATGGCATAATGTCCGGCCAAATCAGCTCCTCTCCAAGAAATAGCTCGCCATCGGGCTTGCCTGGGCGCTCCCGGAAGCGCAGGCGCGTTGCAGGCACTCCCTTCCTACCGCTCCCATGCCTGCCAAGGCTTCGCCCGCTCGAAAGCTGACCCAATAGTCCGGGTCTTCCAACAACGGTCGAATCTCTTCTCGGGCCTCGCTCGCCTGCAGCCGCCCCAGCGCCTGCACGGCGGACTGCCGAATCACGGGCGAGGGAGTGGTGAGCAAAGAGCGCAACGTCTCGATCGCAGACGCATCCCCGATGCGGCCGAGGGCGGTGATGATTTCCACTTTTGTTGTTGCGCTTCTTTCGTCTGCCAGCAGGCGAAGAAGAAAAGGAACGGCCGGGAGGCTCTTCAACTCGCCCAGGGCGCGGACAATCGCAGTACGCATGGTTTCGCTCTGCCGGGGAAAACTTGCCAGCAGCGGCGTCAACGACTCATCCCCCAAGCGCACTACCACTTCAAAAACATAAGAGGCATTGTGATGGTGCAATCGGCGACTCAACGATTCGTATACCGGTTGGGCCGCCGTTTCCCTGTCAATGTGTGCCAGGGCGAGAGCGGCCATAAACCAAACCTCTTCGTTGCGGTCAGCGAGCGCCGCCCCCAGTGCGGGTATGGCTTGCCGACTTCCCATTTCGCCGAGGCGCCTGGCCGCGTGCGCCCGCACCCACCAGCGCCACGCCCGCAACTGGGCCGCCGCGGAGTCCACATAGCCGAGAATTTCGAACAGATGCGCAAGCTGCGTTCGGAGTGAGCCACGAAACTGCCTGGCGTAATCCAACAGCAGCAGTTCAATGATGCGAAAGTCACCGAAGCGTTTTGGCTGGAAGGGCCCGGGAAACAGATGGATCGGTTCGTGAGCCAATTGCGAGAGCAGACTCGCCTCATAGCGGGCGTAGCGACGCTGGCGGTAGCGCTCGACGCCATTGTGCAGCGCCTTTTGGGCAAAAAGAGTTCCCGCGAGCAGGAAGAGAAGACCAGCTAGGAGCGCAGTACTCTGTAGGACGAGATTTCGAATAAATTCAAACACAGCCCGCGGCCCCTCACCACAAGGAATCCCTATTTGATCCATTTGGTGATGCGGCTCATCAGCTCGACCGGACTGAAGGGTTTTATCACGTAATCATTGGCTCCCAGCTCGAGCCCCCGGACCACATCGGCTTCCTGCGACCGCGCCGTCAGCAGAATCACCGGGACGGTGCTGCCTCTCTCGCGCAAGGTGCGCACTACTTCGAACCCATCCACCTTGGGCATCATTACGTCCAGGAGAACCAGATCGGGCGGTTTGGCAGCGATTGCTTGCAGGGCCGCCTCGCCGTCGTACACCGTGGCGGTTTCGTATCCACTGGCGCGCAACCGAATCTCGAGCACCCGCGCCATCTGCTCTTCGTCTTCAACGATCAGAATCCGCTTACCCATGGGCTATGACCTCTCGCACGTTTTCTGCCGACGCTCTTGGGGTTGCAGTCGGGAGGAGGAAAAAGAAGGTGCTGCCCTTTCCATATTCGCTGCTGACGCCGATACGACCTCCGTGCAGTTCCACAATCTCTTTGGCAATGGCCAGACCCAATCCCGTGCCCCGGGGGAGCCCTGGCTCTGCACCCTCGGCTTGTGCGAACCGCTGGAAGATCCTCTCCTGGTCTTCCTGTTTGATGCCGCGGCCGTTGTCGGCAATTTCGACCCGAATCCAGTCATGGTCGCGCAGCACGCGGGCTTGGACCATTCCTTCTCCGGGTTGGACAAACTTGAGGGCGTTGCCGAGGAGATTGGTTAGCACTTGCAGGATGCGATAGCGATCGACCCGCGCATACTGGGCACCGTTCCTTCCCGTCTCCAACGACAACTGTACCTGCATGCCGCCCGCCCGGCCCTGGAACGATTGCAAACTGTCCGCCACGAGCGAACAAATATTCTCGGTCTCTTTCGTCAGTTTCAGGCGGCCGGCCTCTAAAGTCGCCATATCGAGCAGATCGTTGACGATGGCTCCCAAGCGCACAATATTGCCTTGCGCCATTACCAGGCAGACTTTCACTCCTTCATCGAAGCGCCCTGCCAATCCGTCCAGGATCAGGTTCACCGATTCCTGCAGAACCGCCAGGGGGGTGCGCAACTCGTGGGAGACCAGGGCCAGGAATTCCGCCTTGAGCCTTGCCAGTTGTTGGCGCTGGATGGCATAGCGGATCACGCGGGTCAAAGTCGCGGGGCTCGCCGTCCCTTTGACCAGGTAGTCCTGGGCACCTGCATGGAGAGCCTGCAGGGCGATTTGTTCATCGCTCAGCCCGGTCAGCACCACAATGGGAACTTCCCGGTTCTGTGTGCGCACTCTTTTGAGGGTATCGATTCCCTGGCTGTCCGGGAGCGACAAGTCCAGGAGCACCACATCGAACGTTCCCGCGCGCAGGCGGTTGTTCGCTGCCACGAGACGCTCTGCACGCTCTACCTGAAAGCGTTGGGGGCCGGCCTCGGCCAGGCCCATCTCCACCAGGCGGGCATCGCCGGGGTTGTCTTCAACCAGCAGAACTCGGAGGCACTGCTCATCCATCGGGAGGGTCACCCCGGGGGAAGCTTCACCACCATCAGCCAGAATTCCTCAATGGCCTTCACCAGGTGGATGAGCTGCTCCAAGCCCACGGGCTTGGTGACGTAGGCGTTGGCGTGCAAGTTGTAGCTCTTCAGAATGTCCTCTTCGCCCTTGGAGGAGGTGAGGATGACCACCGGGATGCGTTTCAGGTTGGGGTCTTGCTTGATCTCCGTCAGAACCTCGCGGCCATCTTTCTTCGGCAGGTTGAGATCGAGCAGCATCAGGTCAGGTCGGGGTGCCTGGGCATAGTTGCCTTCGTGGCGCAGGAAGGCCAGAGCCTCGACGCCATCCGCCACCGCGCGCAGGGTGTTGCGCACCTTGGCTTCCTTGAAGGCTTCCCGGACCAGGCGTACGTCGCCGGGGTTGTCCTCCACGAGCAGGATCTCAATCGGTTCACCCATTCGTGTGTCGCTCATGCCTTCTGAACCCCTTTCTCCGGGAGAGTGAAGCGGAATGTGCTTCCTTGGCCCGGCTTCGACTCGACCCAGATGCGGCCCCCGTGGCGCTCAACGACCTTTTTGCAGATCGCCAAGCCGATGCCGGTGCCGACATACTCTGTTTTGCTGTGCAGGCGCTGGAAGAGGCGGAAGATGCGATCGGCGTGCTGCATGTCGATGCCAATACCGTTGTCGCGCACCCGCAAAACCCACTCATTGCCGTTGCGCTCGGCCGAAGCGTGAATGCGCGGCGGTTCTTGCGCCCGGAACTTGATGGCATTGCTGATGAGGTTCTGAAACAGTTGGGTCAATTGCGCGGCATCGCCGACGACCGTAGGCATCGCGGTGACGACGACTTCCGCACGGCTCTCGCGGAGCGCGCCTTCGAGATTCCTCAAGGCGCGTTGAATGACAGCAGAGAGGTTCACCGCTTGGAACGGCTCGCCGCGGGTGCTCACCCTGGAAAGGGCCAAGAGGGCTTCGATGAGCTGTTGCATGCGTGCGGCTCCATCCGTGATGTAGGTTATGAACTCGTTGGCGTCCGGGTCGAGTTTCCCCCGGTAGCGCCTGGCCAGGAGCTCACCATAGCTCGCCACCATGCGCAGCGGTTCTTGCAGGTCGTGCGAGGCCACGGAGGCAAATTGCTCCAGTTCGGTATTGGAGCGCGCCAGTTCCGCGGCTGTTTGCCGCAATTCCTCCTCGGCCCGCTTGCGTTCGCTGATGTCCCGGATGACGGCGACGATAGAACTTTTGCCCGCGATGGTCGAGGGCGAGACGGAGGCTTCCAGGTCGATCTTCGTGCCGTCTTTGCGTTTTCCCTTGAACTCATAGGTGGACGGAGTGAGCTCGCCCCGTAAGCGCTTCCGGCCAAACTCCAACATGCGCTTGTCGTCCTCCGCGGCCTGGACGACCGAGACATGCTGGCCTAGCAGCTCTTCCGCTTCCGCGTAGCCGTAGAGCCGCGCAAAGGAGCTATTCGCATAGGCAATCGTTTCGTTCTCCTCGACGACGACCCCATCGCGGGAGGCTTCCAGGATGGCTACCAACAACTCTTTGCTCTGTTGCAGCGCCTGCTCCGCCCGCTTGCGCTCGCTGATGTCCTGGTAGAGGGCGTAGACGCCTCGCAACTCTCCGTCAGTCATCAAGGGCACGTTGTACAGCTCCACGTCCACCAGGGTGCCATCCTTGCGGCGCCGGCGCGTCGTGACGTGCACGGTCTCGCCGGCCAAAACCCTGCGGGTGAAGTCGGCCGCTTCGCTCGGCGTCTCTTCCGGCGCGATGAGTGTGTCCGTGTCGCGGCCGACAATCTCTGCCTGGCGATAGAGGAAAAGGCGCTCGAAGGCCGGGTTGCAAAGCTGCACCCGGTGCTGCGCGTTGTGCGCCAGGATGGCCAGCGGACTGTTTTCGATCAGGGCATTCAGGTAGGCGGTTCGTTCTTCCAGCTTCTTTTCCGCTTGCTTGCGCTCGGTGATGTCCTGGTAGAGGACGATAACACCGTTCAGTTGTCCGTGGACTATCAGGGGCACACAGTATAGCTCCACGTCCACCGACGTCCCATCCTTGCGCCGCCGGTGGGTGGCGGCATGAAGAGTCTCGCCGGCCAGAACCCGCCGGGTGAATTCGGCGGGTTCGGCCCACTTATCCTCGGGGGCAATGAATTCGTCGATGTTGGAACCGGCGATCTCCTCCAGGCGATAAAGGAAGAGGCGCTCGAAGGCTGGATTGCACAGTTGCACCTGTTGCTGGGCGCTGGACACCACGATGGCCAGCGGGCTGTTTTCGATCAGGGCATTCAGGTAGGCGGTTCGTTCCTCCAGCCGGGCGCGGGACTCCTCGAGTTCCTCGATCAACTTGGCCCGGGCCAGCGGCCAGGCGGCCTGGTGGGCCAGCGTGACCAGCAAGTGCTTCTCGCCGGGGGTGAAGCTGCGCCGTTCGTGGCTTGCCACACGCAACACGCCCAGTATTTTGCCTTCGGCTCGCAGCGGCACGGCCGCGTAGCCGTGCCAGTTCCGGCGGAGGATGTTTTCCAGCATCTCGGGCCTCAGGCGCGGGTCGGTGCTGATGTCCTCTGTCGTGACCACTTCACCCTGCGCGGCCACGGAGCCGGTCAAGCCGGTTCCCAGGGGCACACGCAAATCGGTTTCCACAATCTGAGTGCCCGCCGGGTCAAGAACGCACAGGCGGAGCAGTTGGGTGTCGGGTTCGAGCAGCCACATACCGGGTTCCCACTGCGGGAAAAGGTCACCGGTAGCGTGCAGGATGGAGCTCAGGACTGCAGAAACGCTCAGTCCCGCGCTGACCCGCCCGCTGACTTCCGCCAGCAGGGCCATGCGGTTGGCGCGGAGGTGCGCCACTTCGTGGGCGCGGGTGGTGTCGATGGCAATGGCCAGGGAATCGGCCAGGGAGAGCAGGAGTTGACGAATTGCAGGTGGGAAGCCATCCACTTCGGTGCTTTCGAGGTTGAGGAGGCCAATGAGCTG
>JBHIAG010000065.1:0-12570 GCA_046758465.1 Terriglobia bacterium | reverse complement strand
ACCCTGTCTACTCAGAACACTACCCCCGAAAACTCACCGCGCTTTTTTGGTGGGTACGGGCTTGGTAGGGCCCGTACGGGCCTGCCGCAGACACCCGTACGTAACCACCCGAATGGCGCATTGGGTGAGTAGCCGCCCTGGCGGCGGGTGGGGACGCGTGCCTCTGCACCCTTGTGCGGCCCACCCTCCGGGGGGGGGTTGTAGTAACCCGAGCCCTGGTAACTCGTTCATCCGCAATGCGTTAGCCCAAAGAAACTAGTTTCTCGCCATGTTTCTCTCATGTTTCTCTTCAACCTCCTTCCCAGCCCTCCTTTCCCCACCAGCCTAGCCGATTGCCTCCCGCCCGTCTAATAACCGTGAACAGGATGAACATGGTGAACTTCTTGAGAAACCTTCCCAAAATGGAACCGGGCCCGCCCGCGGCCAGGGCGCGGCCCCAGAGAACAGGTTCAGCGCCCAGGGCAGCAGCTTCCCGGCGGTATCGGCTTGCCGTGGGGGCAGGTGGCGGGATGGCCCAAGAAGCTGCAAATCTTGTCAGTTACCTGCGCGCTCAAGATGTGTTCGAACTGGCAGGCAGTGGATTCAGCTTCGCGGTCTTCGACTTCGAAGGTATCGAAGAAGAGCCGTTCCGCGAGGCGGTGGCGGCGCATGACAGAACGCGCACGCTCTTGCCCGGCTAGTGTCATTCGCAGCGCGCCGTCCGTGACGCTGACCAGTCCGCGGTCCACCATCCGGCCCACCAGCGTCGCGATGTCGATGACACCCGCCAGCGCGAGCCGCCCGCTGTCGGTAGCCTGGGCATCTTCTTCAAGCACCCAGATCTGCTCGAGCAGATGGTCGAAGTGCTCGTCTTCTTCCCGGCACGGCAGCGAGATTTCGACCACGCGGCCGTGCTGCAATTCGATGCGGCGGTCGGCGAGACGCGCGATGGTGGGGTCGTGCGTCACGATGACGAGCGTGTGCCCCTGCCGGTGCAGTTGATGGAAGAGCTGCATCACGATGGCTTCGTTCTGTTCGTCGAGGTTCCCCGTGGGTTCATCGGCCAGGATGAGCTTCGGCTGGTTGATCAACGCCCGCGCGATGCAAACGCGTTGCTGCTCGCCTGCGCTCAACTCGGCCGGCCGATGGCCGAGCCGCTGCCCCAGGCCTACGCGCTCGAGCGCCGCCCGCACCTGGGCTTCGTCGGTCATGCTGTGGAAGTATTGCGCCAGCATGACGTTTTCGAGTGCGGTCAGGTAGGGCACAAGATGAAATTGCTGGAACACAAAGCCGACCTGCTCGGCCCGGAAGCGGTTCTGCTCTTCGCCGCTCAGCCGGGCGAGGTCGGTGCCCGCCACGCGCACCTGGCCCCCCGTGGGCGTGTCCAGAGCGCCCAGCAGGTTGACCAGGGTAGTTTTGCCTGAGCCCGAAGGCCCGGTGACAGCTACCCACTCGCCCGCCTCGACTGCCAAGCTGACGGCGTCGAGCGCCACGACGTCCGGCGTGTAGCGCTTGGTTAAATTTTCGACTTCAACCAGGCTCATCTATTATTCTTCCCGCAAAATCGCCGCTGGCTCGGCCCGCCCGGCCAGCCGTAGCGCCAGCAATGTACCCGCGAGGGCCACCACCAGCGCGATTCCCACGGCCGCGGGGAAAGTCATCCAGCGGAGTTGGACTGCGCTGGCGAAAATCTGCTGGCCCAGCCAGCGCGACACCCCGATGCCCACGCTGGCACCCACAACCCCCGCAGCCAGCGCTCCCAGCGCGGCTTCCACCAGAAACAACTGGCTGATCTGGCGTCCGGAGCCGCCGAGTGCCTTGATGAGCCCGATCTCGCGGCGGCGCTCGGCGGCGAGTCCCATCATGGTTGCCAGCACCGAGAGGGCTGCAAGAAGCAATACCACCGCCGTGGTGGCCCAGAGCATTCCGCGAATGCGCGCGAGGACACGCACTTCGCTTTCGGCAATCTCCCGCAGGGGTTTGACGGTTATGCCCGGGAAACGCGCGGTGAGTTCGCGGGCCAGCGCGCCGAGTTCTCCCGGCTGACCTTCGGCGCGCACCAGCAGCACGCTCGCTTTGTCAGGCGCTTCCGCCAGCTCCTGCGCCACCAGTAGGTTGACCAAAATCTGGCTGTCCTCCTGCCCGCCCGTGCGCAGCACCCCCGCCACCTGGAGTTGCCGTTGCCGGCCACGGTAGTCGACCTCAAGGCGACTGCCGGGCGTGAGCCCGAAGTGCGTGGCGACCGCAGCGCCGACCAGGCAGTGGGTTACATCTCTCCGGTTGTCAATCCACCGGCCGCGCAGCTCGGCCGTTGCCCGCAGGTCGGTTGCCTGATCGAGCCACGTGCCCGCCAGCACCACGCTCTGGCCCTCGAGCTGCGTTACGGCGTAGAGGTAGGGCAAGGCCTGAGACACACGTCCGGGTGCCGCGGCGGCAAGCGCCTGCACCAGGGTTTCATCGAGCAGGTCGCCGCCGGTGGGTGTGGCTGCCGGTGTCACCAGCAGGTTGGCGCCATAGCGACGAAACTCCGCGCCCAGTTTGCCTCGCGCGTCGAAATAGAGGTTCAGCAAGGCCGCCGTCAAAGTTGCCGCCAGGGTCAAGGCGGCCAGCGCCACCCGGGTGCGTCGCTGACTTTGCCAGAAGGACCGCCGCACCAGCCGCCAAAACACGCTACTTCTCCTTCAAAATCGTCGCTGGGTGATACCGGCGGAGTTGCCGCAACGGCAGGATTGTTCCCACCAGCGCCACCAGGACCCCCAGCGCCACAACCAGCGGAACGAGTAACGGCTTCGGCGTCACGCCGGCGCCAAACACACCCCGCGCGATCAACTCGGCGCCGCCGACGCCCAATCCGTAACCGAGCAAACCGCCCAGCAGCCCCAGGAGCGCCGCCTCGCTTAAGAAGAAACCGTCAAGGGTCAGACCCCCGGCACCGAGGGCCTTCATCAGAGCGATTTCGCGCCGCCGCTCGACGATCGCGGCCCGCATGCTGCTCATCATCACCAGCGCCGCCGCCACCAGCGCCGCCAGGCTGACGAGTGCCATCAAGCGCTCGATGCGGTTGAGCAGCGCACTCTCGGCCTGCGCCACCCGGCGGACGACGCGCGCTTCGGTGTCTGGCAGCGCCTCCTCAATCTGGTGGGCGATAGAGCTCACATAGGGCGTGCAATACCAGCGGTCGTATTCCGCCGGCGTCATCGCCCGCGGGTCGCGCCGCGCCAGCGGGTCGTCGGGGGTGACGAGCGCGCTCACCTCGACCCGCCGCAGCGCGCCCGGGCGTCCGGTCAGGCGTTGCAGCCAGGCCAGCGGAACAAAGACCTGCTCGTCTTCCGGCCCGCCGGTGGTGAGCACGCCCCGAACACGCAGCCGCTCGGTGCCGCGCCCGGGGAGTTCCACCCCCAACTCGCTTCCGCGCCGCGCGCCTAGGCGAGTGGCAATGGCGGCACCGAGCAGGGCTTCAGGTGCGGCGGTGTCGCCGGGCAGCTCACCGTCGAGCTGCCAGCCGGGATGCACGCGCCGCAGGCCGGTGACAAAGCTGGTGCCGTCGTCGAGCGCAAGCCGCTTCTCAAACCAGGTGCCGATGAGATCGACGCGGCCCCGCTCTGCGGGGTCGGCCAGGCGCGCGCGCTGGTAAAGATAGGGCACCAGCGCCAGGATGTGGTGGCGCCAGAAAATCTTCTTGAGCTGCGGCAAGTCGTCCTCGCGGAGGAAACTCCCCTCACTCAGCGGGCGCAAGTCAGCCCCGCCAATTTCGACCGGTAGGGTGTCAGCCTTGGGGAGGACCAGGATGTTGGCGCCGAAGGAGCGCAGCTCGCGGGCCAGCTTGTCGCCCACATCGAGTGCGACGCTCAGCGCGGCCGCAGCGACCCCGGTGCCCAGTGCCAGCGCCGCCACTGCGAGCAGGAGGCGGCGCTGGCCCTTTTTGAGTGAGGCGTGGAGCCAGCGAAGAAACATCGGAGTTCGTTAGTGCCGGAACGGAGAGCTCATGGCACTGAGGTCGTGGGCCCGGATCAGGAGTGTATCGCCTTCGATGCGCGAGTCGAGCGGAATCGGGTTGCAGCCTCCCGGCTGCCCAATCGAAGGGATGTAGATAACAGCAGCGCAGTTCTTGCAGATGACGTTTCCCCCACGCTGGTAATAGCCCGCGATGCCGCAAATCTGGCAGGCGTCGAGGGCAGTGGCCAGCGAGCCGTCGGGCTGGCGGATGACGATGAAGCGTATGGTGACGCCGTTCGTGGTCCAGCTATAGCGGTGCAGGTTGCCGTCGGCGACCTCGCTCACCGGGATGCGGATGAACTCGCCCACCGGGCCCACCGCGCGGGCAGGACTCAGCGCCTGCTCGGTTCGGGCATAGACATATTCGGCGGTGAGGATGAGCACCACGCTCAAGGAGGTCACGGCGGCGGCCGTCATCCAGCGGCGCTGCTGGCGTTGCCGCCAGCGCTGGCGTCGCTGCTCGGCTTCTTTCAGTCCCCTCAACGCGAGCGCCGCCTGGCGTCGCGCCAGCAGTTCGCGCGCCACCAGCCAGCCGGCCGCCCCCAGGATGGCGACGAGGAAGAAGACGTCGTTGCGCACGATGGGCCCGAGCAGGCTCATCAGGCGCGGCCCGGAGGGGATGATCATCGCCTCGGAAAGTTCATGCACGCCAGTGAGCGTGAGCTGGATGGCAATAATGATAAGAATGACGCTGGTGACATGGAAAAAGCGGTCGAGGCGAACCGGCAGCACGCCCTTGAAGAAGAAGACGCCCAGGCCCACGGCAATCGCCAACCCCAGCACCAAACCCATCAGCAGGAGCAGTCCTTCACTGCTGACCGAGACCGCGCCCAGCATCAGCACCGTCTCGACCCCCTCGCGCAGCACCATTGCGAACACGAAGAGAAACAGGCCGAGGGCGGCAAAGCGCGAAGTCCCGGTGAGATGCTCGACGCGGTGCTCAATGTTGCGGCGCAGGTGGCGCGCCACGCGCTGCATCCAGACAATCATGGTGACGAGCAAGAGAGCGGCCACTAGGAGCAAAAAACCTTCCAGTGTCTCCTGGTTCCAGGCGAAGCGTACGAGCGCAACTGCCAGTACCCCGCTGGCCAGAAGGGCAGCAGCCACTCCGAACCAGACCGGGCGTTCCAGGTCCGGCCGTGCGATTTTTCGGAGATAGACCAGCACGATGCCGACGACGAGTGCGGCCTCGACGCCTTCCCGGAGCGCGATGATAAAAGCCGAGAGCATCGTGGCAGCCAGTTACCTCACGGGGTCGCGTTCGGGTCCGTTGCAACTAAGTTGCAACTGACCCTCCTCAGTCTAGAGGGAAACCCCGAGGGTGTCAACTCCGCACACAGATCGCTCAGCATCAGCACCGCGCCCCCAGGCTTGTCCTGAGCGGAGTCGAGGGGTCACGAGCCACGAATCACGGACTGGCCCCGCTCGCCCCGAGCTTGGTCGAAGGGTGCCTCTGTGGTGCACGTTTGTCTTTTCGCTGGCCGCTGGACACAGGACGGGCCGTTGGTGGTATGCTGTTTGGCCCCGGACCTCAGCGGGGCTTTCATGCAACTGAACGGCCTCCAGATTGCCGACGCGCGGCTCAAGCCCATCGCTGACAAGGTGCTGGCGGGTGAGCGGCTCAGCTTCGACGACGGCATCGCGCTCTACCGCACCCACGACCTATTGGCCGTGGGCTGGCTCGCCAACTACGTGCGCGAGCAAAAGAGCGGCAACATCGCCTATTACAACGTCAACCGCCACCTCAACCCCAGCAACGTCTGCGTGGCCCACTGCCGGCTGTGCGCCTTCGGCCGCGACGCCGCCGCCCCCGGCGCCTACACCATGGCGCTCGACGATGCCTTCCGCATCGCCCGTACGGGCTACGACGAATCCGTAACCGAATTCCACATCGTCGGCGGCCTCCACCCTGACCTCCCGTTCGACTACTTCCTCGACCTCATCCGCGGGCTGCGCCAGCGCTTCCCCCACGTCCACCTCAAAGCCTTCACCATGGTCGAGATCGTCTACCTGGCCAAAGTGGCCAAGCTTTCCATCCGCGACACGCTCCTCAAGCTGAAAGAGGCAGGCCTGGGCTCGCTGCCCGGCGGCGGCGCGGAAATCTTCCACCCGCGCGTGCGCAAGGTCATCTGCGACCACAAAATTTCCGGCGCGATGTGGCTGCGCACCGCCCGCACCGCTCATAAACTCAGCCTGCACTCCAACGCCACCATGCTCTACGGCCACATCGAAACCGAAGAGGAGCGTGTGGACCACCTCCTCCGCCTGCGCGCCCTCCAGGACGAGACTCGCGGCTTCGTCTGCTTCGTTCCGCTCGCCTTCCACCCCGACCACACCGCGCTGAGCCACCTCCCCAAGCCCACCGGCTTGGCCGACCTCAAAAACATGGCTGCCGCCCGCCTGCTGCTCGACAACTTCCCCCACGTCAAGGCCTACTGGATTATGCTCACGCCGCGCATCGCCCAGGTGGCGCTGCGCTTTGGCGCCGACGACATTGACGGCACCGTCATGGAAGAAAAGATCTACCACGACGCTGGGGCCCGCACCGCCCAGTCGCTCCGCCGCAGCGAGTTGATCCGCCTCATCCGCGAAGCTGGCCGCGAACCCCTCGAACGCGACACCCTCTACCGCCCGGTCCAGCGCAGCGCCGACGGCCAGCTCCGCGTTGATACCACGCTCACCGTCAACGTCTAGAAAAGTGGAGAGGGGCGCACCGTACGAGCAAACTCTTGAGGCTCACCAAAAACACACCGAGCCCCCAGGCTCCTGCCTGGGGGGAATTTAGTTGGAGGTAAAAGGATGAAGAGATGCGCGTTGCTTATGGGTTTGATTTTATTTGCCGGTCTGCCGGCATCGGCGCAGGACGGCTATCCCAAGACCGAGCTCTTCCTGGGCTATTCCTTCAACATTGACGCCGCCGGCCGCATCGACCGCACCAACAGCCACGGCTGGTCGGCCAACATGAGCCGCAACTTCAACAGGTACTTTGGGATCACCACCGATTTCGGCGGTGGCTATGGGAACGCGGAAGAACTTCTGCTGAACGTCGCGGGCACCTTAGTTCCCGTGCCGGGGACGGGAAGCTTTGGGGCCTACCGATTCATGGCCGGACCCCGCATCACCGCCCGCGGCAAGCGCCTGACCTGGTTCATCCATGTCCTGTTCGGCGCAGCTGTGAGCAGCGTCTCGAGCTTCACACTCCCTGACGGCACCGTGGTTCCCACCGACACCGAAATCGACTTCGCTATGGGCTACGGGACTGGGTTCGATGTCCACCTGGTCAGCTTTCTGGGTTGGCGTCTCATCCAGTTCGACCACATCCCCGTCCGCGTCGAGGGCACCTGGGTGCGCAACAACCGTGTCCAGACCGGGTTCGTGTTCAAGTGGTGAACGAGAAAGAGCAGCGGCAACTACTCGTTGCGGCAGGCACACCATGCCAGTCACACGTGCCACATTATTGGTGGTGCTGATGGTGTTCGTCGGGCTGCCGGCCTGGGCCCAGAACGACTATCCCAAAGTTGAGGTCTTTGCGGGCTACATGTATGCCCGAGCCGAGTCACCTAGCTCCTTCCTCATCCACCAGAGCCAGAATGCTCACGGCTGGTCAGCGAGTATCAGTGGCAACCAGCACAAAAACTTCGGCTTCACCGCCGACTTCGGCAACCACTATGGGGGCGTCGATATGGCCACGCTGACCCAGACACCTGCTTGCTTCACGTTCCCATTCCGCCCGGACTGCATAGTGAAGGTGAGGATAGACTTTACTAGCTACCAGGTACTGTTCGGCCCGCGTGTCACCGCTCGCACCAGACGCTTTACCGTCTTCGCCCACGCTTTGTTTGGCGCAGTCTATGTCACAGGTTCGAAACACTCACTGCTAGTCTTGACGGTCGACCGCAGCGCGGCGTCCTCCCTAAGGTTTGCATCAGACTTTGACATGCGCATGGGCTTTGGCGGCGGCCTGGACGTCAACGCCAGCAAGCGCCTCGCTATCCGGGTGATTCAGTTCGACTATGTCCCGGTTCGCGGGGATCGAATGTTCTGGCTGGACAACACTCGCATCAAGACCGGACTTATCTTCAAGTTTGGCGGTTCTTGAACCTGCAAAAGCGAACCCACAGATGAACACGGATACACACAGATAACAGAGACCTACCTGCGGTACGGTGTCCCGAATTGTTCGCGTACAGGCGTCTCGCCTGTGGGCCAGGGCCGAGGCACGCGTTACGCGTCACACCCGCCTCTTCCTATCCGTGTTCATCCGTGTGTATCCGTGGTTCCAATGAAAGGCGCTTGGCCAGGCGCCAGAGCAGCAGGCCATAGACCGGCAGATATTCCAGCGCGACCAGCCAGCCCTCGTACTCCCACACGCCCAGCGCCCGGTAGCCCAGCACCACGTGGTAGCTCAGCAGCACCGTCACCGTAAACAGCAGCCCCGCCGGGTTGGGGAAGAAACACAGGAACGGCACCAACCAGGTGACGTACCAGGGAAACACCGACGGCGACAGCAACAGGATGGCGCCCACCACCCAATAGCTGGCCCGCAAGGGGTCGGTCCGGGCCTGCATGGCGTACACCGCTAGACCCACCACCACACCCAGCGCCAGCCCGGCGGCCACGTCGTCCCGCTGCGTCGCCCAACTCAGCAGCCGGAACAAACTCTCGTTGTTGCGCCACTGCTCGCCGTAGGCGACCAGTCCGCTGACCAAGTGCCGCCCGGCATCGAGATACGGCAGCGTGATAAGCAGGCCCGCGCCGGCGAACCCCGCCAGCCACCGCCACCAATGCTTCGGGGCCGCTTGCGCCAGGAACACCGGCAGCAGCAGCCCGGCAAACCACTTCGACAGCGTCGCCGCCGCCAGCCCCATACCAGAAAGGTACGGGGCCAACGCCACGATTGACCCGTACGGGCGCTGCCGTATAATGAACAGGTTCGCCAGCAGGAGGGTCCCGAACGCAAGCGCGTCATAGTGGCCGTTGCCGGCGAACTCCAGTACCACCAGCGGGCACCAAGCGTAGATGAGTACGCGCGCCAGGGGCTCACCTCGTACGCGCAGCAAGAGCAGGACGAGCGCCAGCGCCGCCAGGTCGAGCCCGAGCGCCGCCCAGTTGAACGCTTCGAGCCCGCCGCCTACGCGCACGAGCCCGTAGAAGTAAAGTTCGGCCAAGGGTGGGTAGGCAGTGGGAACGTGCTGGCCCGGCGCGCGCGCAAAGTTCGGGTCGCGCAACGCGGCCAGCTCCGGGTCGGCGGGAGTCACCAGATAGGGGTTCCAGGCGGCCGCCTGTATGCGACCCTCCCACTGGTAGCGATAGAGGTCGTCGGAAAGCGTGGGGGCCGCGCCGATAAGCGTGAGCCGGAAGACGATCGCGGCTACCAGGATAAGAAGCAGGGTGGCGCGCGAGTCGCGGCCAGAAGAACGCCCGTCTGGGCGCGCGGTTGAGCGAAGCACGCGATAGACGGCCATGAGATAGAGCAGGCCAGCGGCCAGAGCCAGCGCGATGACCCCGGGCACGTGCTGGTCGAAGGGCTCAAGGCCCCGCAGGGCGAGGAAGGTTCCCTCAAGTGCGACGCCCAGAAATAGAAGGCCTGTAACGTCCGAGAATTTCACGAGTCTAATCGAGCGTGATGATGTTTGTGCAGCTTGCCGCAGCCGCCACCCCCGTCCTTGACTATCTCCGGCTGTTCTTTCAGGACGACCCCTTCCGCGGCCGCTACCAACTCGACGCCTTTGACCTGCTGGTGGTTACGCCCTACTTCGCCATCCTGCTCGTCTTGAGCTTCTACGGCCTGCACCGCTACCGCATGGTTTATCTCTACTCCAAGCACCGCGCCCACCGCCCGCCAACGCCGCAGCCCTTCACCGAGTTGCCCTACGTTACCATACAGCTTCCCCTCTACAACGAGCAATACGTGGTCGAGCGCCTGCTCGACATTGTCAGTCAGCTCAACTATCCCCACGACCGCCTGGACATCCAGGTGCTCGATGATTCCACCGACGCTACCACTGAAATCGCCCGCGCCTGGGTCGCGCGCGCCCGGACCCGCGGCCTCCCTGTCCGCTTCTTCCACCGCGACCACCGCCGCGGCTACAAGGCCGGCGCACTGGCAGCAGGACTTGCCCAGGCCCGGGGTGAGTTCATCGCCATCTTTGACGCCGACTTCCTCCCCCCGCCCGACTTCCTCCACCGCACCATCCACTACTTCACCGACCCGCAGCTCGCGATGGTGCAAACCCGCTGGACCCACATCAACCGCCACTACTCGCTGCTGACCGAGGTGGAAGCCCTCCTGCTCGATGGCCACTTCGTGCTCGAACACGGCGCCCGCTCCCGTGCCGGGCTGTTCTTCAACTTCAATGGCACCGCCGGCATCTGGCGCCGTGCCGCCATCGAAGCTGCCGGCGGCTGGCAGCACGATACCCTGACCGAAGATACCGACCTCAGTTACCGCGCGCAACTGCTGGGCTGGAAGTTCCTCTACCTGCCCGAGATCGAGTGCCCCGCCGAGTTGCCCGTGGAGATGAATGCCTTCAAGGCGCAGCAGGCGCGCTGGGCCAAGGGCCTGATGCAGACGGCAAAGAAAATCCTGCCGCGCGTGCTGCGCGCGCCCCTGCCCTGGCAGGTGAAGCTCGAGGCCTTCTACCACCTGACCGGCTGTATCAGCTATCCGCTGATGGTTGCGCTCTCGCTGGTACTGCTGCCGGCAATGATCATTCGCTTCTACCAGGGTTGGTGGCAGGTGCTCTGGATTGACTTGCCGCTGTTCCTGGCCGCCACGGGCTCGGTCTCGACCTTCTACTTGATGGCGCAGAAGGAACTCTACCCGCACCGCTGGAAACGCACGTTCTTCTTCCTGCCGCTGCTGATGGCTGTGGGCATCGGCGTGGCGGTGCGCAACGCCACGGCAGTGCTCGAAGCCCTCCTGGGCATCCAGAGCCCATTTGTCCGCACCCCCAAGTATTGCATCGAAGCCGCACGGCCCCATACGCGTCCCTCTGGACAGCCCTGGTTCACCAAGCTCTATCGCCCCCGCGCGGGCTGGATTCCGTTGGTGGAGCTGGCGCTGGGCAGCTACTTCGTCTGGGCGACCTTCTACGCCGTCCAGAGCGCCCACTACCCCAGCGTCCCGTTCCTCTGCCTGTTTCTCTGCAGCTATCTCTATACCGGCGTACTGTCGCTCGCCCAACCCTATCTGGTCTGGTTGGCTAGCCGTGGTAGGCTCGCCTGGGTGCGCCCGTACGGCCTTGTGGCCCGTGTGGAGCGCCCGTAAGGTGGCCACCCCTCTCAGAGGGGACCAGTTTAACCGAACGAGGAGGAGACGATGCGCACACGATCCTTCGGGCTGCTGACACTTCTCGCTCTGGCCCTGCTGGCCGCCCCCGAAGCTTCGGGGCCCCTGGCCGCGCGGGAGAAAGAAGCTCTGAGCAAATACCAGGCGCGCCGCCAGCGCCTGCGCGCCCGCGTCAGCGGGCCGGTGGTGCTCGTCGGCTACACCGGGCACGAGGAAATTTCGCCCGCCGAAACCTTCCGCCAGGAAGAGAATTTCTACTACCTCACCGGCCACGAGGAACCCGGCGCTGCCCTCATCCTTGTGCCGGCGACCGAGGCGGCCCGCGCTCGCGGCTTCCCGAAAGAGATTCTCTTCCTGCCACCGCGCAACAAGCCGCGCGAGCGTTGGGATGGCGTGCGGCTCGGCGCTGAGGATGCCGACGCGGCCGCGAAGACCGGGGTTGAAAGCGTCCTGCCCATCTCGCTGCTGCGCACTCGGATTGAAGAATTACTTGAGGTTTTCTCCAACCTCTACGCGCTCTTCCCCCGGCCCCGCCCTGACCACGGTCCCGGGGGCGAGACGCGCCATGCCGGGCGCTGGCTGGGGTGGCTGCGCGCCATCGCCCCCCACACCAACTTCCTGGACGTGCGCGCGCCGCTCAGCCGGCTGCGCCAAATCAAATCGGAGAGCGAGCAGGCGCTGCTGCGCAACGCCATCGAAGCCTCGATGGCCGCGCACCGCGAAACCATGCGGGCGCTGCGGCCGGGAATGTACGAGTACGAGATTGCGGCGCTGATGGAGTACAGCTTCAAGCGCGCTGGCTGCGAACGGCCCGGCTACTCGCCCATCGTTGGCTCTGGTTTCAACTCCACCGTGCTCCACTACGGCGACAACCGTCGCCAGATGCAGCGGGGCGACGTCGTCGTTCTTGACGTGGGCGCCGAGTGCGCCGGCTACACCGCCGACATTACCCGCACCTTGCCGGTGAGCGGCAAGTTCACTCCCCGGCAGCGGGAAATCTACGCAATCGTCCTGGGCGCGCAGAACGCTGCCATCGCTGCCGTCAAGCCCGGGATGACGCTGGCGCGCACCGGCGAGAACAGCCTCTACAAGATCGCCTACAACTACATCAACAGCCACGGGAAAGACTTGCAGGGCGAGCCGCTCGGCAAATATTTCATCCACGGGCTCGGCCACCACATCGGGCTCGAAGTCCATGACCCCGGCGCGCGCAGGCTCGCGCCGGGCATGATTGTCACCATCGAGCCCGGTATCTACATTCCGGAAGAGAACCTGGGCGTGCGCATTGAAGACATCGTGCTGGT
>JBHIAG010000064.1:0-12608 GCA_046758465.1 Terriglobia bacterium | reverse complement strand
CTCGACGATGTGGAGAACTTCGACCCCGCAGCAGGCGCTCAAGTAGTCTGAAACCAGCGAGCGGTGGCAGCGCCACCACAACCGCTCGGCGCACATCACCGCCACGTGCCCGATTCGGGCGCGCTTCTTCCCGGCGAGGTTCGTCAGCTCTTCAATTCCCTCGCCGAACTCCGGCGTCGCCATGTGGTCGGCGTAGTTGCGGAAGCCGGGGCTGCGCAGCGCGCTGTGCGGTGAGTTAGGGTTCTCCTTCTTGCGGTAGCCGCCCAGCACCTTCCCCAGCCAGCGATAGCTAATGCCCGCTTCCGGGAGCCGCTGCGACAGCACTTCCTTGTTGAAGTGCGGGTAGCGCGCCGAGCTGGGGAAAGCGCGAACGTCGGCGAGCAGTTCAATCTGGTGCTCGCGCAGCAGGCCGATTAGCTGCTTGAGCGTGCGCGTCGAATGCCCAATCGTGTAGATCGTCACAATGACAAGAAGGAAGATAACAAAAGGAGATGACCCAAGGAAAAAGGCAGAAGGGAGCGTTCAGCCCACGGGCTTCGGCCCGTGGCGGCCAGCAGCCAAAGCAGGGGTAGGGCCCGTACAGGTGCCTTGCCGTTCTTCCCTCCACGGCTCAAGGGAAAACCCAGCGGCGGAAGCCGCTGGGCTGAACAGCGAGAGAAAACAGAAGCGGCCCCGTTGTTGTCATCTGTTATTTGTCATCTGGCATCTTTAAGTAGTGTGCCAGCCAGTCGTGGAAGGTCTTGTACCAGAGTTCGGAATTCTGCGGCTTCCCAATCCAGTGGCCCTCGTCGGGGAAGTAGAGAAACTTCGAGGGCACTTTCTGGCGCTGGAGCGAGGTGAACAGTTGCAAGCCTTCGGCGAGCGGCACGCGGTAGTCGCGCGCCCCGTGAATGACCAGGGTCGGCGTGCGGAAGTTGGCCACGTAGCGATGCGGCGACCATTGCGCGTAGCTCTCCGCATTCGTCCACGGCGTCCCGCGAAACTCCCATTCGGGAAACCACAGCTCCTCCGTGCTGCCGTACATGCTGGTCAGGTTGAAGACGCCGGCATGGGAGATGAGGCAGCGGAAGCGGGCGGTGTGACCCGCGAGCCAGTTCACCATGTAGCCGCCGTAGGAGCCGCCAGCCGCACAAATGCGTTCGGCGTCCACGTAGGGCAGCGCGCTGAGGTAGTCCAGGCCCTTCACCAAGTCTTCATAGACCTTGCCGCCCCAATCGCCGCTGATTTCGTCAATAAACTTCTGGCCCCAGCCCACGCTGCCGCGCGGGTTCAGCAGCGCCACCACGTAGCCGGGCGCAGCAAACAGTTGCGCGTTCCAGCGATAGTGGAACGTGTTCGCCCACACCGACTGCGGCCCGCCATGCACCATGAAGAGCGCGGGGTATTTCTTCTGCGGGTCGAATCCCGGCGGCTTTAGCAGCCAGCCCTGCACCGGCCTGCCCCCGGCGCCCGCGAAGTGGAACTCTTCCACCGCGCTCCATTCGACCCGCGACACAATCGCCTGGTTCGTCCGCGTCAAAGGCTTGGCCCTCCCGTCGGCCACATTCGCCTGCCACACCTCGGTCGGCGCCGACAGGCTCTGGCGGGTGAAGACGAATGTGCGGCCATCCCGGCTGAGCCCGAGCCCCGCGTTGGAGCTCGCCCCGACAATCTCCCGCACGCGGCCTGCCGGCACGCTTACCGCAAAAATGGGCGCTTGGGCGTGGACGGGCGCGGTGAAATAAATCGTCCGGCTATCCGGCGCCCAAACGAATTCGTCCACCCAGTGGTCGAACTTCTCCGTCAGCGAGATGATTTTGCCGGTAGCGCGCTCGTAGAGCTGGAGGCGGAAGCGGTCGGCCTCAAAGCCGGCGCGCGCCTGCGCGCGGAAAGCGATCCAGCGGCCATCGGGAGAATAGAGCGGCGAGCCATCCCAGGCGGGATTGGTGGTGATTTTCTTCGGCTCGCTTGTCCCGCTCGCCCCGTTTACCCTGAGCGCAGTCGAAGGGAGCGCAGTCGAGGGGCCGCCGGTCACGGGGAGGAGCCAGAGGTCGCTGTTCGTGCTCAGGGCTCGGTCGGGGTCGGTGTTGCGGGCGAAGCAGAGTTCCCGGCTGTCGGGGGAGAAGGCGTAGTCGTCGGGGCCGCCGAGGGAAAACGGCGGCACATTGAAGTCGCCGGGAGTGAGGTCGCGCCCCGAAGCTTCGGGGCTGCCGTCGGCAGCAAGGATGAAGACGTGGCTGCGCTTGCCTTCGCTCCAGGTGTTCCAGTGGCGGTAGAGCAGGGCGTCGTAGAGTCGCGCCTTGACTTTACTCTTTTCTTTCTCCTCGTCCCGTTTGGCGGTGCAGGCGAGCGCGTCTTCGGCGGGGCAGTCGGGATAGACCTCGGCGGTGAAAGCCAGCCAGCGCCCGTCGGGCGACCACAGGAGGCCGCCGACGTCAACCGGCAGGTCAGTGAGCTTCGTGGCCTCGCCGCCCTCCAGCACAATCGTCCACATCTGCCAGCGGCCATCGCGGTTCGAGAGGAAAGCGAGGCGGGAGCCGTCCGGCGACCAGCGCGGGCGGCGGTCGCGTTTGCCGCTGCGGGTGAGCTGGCGGGGCTCGCTTGTCGCGCTCGCCCCGTTTACCCTGAGCGCAGTCGAAGCGAGCGAAGTCGAGGGGGGCGAAGTCGGATCGTCCGCCAGAGGCACCAGCCACAGGTCGGACGTGCGGCCATTGGTGGCCTTATCGTAGTGGTCAACGACGTAGACCACCCAGCGGCCCTCGGGCGAGATTTGCGGGTCGCTGACGCGCCCCAGTGCCATCAGGTCATCGAAGCTAAGCGGCCGCCGACCCTGGGCGGTGCTAGCGAGAGCAACACCCAGGAGAAAAATGACCGGCAGAGCAAAGCGGCGTGCGATGGGTCGCATGGAGAAACCTCCGAGCGAGTGAAACTGCCCCGCCCTGGGCGGGGCCTGCCCGCCATTATCGCACACCGGGCGGGGAAGTCGGTCCGGGCAGCGGAGCGTCGTGTCCTAATTTCCCACCGAGCCCCCAGGCTTGTCCCGTTTACCCTGAGCGCAGTCGAAGGGAGCCCCGAAGCTTCAGCGCCGAAGGGCCCCTGCCACTGGGGTTCCGCCTCAGGCAGATAACCTCGCCATTGTGACGTCCACGCCGAGCCCGGTGGCACCAGCCACCGGGACACACATTGATCTCCCCGAGGCCCGGGCCTCGGGGCTCGATGCGATAGGGGAAGGGGCTGCAAGCCCCCCAGGCTCCTTTACCCCGAGCGCAGTCGAGGGGTGCCTGGGGGACATCTTCCGGAAGGAGGCCGCCGTAGAGATGGCGAGCCCGACAGCGTAGAAAGCTATGGGGAGGGCGAAGGCTTGCGGCCCAGTTTGCTGGCCAGCGCCTGTTGCAAGCGGTGCCGCACACCCTCGGGCAAGGGCATCGGTTCGCTGTGCTGGAAGATGGCGATGGTCTTGCGGGTGGTGTCGACGACGATGCGACAGTCCACGCAATGGTGCAGGTGACGCTCGAGCTCTTCCAACAAATTCGGTGTCAGCTCCCCATCGAGCAAGTTCGACAGCTCGCGAACTACTTCTTTGCAGTTCAAGGTTCTACCCTCGCTTGAAATACTTGTTCAGGCGCTGTCGCAACTTGAGGCGCGCCCGCAGCAAACGCGACTTCACCGCCGGCACCGACAGCTCCAACAGCTCAGCCGTCTCTTCGCTGGAGAGGTACTCCACGTCGCGGAGGACAAATACCGTGCGCAAGGGCGGCTCCAGCCCCGCGATGGCTTCCCCCAGGATCTCTTGCAATTCGGTCTGGGCATAGCGCTGCTCGGGGTTCTCGCCCCAGTCCTCAATCTCCCGCGGCTGCAGGCTGCCCTCGGCGGACTCCGTCTCTTGGTCGAGCGAGACGTCCTTGTCCGCGCGCCGCTTCCGCAGCTTCATCAACGCTTCGTTCACCGTAATCCGCACCAGCCAGGTGTAGAAGCGCGAGTTCCCCTGGAAACGGTCGAGATGGGTGTAGGCCTTTAGGAAGGACTCCTGGAGCACGTCCTCGGCATCCTCTTTGTTGCCGGTGATGTTCAGCGCCAGGCGGTAGATATTGCGGTCGTACTGACTCACCAGGGCGGTGAAAGCCTCCGGGTTGCCCTGGCGCGCCTCGGCCACCAGCGTGGCTTCATTTTCCAGATGGACAGGCATCCCTGCCGCTCCCTGCGCCGACGTCTGTCATTGTGCCTCACCAGCCCTCAGCGGGGCAAGAGGCCGGTGCGGACACTGCATGCCCCAGAGCGGCACGCGCCCGGCAGGCAGTGCGCGCCACTTTCTCTATTGTTTTTTGGACGCACCGTCCGGCCCCCGGGTAGCAACACTGAAGGAATACGGGTTGCGCTGCCAGAAGTTCCTGGGGGCGTCACTCAGAAGACCTGGCGCGAAGCCAGGTGGGCTTCGATTTCCCGGCGCGTCCGCCAGACGGGGCGCAACTGCTTGCGCGCGAACAGCTCCAACTGGTCGGCGCGGTGCGGCGAGCCGGGCTGAGTCGCGTTGCCGGGGACGTTGAGCACCATCGCCCGTACCGGCCGGGAGAACTCGACCACAGCAACATAGGAATCGCCCCCGGCGGCCAGGAATTGCCCATTCTGCGCTTTGTCGAAGCCGACGGCCCGGAAGATACCCAACCCCCCGGGCCCACCGTTGGCAGGTAGATCCACCCCCGCGCGGCGCAGCCGGTAAACCTCGCCCCAGGGCACGTCCAGTGCCCCGTATTGGGTTTCGACCTTGCGCGCGGCGGCGACGAGCGCCGCCACCGCGCCCGCCGGGTCGGCCAAGCCATCGGGGGTCGCGCGCGGCGAATCTTCCTTCCAGGGAGTGGCGAAGGGATTGGAGTTCGTCCGGCGCGCGCGCTGATATATCTCCTCCACGAAGTAGCGGAAGAGCACGGCGCCGCGACTCTCGGCGTCGGCCGTGCGGTCCCAGGCCTCCAGCACCTCAGCGGCTCGATGTGCCCGTTTGCCACCATGCTGGCGCGCGGCGGGGATCAAGTCATCGAGCAAGCGGTCGGCGAGTTCCATGCGCGTCGAGTGTTTGTATTCGATCAGTTCTTCGAAGCTAATCTGGTCGTCCTCGGCGAGCATGCGCGCGGAGCGCTGTGCTCGAAAACCCATGTAGCGCGGTGCCATGTAAGGGGGGAAATCATCGGGATTGAGCGCGGGTGGGAAGGTCGTCGTCCAGGGCGGGTCGTTCGCATTCTGGAGCCAGCCGCTGGGCGGGTCGAGTACGCGCGGCAGGTCGCGGTAGGGGTGGGTTTGAGTCCACAACGTCGCCGAGGTGTTGCCGGGAACGATGCCGCGCCAGTCCCAGTCGCCCGCAGGTCGCACCGGGGTGCGCCCGCCGAACAGATGCAGGATGTGGCCCTCCCGGTCGGCGTACATCACAGTGAACATCGGAATCTGCAAGCGCGCGAGCGCCGCCTCAAACTCGGCCAAGTTCCTGGCCCGCGCCATGTCCCACCACTGCTCCATCATCCCCGCCTGGTCGAGGCCAGCAACCCGCAGGGCGAGCGCCTGGCCGTCTTTCTCAGCCACCACTGGCCCGTGGAGCGAGCGGCGCAGCACGAGTTTCTCTTCCCGCAGGGTGCCGTCGGCTTGCTTCACCTTCAGGGTTTGCTCTTCGGTCTCGAAGGCCCGAACGCCGCCATCCCAGCGGTAGCCGCCCTCAGCCAGAGTCAGTTCGTAGAGGTCCGCCCCGTCGTAGGCGTTCACGGTGTGCGACCAGCCCAGGTAGTCATTGAAAGCGATGCCGAGAGCCGGGGACCCGATAAGCGTGCTGCCGTAGGCATTGATTCCTGGCGCGATGAGGTGTGCCTCGTAGAAGCGATATTTGCCCTCCCAGGGCAGGTGCGGGTTGGCCAGGAGCATGGCGTTGCCGCTGGCCGAGCGAGCGGGCGCGATGGCCCAGGTATTCGACCCCCCGGGACGCCAACGCGCGGCTTGCGAATCCACCCCCTCACGGGAGGCAATGAACGTGAAATGGATGACACGCTGCATATGAGCGAGTACATCGCTGCCATCAACAGGCAACACGACTTCGACCTCGTCGGCAATCGCATCGGCCTGCGCGCGGGCGTAGGCATTGATGCCAGCGGCGAAGGCATCCAGGTAGCTGCGGAAGGCCGGCGTCTGCGCCTCGTACCAGTCACGGGCGCGCGTCGGGACTCCCATGGTTCGTACCCAGCGGTCCTCGTCTAGGTACGCTTCACCCCAGTACTCGGCTGCGCGGCCGCGCGCCTGGCCGTAGAGCCGCAGGAGCAAGTTGCCGTGGCTCTGCATCTGCGCCCACCCAAAGGCATAGAAAAGGCCCTCCACATCCTTCCCATAGACATGAGGGACGCCCCAGGTATCCCAAAGGATTTCGGTGCGCTCAGGTGCGGCCGGCGTGCAGGAGACTGCGAGGAGAGCCAGGGTGAGGGCCAACGACAGCCACAGCGTTTTTCTCATGGCCGCAAGTCCTTAGTTGACGACCGATGGTGGCAACGGAGCGCGCCACTCTACGCCACTCGGATAGCGAAAAGCAACTCAAACGGCGCCGAACGGCGCTCTCACCGAAAGGGAGAGGCGCTACGAGAGTTTAGGAAATCCGCTAACTTTCTTGCATAATCACGGGGGAACAGAGTCGGGGTTGCGGGATTGTGAAACTACTCTACTCCTTCCTCGTGCCGGGTGGGCTGCTGTTGCTGGCGGGGGTGGTGTTTCTGCACTGGGCAGCGGCGCCTGAGTCGTTGTCGGTGCTGGTCCGTGTCTATCCCTATGCCGTATTCGGAGCGGGGTTCTTGCTCGGGTGGCGCTTTCATCGCAGCCGGATTGTGTTCGCCCTGCTGGTGCTGGTGCTGGCCGACCGGGGGTTGCTGCAATTTGCCGCCGGGGAGGCCGCGGCAGCGGGTGCAGGGCGCGTTGTCTTCCAGGTTGTGGCTTTTCTGGTGCCGCTGAACCTGGTGGCGTTCTCGTGGATGCGTGAAAGGGCCCTGCTGAGCCGAGCCGGGCTGTGGCGCCTGAGCCTGATTCTCGTGCAAGTGGCTGCCGTGGCCTGGCTCGCGCGTCTCGGGCAGGCGGACGTGGCCGCGCTGCTGGAGCACAATTTTCTCGCGCCAGGGTTTTTCGGCTGGAGCGCCATCGGCCAGCCGGCCCTGGCGGTGTTCGGCGCGGCGTTTGTTCTGTTCATGCTGCGTTTCCTGCGGCAGCGGGGCGCGCTTGAAAGCGGGTTCCTCTGGGGGCTGGTGGCAGTGTTGCTGGCGCTGACGAACGGCCAGGGGGGCGTTCGTTCCACTTTCTACCTGGCGACCGGCGGGCTCATTCTGGTGATGGCAGTCATCGAGACATCCTACCGGATGGCCTATCGGGACGAGTTGACGGGGTTGGGGGCGCGGCGCGCGCTGAACGAAGCCCTGGCCCAGGTGGGCAGCCGGTATGCGATCGCGATGGTGGACATCGACCATTTCAAGAAGTTCAACGACCAGCATGGACACGATGTGGGCGACCAATTGCTGCGCATGGTGGGGGCGAAACTTGCCGAGGTTGCGGGTGGGGCCGAGGCCTTTCGTTACGGCGGGGAAGAGTTTGCGGTGATTTTTCCCGACAAGTCAGTCGAGGAAGCCTTCCCGCACCTGGAGGAACTGCGAAAGACGGTTGCGGCCACGAGGTTCGGCGTGCGGGGTCGCGACCGTCCGCGCAAAAAACCGGAGAAGCCCCGACCAAGCTGCGGACCCCGCAAGCAGGTGTCGGTCACCATCAGCCTCGGTGTCGCGGAACGAGACGACCGCCATAGCGAGGCGGAGCACGTGATCCAGGCGGCTGACAAGGCGCTCTATCGCGCGAAGAAAGCGGGCCGCAACCAGGTTAAGGCGTAAAATAGCTATTGCGGCGGGGTTTCCTCTGCGTATAATTGGCGCGCTCTTTTTTCGCAGGGTCCTGAATTCAATTGCAGGAGGAGTAGTGGTGCTCAGCTCACAATCTTGCCGCCTGGCATGCCTGGTAGCGGCGCTGTGGCTCATCCCCGGCGGCTTGGCGTCGGCCCGGGCGCAAGAAGAAGTCCTCAGCCCGCGCAATGCCAACTACACCATCGAAGTGCGACTCGACCCCGACGAGAAGACCCTGGAGGGCAGGGAAGTGCTGGCGTGGCGCAACGATACGCGGGTGGCCGCCCGCGAGCTCTGGTTTCATCTCTACTGGAATGCCTGGAAGAACAACAAGAGCACTTGGCTGCGCGAACGGGTGCTGCGCGGCTTCCGGCAGCGCCGGCCGCGGCGGCGAAAAATCGCGCGGGAAGACTGGGGCTACTCGACGCTGAAATCCGTGCGGGTGTTGCCGCGCGGAGGTTTTGCGGAGGCAGACCTAACCGGCCAGATGCGCTTTGCGGCGCCCGACGACAACAACCCGGATGATGAGACGGTGCTGGTGGTGCCCCTGCCGCGCCCGGTGCGGCGCGGAGAGACGATTCAGGTGGAAATTCGCTGGCAATCCAAGATTCCACGGACATTTTCGCGCACCGGCTTTCGCGGCAACTTCTTTTTCCTGGCCCACTGGTTTCCGAAGCTCGGCGTCTTCGAAGCTGCTGGCACCTGGAACTGTCATCAATTCCACGCCGCTACGGAGTTTTTCTCCGACTACGGAGTCTACGACGTCAAGATAACGGTCCCCAGAGGGTGGAAGGTCGGGGCGACGGGAGTGGCGGTGGAAGTCACGGACAACGAGGACGGGACCTCCACGCACCGCTACCAGCAGGCCGACGTGCACGATTTTGCCTGGACCACGAGCCCCGACTATCGGGAGGCGCGGCGGCGGTTTGAACAGCCGGGGTTGAAGCCGGTGGAGATGCGCCTTCTCTACCAGCCGGAGCACGAGGAGCAGGTCGAGCGGCACTTCCGCGCGACCGCCGCGGCGCTGCGCTACTACGGCACCTGGTATGGTGAGTACCCCTACGGCCACGTCACGCTGGTGGACCCGGCCTGGGGCAGCGGTGCCAGCGGAATGGAGTATCCGACGTTCTTTACCTGCGGCACGCGCTACCGGAACCCGGAAGGTGGAGGCTCGCCGGAAGGGGTGACAGTGCACGAGGCCGGGCACCAGTTCTGGTACGCCATCGTCGGGAACAATGAGTTTGAACATGCCTGGCTGGACGAAGGGTTAAACACGTTTTCCACCGGGCGCACGATGGAGGCCGCGTTTGGCGAGAGCGCATATGTGCGACGGTTCTTGCGCGGGTTTTTCCCGGTCATGGTCCGGGAAATTGTCCGGCGGCGCATGAGGGGCGGGAGACGGCTGGACGGCTACCGGCAAGCGGCGCGCCGGGATGTGCAGGCGACGCCTACGTTCCTCTACTTTCCGGCCACGGCAAGCGCGATTTCGTACAACAAAACCGCCCTGTGGCTGGCCACGTTGGAGCGGCTGTTGGGGTGGGAGACCCTGCAGAAGATTCTCTCCACCTTTTTTGAGCGCTGGAAATTCAAGCATCCGACCCCGGAGGATTTTTTTGCTGTGGCAAACGAAGTTTCTGGGCAGGACCTCACCTACTTCTTCGATCAGGTATATCGGAAGGCGGCGGTGTTTGACTTCAGCGTGGATTTGGTTTCCAGCCAAGAAGTGAAGACCGAGGGCTTCACGGACAAAGAGGGGGAACTCATCTACCGGAAAGGTGAGTCGGCCGAGCCGAAGCTCTACGAGACCCGCGTGGTCGTGCGCCGCCGGCAGGATGGAATCCTTCCCGTGGAGGTGTTGCTGAAATTCGAGAATGGCGAGGAAGTGCGCGCGGTATGGGACGCAAAGGCGCTGTGGAAGCTCTATACGGTGGTGAAGCCGGCGAAGCTGGAATACGCCGCCGTGGATCCGGAGCGCAAGATCCTGCTGGACATTAACTACACGAACAACAGCCGGCGGCTGAAAGCGCGCGCGGAGGTGCCGGCGAGCAAGTGGGCCTCGAAGTGGATGATTTGGCTGCAAGACTTCATGCAAACTCTCGCGTTTCTCTTCTGACGAGGGGCGACCATGAGCATCGTGAAATCTTTTGCCGTGGGGTGGGGCAAGGTTGTGAAATCGCCTGCGGTGATTTGCTGGGTGTACCTGGCGAGCGTCGTCCTGGCGCTTCCGCTCGCGTTGGCGATGCGAGCGATTCTGAAAGAATCGATTGGTGCCAGCTTGGTGCAGGAAAATCTCCGCCAAGGGTTCGACTTGGCCTGGTACGGGGAGTTTTCCGCCGCCACGAGCGGCCTGGGGGAAACCTTCGGGCCGTCGGTGGTCGGCATCCTGCCCATACTGAGCAATCTGGAGAAGCTTTTGGAGGGGAACATCTTGCGGACTGACGCGACCATTCTCCTGGCCGGAGTGCTGTTTCTGCTGGCCTGGGCGTTCTTTGCCGGTGGAATTCTGGATCGCTATGCGCGGCCAGAGGAAGTGCAATCGCGGGCGCGCTTGTTTTCGCAGGGCGCAGAATACTTTTTCCGTTTCGTGCGGCTGCTGATTATCTCGCTGCTACTGTATTGGGGGATTTTCCGCTGGGTGGCCAATCCTCTGCACCGCTGGATGGAGCAGGCCACGCGGGACGTGACGGTAGAGACGACGGTGATGGTTTGGAGGCTGGGGGTGTATGCCGTGGCGGGCTTTCTTCTCATCCTGGCGAGCATGGCCTTGGACTATGCAAAAATCGCGATGGTGGTGGAGCGGAGACGCAGCGCGAGTTTAGCCTTCCTGCGGGGTTTGCGCTTTGTGAGTGCGCACCCCGGCAAGACTTTTGGTCTTTATCTTCTGCTGCTTGCTGTGGGTCTCGTGCTGTTGTACGGCTACAGTTTGGTGGCACCGGGCCCGGGGCAGTCGAGTTGGGCGACCATCCTGCTCGCTTTTCTCATAGGACAAGCTTATCTACTGGCCCGGCTGGTGCTGAAGCTCTGGTTCCTGGGCAGCCAGACCGTTCTGTTTCAATCGGCACAACCCCTAGCTTGGGTGACCCCCGAACCTGCACCGAGCCTGGAACCCTAAAGGCGACTAACCCTTCCGGCAATAGGCGATAGCCGTGTGCGCCAAGATGTGTGCCAAGTCCTCAACCGACTTGAGGTCAACCCACTCTTCGGCGGCATGCGCGCCACCGCCAATAGGACCCATGACGACGGTTTCGACTCCGGCGGCGGCGAGCAGGGCGGCGTCCATCCAGGGCGTCTGGCCCGTGTGAGCTGGGTTTCTGCCCAGCACGCGGGTCGCCGCGTGGGCAATCAGCTTGACAATCACTGCCTCAGCAGGAACCTCGAAGGGCGCGCGCACCAGAGAGCATCTGAGGGTGGCTTCAAAGGTGGGGTCGGCGGCGGCCAGGCGGTTAATGATGGCCTTGATTTCGCCCCGCACCTGGGCTTGGGTCTCGCCGGGGATGGTGCGGCGCTCGATTTGGAGCTTGCAACTGGCCGCGTAGGTGCTCAACCCGGTGCCGCCCTGGAGCATCGCGGCATGCAAGGAAGGGGGTCCCACCAGGGGATGGCGTTTGCGTGCCCGCAGTTCTTTCTCTAGGTTGTCGAGTGCGGCCAGGAAGCGACCCATGCGCAGGTTGGCGTCAACACCCAAGTCGAAGCGGCTGCCATGGGCGGCCCGGCCCGACGTTTCGACCTCCAACCAGATGAAGCCTTTGTGAGCCAGGCAGAGGTCAAGTTCGGTGGGTTCGGTGACGACGGCGCCATCGACTTTGTAGCGCTCAAGCAGGTCGGCTGAGCCGAGGCTCGCATATTCCTCGTCGGCCACGGCGGCTACCAAGAGGTCACCGTGGAGCGCGACACCGGCATCTACCAGGGCTTTCGCCGCCGCCATGCAGGCTGCGAGGCTAGCCTTCATGTCATAGGCGCCCCGCCCGTACATCTTGGCGTCACGGATGGCCGCCGAGAAGGGCTCAGGCATGCCCTCAATCCCCACGGTATCCATGTGGGCGTTCAGCATGAGCGAGCGGCCGCCGCCGCTTCCCTTGAGAATGCCGATGACGCTAACGCGCCCCGGTTGCGGTTCGCATGTCGTCACGTCCAGTTTGATCCTGCGCAGCGAGTTGGCAACATAGGCGGCAATTTCCGCCTCGCCCGGGGCGCCAAGAACCAGCGTGGGGTTAATGGAGTTGATGCGAATCAGGTCGGCCAGAGTTTGGATCAGGTACTGGCGGTCAATCGTGAGGTTCAAGGGGATTGCTTTCTACCAGTGGCTCCGTGCGCCACAGGCTGTAACACGTCAACCTCCACCTCAGGACAGATTGAACCCTATGGATATTCGCTGCGCAGTCCGGGTCGGCAGGCGTTTGGGGCGAAGTACTACCACCGGCGGCGGCGCCCGCCCCCGCCCCCGCCAGGCCCGCGGCCGCCCCCGCCAGGCCCGCGACCGCCTTCGCGGGGTGGCCGGGCTTCGTTGACCACCAGGCTGCGGCCGAGAAAGTCCTTCCCGTTGAGGGCTTGGATGGCACGCTCGGCTTCTTCGTCGTTGCCGATCTCGACGAAGCCAAAGCCGCGCGCCTCTCCGGAATAGCGGTCGCGGATGAGGTTGATGGTGTCCACGGTGATGCCGGCCTCCGTAAACCAGTTCTGCAAGTCCTGTTCGGTTGCCTGAAAGGGCAGGTTGCCCACGTAGAGTTTCTTCAC
>JBHIAG010000063.1:0-13137 GCA_046758465.1 Terriglobia bacterium | reverse complement strand
CCCGCCAAGCCATACAAGAGTTCAACCCTGTGCCGCGCTGCGCCACAGGGCCCAGACGGGCCACGGCGGGTTGGCCCAGCGGCCCCGCGCTGCGCGACTGGGTTGCAGCTCTGCGCTCTGCCGCCGAGCCCGGTGGCACCCGCCACCGGGACGCATCATCTCCGTTCAACCCTGTGCCGCGCTGCGCCACGGGGCCCAGCAGCCCCAGCCACTGGGTTATTGGCCGCGCCGGCTGGTGGAGGGCTCGAACAGTTCGCGGTGTTGGCGGAAGACGTAGGTGTCGGTCATCCCGGCAATGTAGTCGCAGACCACCCGGTGCACGGGCTCCGCCCTGCGGCCCACCTGTGGGCCGGAGCCCTTCGGTGGGCGTAGGCCCAGAGCCTTCGGGCGCCTGCGCCCCGAAGGGCTTCGGTGCCCGTAGGGGCGGCGGGCCGTACGTGTCTTCTCAAAGTAGAAGCGTGGCAGACGCTCGGGATGCTCCAGATAGAACTGGAAAAGGTCTCCCAGCGCCTTCACCGCCTGTTCCCGTTCCGCGACCAAGCTCGGATGGGAGTAGAGCCGCTCGAAAAGAAACCGCTTCAGTTGGCGATTTTCCTCCGCCACCGGCGCGCTGAAACCCACCAGCCGCCGGGGAAAATTCCGCACCGCCTCCAGCGTCTCGATGCCTTCGCCTGCAAGCTGCGTGCGCGTGCTCTCAATCAGGTCGGTTACCAAACGGTCAATCACCCGCTTGAGCGTCTCGTTGAATTGCAGCTTCTCCGGCGCCCGCGGATAGCGGCCCCGGACAGCGGCGAAAATCGCCCGCACCAGCGGCGTGGCTGCCACTACCGTTTCAAAGTCGAGCAGCTTGGCCTCGTAGCCGTCATCCAGGTCGGCAGTGTTGTAGGCAACCTCGTCGGCCAGATCGATGAGCTGGCTTTCGAGCGGCGGCTGGCGCTCCAGCCAATACTCGGCCAGCCCGCCTTGGCGGGCCAGCTCGGGAAAGCGCGCCGGATCGTAGTCGCGCGAATGCTTGATGAGCCCTTCGCGCACCTCAAAGGTCAGGTTCAGGCCCGGAAAATCGGCGTAGCGCTGCTCAAAATTCTCTACGATACGCAACGCGTGCAAATTGTGGTCAAAGCTGTCGCCGTGCGCCTGCATCAACTCGTCCAGCCGGCTCTCCCCGGCATGCGCAAAGGGCGGGTGGCCGATGTCATGAGCCAGCGCCAGCGCCTCGCACAAGTCCACGTTCAACCCCAGTGCCCCGCCAATCGTGCGCGCAATCTGCGACACCTCTAAGGTATGCGTCAGCCGGTTGCGAAAGTGGTCCGAGAAGCGACGGGTAAAGACCTGGGTCTTGGCTTCCAGCCGCCGAAAAGCCCGCGAATGCACGATGCGGTCGCGGTCGCGCTGGTATTCGCTGCGATAGGGATGTGCGGGTTCCGGCGAGCGCCGCCCCTGGCTGCGCTCCTCTGCCATCGCATAGGAGGCCAGCCCCCCACGGCGGGCAAGCTGCCTGTGGTGAGCGAAGTCGAACCGCGGCATCGCCTCTATCTTACGCGGAATCCGACGTCAGGAAAGCAAGGGTTAAACGCAAATTATCGATTACAGACAGTAAAGTTGCGTACAGTTCGCGGCTCTACGACGTTCGCAACCGTTAGGCAGCAAATGCGGTGCACCCCTTGCGTAAAACCGCTGTCAGATGCTGCAAGTGCCCACTATTATGGCTTGGCTATGGTTTAACCGCTGTGAATTTAACGCTGATCACTTTCCCTTGAACCACACCAAGATCATCTTTTGCTGGAGCCGGGGTAAATTCCGGCCCTGGACAACATGCCATCGCTTCCAGTTCCTTCGGAGCTAATGGATGACGGGCCACGACCTCAACCTGTCTGAAGCCCGCCTCCCGAACTATCTTGAAATAACCATCCTCCTCTATCGCTCCTCCTACACATCCTGCCCAGGTTGATTGAAAGCGCTCTTGTACATGAGGATCGATCTTTTCTGTATAAACTATGTCAGAAATGGCCAAACGCCCTCCGGGTTTCAGGATGCGAAAGGCTTCCCGATACACAGCCTCTTTGTCGGGACACAGGTTGATGACGCAGTTGGATATCACCACATCGGCAAAGCCATCAGGAAGCTCAAGCCGCTCCATGTCGGCAACAAGAAGCTTCACTGCATCTGTCAAGCCCGCCTCAGTCACGGCCTGCTGTGCACGCTGGCTCATCTGGGAGGTGAAATCTACTCCAACCACTTTTCCACCGGGTCCTATCTTGTGAGCAGCAAGAATGACATCTATCCCTGCACCACAGCCGAAATCCACAACCACTTCGGTAGGTTGAAGATTGGCAAAACCAGTGGGGTTACCGCATCCCTTAGAAAGATTGCGAGCGATTTCAGGGATCAAGGAGAGCTCTTCGTGCCCATAAAGCCCGTGTTCAGCAGCAAAGCTCGAAGTGGAGGTGGCCTCGCTGGGGCAACAACAGGACTTCTTCCCGCCACCCGTATCAGCACATTTACCGTAGCGACTTTTGACAACTTGTTTGATTTCCTCGATTTTCATATTTTTTACCCTCCTTCCTTTAATCCTTTTCTTTCATTTCTTTTCCGCAGCAGCTGAGAGTGGGGCATTGCGGATCCGGGACGGGCTTTTTGATGACTGTTACTTCAGCCTTACACATCTCACAAACATACGTTTTGCCTTCCTCTGCCATTTTTTAACACCTCCTTTAAAACGCCTGGGATGAAGCTACGACCCGGGCGGCAAGAGTGCCAGGCGACGATCAACTTCGTCTGCGAGGCTGCTGTCGCCCAGTTCGCGTTTCACTTCCTCGTAGAGCTTGCGGGCTTCGGCAGGCTGGGTCGCTGCCGTGAGGTCGGCCAGCGCCAGCAAAGCGACCGCGCGGGGAACGCTGCTGGTGGGCCGCTCGCTCAGCTTCTGGTAGAGCTGCCGCGCCTCCTCCCGGCGGCCGAGCTTCTGGTAGAAGCCGGCCAGGTGCAAGCCCGCCACCGCTGCGCGCTCGGGGCGCGTGCCACGGCTGACTTCTTCCAGCAGCCGCACCGCCTCGTCCCGCTTCCCCAGCTCCCACAGCGCCAGTCCCTCGTAGTGCTTGCCAAGAACCCCCACACGGGTGCGCGCGAATTCACGCCGCAACTCGCCGAACGCTTTCTGCGCTGCCTCATACTTTTCTTTCTCGTTGGCGAAGGAAGGCCCGGGAAGGCTGAGCGGTGATTCTCCCGGGTTCAGTCGTATGGGCGCAGCGTAGATTTCGAGTGCCTGGCCCAGGGCGAGGCTCGCCTGCTGCTCCTGGCGCCGCGCGTACCACCAGAACCCGCCCAACGACCCGGCACCCACAAGCACCACCAGCACCAGTGCGATGATCATCTCCCGCTGCTCTCCCAGAAACGCTAGGGTCTCTTCAAACGCGGAGATGAACTCGTCCTTTTTCAGTTCGCGGCGCGAAACCCGGGCCACAGCAGTCGCCTCTCCTTCCGCTCGAAAACAGCCGATGCTACCAACCGCACCGCCGACTGTCAAACGACCCCACACTCCCTTGACAACCGGGGCGCTAAGCAGTTACGTGGAACCTAGCGGGGGCCAACGTCCGCCGGGTTTTAGTCATCGTAGGAGTCGAGGAGGCTTTCATGCGACGTCGGGCACAACTTCTCGCTGCGGTTGTTCTCGCCTGCCTGCTCCACGCCAGCGTTGCGTCTCGCGCCTCCTCCTACGACTCTCTCGACGACGTGGCCCGCGGCTATGTCCTCCTCGTCCTCCGGATTGACCAACACGAACCCGGCTTCAACGACTACTACTATGGCCCTGCCGATGTGCGCGAGCAGGTCACGCGCGAGGGCAAGCGGCCGCTGGAAGAACTGCGCGCCCAAGCCGAAGCGTTGCGGGCCGCCCTGCCGAACACCCGGGGCAACCCAGTCCGGCGGCGCTGGTTCGAGAAGCAGCTCGCTGCCCTCGAAACGAAAATCCGCATGCTCCAGGGCGAACAGTTCAGCGTCGCGGAACAGGCCCGCCGGCTCTTTGACCTGGAGGTGCAACCACCAACGAACGCCGAACTCGAAGCCGCGCTGACCGCACTCGACCAAGCGCTGCCCGGCCCCGGCAGCTTGCTCGACCGTGTGAAGGCCTGGCGCGCTCACTTCCGCCTGCCGCCAACACGCGTGGAAGCCGCCTATCGCATCGCGCTCGAGGAAGTGCAGGCGCGTGCCCGCAAGCTATTGCTCTTGCCACCCCAGGAACGCGTCGAACTCTATTTCGTGACCGGCCAGGCCTGGGGCGGCTACAACTGGTTCCAGGGCAACGCCCGCTCCCGCATTGAAATCAACACCGACTTGCCCACCCTTGCGACCAGCGTCTATTCCTACATCGCCCACGAAGCTTATCCCGGCCACCACACCGACCTCACCACCCGCGAACAGCGCCTCTTCCACGAGCGCGGGTACTTCGAGTGGTGCGTGAGTCCGCTCTACACCCCGCAGAGCACCATGGCGGAGGCTGTGGCCGAAGTCGGCAAGGACATTCTGATGCCACCAGCGGAACGCTATGCCTGGCACCGTGACGTCTTCTTCCCCCGCCTGGAACTCGCGGCGGCCGACGTCGCCACCTGGGAGAAGCTGCAACCCCTGCTCGAAACTCTCAGCCGCGTCCGCGAGCGGCTGCCGTTTATGCTGCACGACGAGGGTGCCAGCGAGGAGGCGATGGTCGCCTTCTTGCAGAAGTACGCCTTGATGGACCCCGCCCGCGCCCGCAAAACCATCCAGTTTGACCGCGAGTGGGGCGTTTACTCGTTCAACTACACGGTGGGGCGGGAAATCCTGCGGCGCTACCTCGCCACCGGAAATGCCCGCGCCAAGTTTATCCAACTCCTCACCATACCCATCTTCCCTTCCCTCATCGAGGAATGGATTGCCGAGGGCGCGGAACCCTAAGTCCGCTCGCCCCGCCCTACTTGGTTTTCATCACGTAGACCCCATCCCAGGCGGGATCCGGCTTTTCCTGCTTGTATTGCTGGCAGCGGGCCAGGAAGAGCTTGGAGGGGCCGTCGTCGGGATAGCGTTCGAGGGCCAGTTGAAACAGCTCAATGGCAAAGTCCCACTGCCGCGCGCGGTAGGCGTTCAACCCCCCCTGGAACAGGTCGAGTAAGTCGCCCCAGGGGTTGCCGTCGCTGCGGTAGGCGAGCAACTCATAGATGGCCACTGGTTCCTGTTTTCCCTTCACGCGGATCCAGTCGAGCTGGCGAAAGACAAACAGAGTGAACGAACGGCGCACCTCTTCGAGAAAACGCTGCAGTTTCTTGTTCCTGATGGCCTCGCGCTCGACCTCCTCGACGGCCTGTAGGACGCTTCCTTCCCCTGCCTCACCAAATTCGCGGGCGATATAGCCAGCCGGACCCAGCGACAGTTTGTGACTCAGAAACATCGCCACGCGCCGCGCCCGGCGCACCGCCTCGGTGCTGTTCACACTCGCCAACGCCTCCGGGGGAACCCGGAAATAGTCGCTCACGCGGCGCCGCAACAGCCACAGGGCATCGCTGGCCGCCCGGTAGGTGGTTTCGCTGACGATGATGCGGGTGGCATATGCCTTGTTGACCCCTTCCAGGCGCGACGCCAGGTTCACCGGGTCGCCGAGCACGGTGTAGTTGAAGCGCTTGCGCGAGCCCATATTGCCGACCACCACCCGCCCGGTGTTGATGCCGAGGCCGATGTTGATGTCGGGCTTGCCCTCCGCGCGCCACTGCGCCCGCAGCTCGTCCACCCGCCGTGCCTTATCGAGCGCGGCGGCACAGGCGCGGCGTGCATGATCGTCCTGCTCGAAGGGTGCGCCCCAGAAGGCCATAATGGCGTCGCCCTCGAATTTGTCCAGTGTGCCCCAGTGGCGGAAGATGATGTTGGTCATCTCGTCCGTGTACTCGTTCAAAAAGCTGGTAAGTTCCATGGCGGTGAGCTTTTCCGACAAACTGGTAAAGCCACGGATGTCGGAAAACATGATGCTCAGTTCGCGCTCTTTACCGCCCAGTTCGAGCTGACCCCGGCCCTTCAACATCTCGCGGATGAGCTGGGGCGACACATACTGCTGGAACGCCGCGCGCGTCTTCCGCTTCTCCCGCTCCTCGATGAACACCCGGTAGGCCGTCACCCCAAGGAAGTTCGACACCAGTACCCCGCCCGGCACTACCATGTTCAACCACATGTCGAACTGCGCGAGGGCGAAGTAGGCCCCCCCTAAGAAGAGCGCCAGCATCGCCACCGTCACCAGGGTCGACCACAAGGGCCGCGCCAGCCCCAGCACGAAGCCCATGCCCATCCCGAAAAGTACAATGAAGGCCAAGTCGATCAGTTCCTCGCGCAGTCCCCGGCGGATGAAGCGCTGTGTCAGCATGGTATCCAGGACGTTGGCGTGGATTTCGACCCCAGGAAAACCCGTTTGCATGAAGGGCGTGGCATGATGATCGGGAATGCCGAGCATGGTCGGCCCGACGAGCACGATCTTGCCCCTAAAGGTGCCGGGGGCGTACCTGCCCGCCACGATGTCGGCGAGCGAGACGTGCGGGAAGGTGCGGTCTGGCCCACGATAATTGATGAGAAGGCGGCCCAGGGCGTCGGTCGGCACATGCAGCTCGCCCAGGCCAATATATTCGATGCCGGCCATGTTGTAATACACACCGAAATCTTGGTCCGACACATCGAGGTAGCGTTTCAGCACCTGGATATCAAGTGAGGGGTAGAAATCGCCCTTGTATTCGATGACGAGGTCCGTCTGGCGCATCACCGGGTCGGCGCCGGGAAAGAAGTTGAAGTAGCCAAAGTTGTAGTCGGCGGCATCGGCAAACAGCAGCAGATTGGGTCGGGCCAGCAAGGCCCTGGCGCCGACAAAGGTCTGGCCGAGCGGTGGCACCCGTTCGCCTGGCTGGCGTGACAGTGGCCGCACATTGCTGTAAGCGCCGAACGCGAGGAGACTGTCGTATTCGGCCTGCGTTTGCTCGTCAATGTGCTCGATATCTTCCTCTCTGAAGTTGAAAAACTGCCCGAGCACAACGTTGCCCGCGCGCCGCATTGCTTCGGCCAACTGGCGGTCGGCATCGGCCGCGCGCTCCAGGGCGTCGAGCTCAGCCAGATAGTCCGAGTCGCGCCGCCCCCGAGGCACACGAGCCAAGTACCCCTCCCGCGCCGTGCGCACCGCTTGCAAACCTGACTTTTCGTCGGGTTTGAGGAAGTTGACGTCAAAACCGACGACCTTAGCACCGTCACGCGTGAGGTGGTCCAGCATGCGCGCAAAATGGGTACGGGAAAAGGGGAAGCTGCCGAGCTCATCGATCGTCTTCGTGTCAATGGCGACAATAACAACTTCCGGTGTAGGCGGGGTCCGACCACGAACCTTGAAGCGGGTGTCATAGCTGCGGAGCTCGATGGCGTCGATGAAATCCAGCAGCGGCAGCCGCCATTCGGCCAGGTAGATAGCCGTGTAGAGGAGCAACCCGCTGGCGGTAATGGTCAGGCTGAGAAGGAAGGAATATTTATGTGACCAGAGATTCGCGAAGAGTTTCCGCAGCCAACGCATGCCTGCTGCCGGTCGGCTTCGAGCCTACTCCTGCATCACCACGCACTGCAAGACTTCGTCCACCGAAGTCAGCCCCTCGCGCAGCAGCAGCAGCCCGTAGTCCTTCAGCGTCAACATGCCTTCACGCCGCGCGGCGGCGCGAATCTCGTCGCTGGTGGCGCGCTTGACAATCATGGTGCGCAACACCTGCGTCACCCGCATCACTTCGTAGATGCCCACACGCCCTTTATAGCCCGTGGTCCCGCAGGCATCGCAGCCCCGTTCGCGGTAGAACGTTGTGCCCCCGTCGGAGCTGGCCCCGAGGTACTTCAACGTGATCGCGTCGGGTGCGTACGGCTCCTTGCAGTGTTGACACAGGCGGCGGGCCAGCCGCTGGGCAATGATGCCAATCGTCGAGCTGCTGACCAGGAACGGTTCGATGCCCATTTCGTCGAGCCGAATAAACGTGGCGGCAGCGTCGTTCGTGTGCAAGGTGGTGAAGACAAGGTGGCCGGTGAGGGCCGCTTCAACGGAAATTTTGGCGGTTTCGAGGTCCCGCGTTTCGCCCACCAAAATGATGTCCGGGTCCTGGCGCAGGAAAGCCCGCAGGATGCGGGCGAAGTCGAGCCCAATCTCTCTGTGCGCCTGCACCTGATTGAGCCCTCCTAGGTCGTACTCGATGGGATCTTCCGCGGTCGAGATGTTGACCCCGGGTTCGTTCAGTTCCGCCAGGCTGGAATAGAGCGTGGTGGTCTTGCCCGAGCCCGTGGGCCCGGTGACGTAGATGATGCCGTAGGGCTGGTTGATCATGTCCCGCACCACCTGGAGCGTCGCCGGGTGGCTGATGAGCTTGTCCAGCCCCAGCATGGTGTTCGATTTGTCCAGGATGCGCATGCAAATCTTCTCGCCCCACTTGGAGGGAATCGTGGAGACGCGGAAGTCGATGGCTTTCTCCCCCAAGCGCACACTGATGCGCCCGTCTTGCGGCAGCCGCTTTTCGGCGATGTCGAGTTTGGAGAGGATTTTGAAGCGTGAGATCAACCCCATCTGTACCTTGCGGGGCAGCGTCTGCACTGCCTGCAGCACGCCATCAATCCGGAAGCGCACCTGCAGCTCTTTTTCCTGGGGTTCGACGTGGATGTCGCTGGCGCCGCGCTTGACCGCCAACGCCAAGATGGCATTCGCAAGCCGGACGACCGGGGCGTCCTCCGCCGAACTGCGCAGCTCGGTGGCCGTCGCCGCGGGTTCGTCCATTTGCACTTCTTCCATTTGGATGTCGCGCAGAGCCTCTGACTGCAAGGTTTCCAGTACCGCTTCGGTTTCGCCGGCGACGGCGTTCGTAATCATCTTTTCGACTTCGGCCGCCGCCTTGCCCCCCACCAGGTTCTTCACCGCCACCAGCGCTTCACTCTTCTGCTGCTGGCGCGTCTCCTCCTGCTTTCTTATGAGATTGGGGTAGAGGGTGGTCATAAACTTTTTGAATTCTTCCTCGGTGCACACCACCGGCTCGATCATCACGCCTTTGATAAAGCGCCGCACATCGTCGAGCGCCAGGATGTTGTTCGGATTCACCATCGCCAGCGTCAGGCGGTTGTTGATGAAGGCCACCGGCAGCACCTTGTGTTGCTGGATGGCCTGCGGCGGCAGCAACCCGAGCACGCGCGCGTCAAATTGCAGCTTGCTGAGGTTGATGTAGTCAATTCCCACCTGCTCGCTGGCCTGCTCCAGCCGCTCGGCCAGAATCTTCGTGAGGGACACGCCAATCTGCGGGTGCTGGATCAGAATCTCCTGGAAGTCCTTCTGCCCGAGGATTCCGACTGTCGAGGCATCGCTGCTGACCACCGACGCGGTGCGGGGTTTGCCGGTCAGCAGCGCCATCTCGCCAAAGCATTGCCCGGGGCCGAGTTCAGTCAGGAGAAACTCAATGCCGGTGGTGGGGTCCTTCTTGCGCACTTCGACTTTGCCCGCGGTGATGAAATACATCGAATCGCCCGCCTGGCCTTCGCGCACGATGTAGTAGCTGGGAGGGAAGTCGCGGCGCCGGAGCCGCCGCACAATCGCGTCACACTGCCCGTAAGAGAGCAGGCTGAAGAGCTGGATGCGCTGAAGGAAATGTGGCTGCCCTGGCGGCGGTGGTGCCAGCCGCGCAGGAGGCACAGCAGTGGTGGCCTCGTGGGTCGGTGTCTCCGCCAGGGACGCGGAAACAGGTTTCCTCTCCATTCAAGCCTCCCCTCCCCCCGCCTATCCAGTGGTGCCCATTATAGTCATTCATCTGCAAATGGCAAGAACGGAAGCTTCAGCCGAGCCAGTCCTGCTGAACATAGTCACGGAAACCAAAAATCGGGTATACTTGGGGTTGCGTAACACCTTGCTGGCGCTCGCAAGGATACCGTCAGGCGGGGTTCCGGTCAGCGAGAGGGGCGTCTGATGGAAAAGCAAGTCTGTTATTTCGAGGACTCGCCAGCCGCCGCGATAGCTGCTCACATCGAAGATTCCTATCGGCGCGTCGGCGTGCCGCGCGGGAAGATGCCGCCCAGGCTCGGCCAGGTGGCTACGGTCTGGTTGGCGGATGCCCAGCGCGACACCAAGGAGCTCGAAGCCCTGGCGCGGCAGGATGCTCACCTGCGCGTCATCTACCTGACCAAAGCTACTGCTCGTAAAGCCGTGCCCAGCACTCAGGGTGTTTTCGCCTACCTGCCTACCACCGCCACGCCCGCGATGGTGAGGCGCACGGTGGCAAGCGCTTTCGAGACCCTGGAACTCGCCGCGCGTGCCGAAGCGGCCGAGCGGCAGGTGGAACAGAGCTCGTACGAGATCGACGAGTTGAACCGCATCGGCGTAGCCCTCTCCTCCGAACGTGATACCCAAACCTTGTTGGACCTGATTCTGCTCAAAAGCCGCGAAATTACTTCCAGCGATGCCGGCTCGCTCTACCTCGTGGAGGAAGTCTCCGAGACCGAGCGGCGCTTGCGCTTCGAGCTCACCCAGAATGACAGTGTACCGATGAGTTTCACCAAGTTCACCTTGCCGATCAACACACAGAGTATCGCCGGCTATGTCGGCGTGACCGGCGAAGTCCTGTCCCTGGAAGACGTCTACGAGCTCTCGCCCGAAGCTCCCTACAGGTTCAACCGGCGCTTCGACGAGGAGTCGGGCTACCGCACCAAGTCCATGCTCACCTTCCCGATGAAGAATCAAAAGGATGAAACGATCGGGGTGCTGCAATTGCTCAACTGCAAACGGCGCTGGGAAACGAAGCTCACCAGCCCCGAGGTGGTCGAGCAGGAAGTCATCCCCTACTCGAAGCGGCAGCAGGAGCTCGCCAGTTCGCTCGCCTCCCAGGCGGCCGTCGCCTACGAAAACAACAAACTCTACGAAAACATCCAGAACCTGTTCGAAGACTTCGTCCGGGCAGCCGTCTACGCGATTGAGCAACGCGACCCGACCACCTCCGGCCACTCCGACCGGGTCTCAACTCTTACCTGTGGCCTGGCCGAAACGGTGGACAAAGTGGATACCGGACCCTACGCCCCCTTGCATTTTTCCCGCGAGCAGATGAAGGAAATCCGCTACGCCGCATTGCTGCACGACTTCGGCAAGGTCGGCGTGCGGGAAGAGGTGCTCGTCAAAGCCAAGAAACTCCATCCTCTGCAACTCAACATTGTCCGCCAGCGCTTCGACTACATTCGCAAGGCACTCGAGACCGAGTACGCCAAACGTAAGATCGACTGCCTGCTGCGCGTCAGCCCCCACGAGGCCGCCGAAACCTTGAGCCTGCTGGACCAGGAGTACCAACTGCGCCTGGGGGAACTGGATGACTTCCTGCAATTCATCCTCCAGGTCAACGAACCAACCGTCTTGCCGGAGGGGAACTTCGAGAAACTGCTCGAGATTGCCAAACGCACCTATCGCGACCCGCACGGACTGGAGCACAACTATGTCACGCCGGAAGAGGTGCGCTTCCTCATCATCCCCAAGGGGAGCCTTGACCCGGACGAGCGCAAGCAGATCGAGTCCCACGTCGAGCAGAGTTTTGACTTCCTGCGACGGATTCCATGGAACAAGGAAGTGAACAAGATTCCGATAATCGCCCGCGCCCACCACGAATTCCTCAACGGCACGGGCTACCCCTATCAATTGCGTGGCGAACAGATTCCGCCGCAAACACGGATAATGACCATCTCCGACATCTTCGACGCGCTCTCGGCCGCCGACCGCCCCTACAAGAAGGCAGTGCCGGTGGAGCGGGCACTCAACATCCTGGGCGCTATGGTCAAAGACGGACAGCTCGACCCCGTGCTCTTCCAGCTCTTCGTGGACGCCAAAATTTTTGAGCTCACCGCCAAACCCTCCTAGGATGGCCTGCTTTCGCAGTCCTTACACGTGCTAAAATAACACCCGAAGTGAGCCTTGAATCTGTCCTCGTCGGCCTGATACTAGCCGCTGCCATCGTCATCGCCTACCTCTTGGGAACTCGGCGGCAACCTACGCCTCCCCCTACTGCTCCAGTCCTTGACCCGCGGATCGAAAACGCAATCAACTCCTTGCCTGGGCTTCGCGACGAACTCGGCGGACTCAAAAACGCTGTCCAAAGCCTACCATCAAATAACACTGTGGAAGCAATAGAGAAACGCGTAGGAAAACTAGAGGAAATTGTGGACCGGCGGTTGCCCACTACTCTCCCAGATAATCTGCGGGAGATGGATAACGCAATCAAGAGCATCAGGGGCGAATACGAGCCTGGCAAACGCATTCCGGAAATCCATGAAGCAACGCAACGCTTAATGACCGTTTTGGCTGGCGGTTCAGGACGTGGGCAGGCAGGTGAGTTAATCCTTGCTGAGGTTCTCCGCGAATTTCCTCCGAGTATGTTGGAGCGAGATTTTAAAGTAGACGGAAAACAAGTTGAGTTTGCACTAGTATTGCCAGACGGTAAACGCGTGCCAATTGATTCAAAATGGGCAGCGTCAGATTTGCTGGAAAAACTGGAGAAGATAACCGAACCTGTAGCTCGGGAAGCGCTTATCTCCGAAGTGGAGAGCAACGTGAGTCAACGAGCTCGCGAAGTTGCCAAGTACTTGAACCCGGCAGTTACCACACATATTGGCATTGCCGCTGTGCCCGACGCAGCGTATCGACATTGTCGAAAAGCACATATTCAAGCGTACCAAGATAAGAACGTCCTCGTAATTCCGTATAGTATGGCGGCCCCGTATCTCCTTGCCCTCTATAACGTCCACCTGAAGTATGGGCAGGCCATTGAATTGAGCAATCTACAAGGATATTTGACTGTAATCGAACAGGAGGTAAAGAACATAGACGCCGACCTGGAGGGTCGTGTCAAAGAAGCAGGCACACGAGCAGACAATGCATATCAAAGCATCAAAGCTGCCCTAGCCAAGATTCGCGCTGCCATGGACTACCTGCGCAGCACCCCTGGCCCTGACTCGCCAGGAGCACAGGGTACCTCCGAACCTGACCGGAAATCCTCCTAAAAGAAAGCACCCGGTGGTGGGTGCTATTGAGCGAGACCCCACAAGCGATGAGGAGGGCGCTACCAGATGAGTTTCAGGCCGAGTTGGTACTGGCGCGGGTCGAGCGCCGAG
>JBHIAG010000062.1:0-13173 GCA_046758465.1 Terriglobia bacterium | reverse complement strand
TTTCCTTGACAGCGGCTCTGGGTTGTCACTACCATTCGCGAGGTTTGCTGGGGGTGGAGGCGATGGAGCCTGCGATAGAGATAGGCTATGCCGGCGGGATTGATCGGCGGGAGCATCGCCGGGCGCACTATAGCGCTGCGGTTGAAATCGAGCGGGGCGCGGCGATCGAGCGGGGGCATACGTCGAATGTGAGCTTGGGCGGGATGCTGGTGGAGATGGAAAACCCGCTGTGGGTGGGCTCGGAGTTTCGCGCCCGTGTAGGTTTGCCCGAGGGGCCGCTCGAGGTGGACTGCGTGGTAAAGCGGATTATTGCGGGCACTGGGATGGGAGTAGAGTTTGTAGCGATGAAACCGAACGACCGCGAGCGTTTGCAAAAGTTGCTGGAAGGATTGCCCTCCTAGCTTTCGCCTCCCTTTTCTCCCCCGAGATGCTCGGCTAAGCTAAGAGCCATGAGTTTGGGGGCTCGCACTACGCTTCGCCGGGGTGAGCTGCAGCGGCTGGAAACCGCAGGGTTGGTGGAGCGCCACCACTCGTGCGGGGACCGGCGCGCAACCTGCGTTGGGTTGACCCCGGCCGATCGAACGCAGGCCCCGCACCTGCGCGAAGTTCTGGTAGAGTTGGACATTCGGGTTTACGCCCAGTTGCCGCCGGAGCAGCTGGCGACGCTGCGTCGGGCTTTGAACTCCATTCGATTTGTTGTGGACAACGGCGGCGATGTGCGTCCGCCCCGCCAAGCCCTAGAAATTCCCGCCTAGCATCGGCACAGGTACGACACGAGCCGCCCGCCGGGCGCGGGCGTGCAGCTTTTTCCGTTGCGCTGCGACGCCTTCCGCCGCGATACGTACGCGATCCGACGGCATGCTTACGTTTGGCGGCCACGGTGCGGCGCACCCGCCAGGAGCCCGTCGGCTGCCTTTGTGGGGTTTTGGTTGACACCCGCCAGGCGCAGGTTTATAGTGGCGTGGGACGAGCGGAGAGGGTTGTTAGCATGCGAAAAAGCAATTTGAAGTTTTTTCTGGGTGCTCTGATCATTCTGGGGGTTTTGACCTGGCTCGGGGTAAGCGGCGTCCGCGAGACGCAAACCTATTACCTCACCATCGCCGAACTGCGCGCACAGGAGAGAATTCCGGAGAGGTTGCGGATTGCGGGCGATGTAGTGGCGGGCTCGATCCGCCGGAAAGAAGGGAAAGTGCACTTCCAGTTAGAGCAAAGTGGCGAACGGCTGGAGGTTGTCTACTTGGGCACGGAACCGCTGCCTGACACCTTCGTGGCTGGCGCGCAAGCCATCGTCAGCGGCAGCCTGGGCCCCGCGCATGTGTTTCAGGCCCATAAAGTGCAGGCCAAGTGTGCCTCGAAGTACGAGGCGAAACCTCCCAGCGCCCCAACCCGCACGGCGCCTACCTCCTAGTGCTGCATGGAGCTCATCGGTAGCTTTGCTCTTCTCCTCGCGCTCTGCCTGTGCGCGTATGCGGTCGTGGCGGCGTTGCTCGCTGCTCGCAGTGCGCGGCCACTGCTGCTGCAGAGCGCGGAGCGGGCCACCCTGGTCGTCAATGCGCTCATCGTGGTGGCCACCGGCTGTCTGGTGGCGTTGTTGCTTACCGACCAGTTCTACGTCGGCTACGTCCAGCAGCATTCCAACCGCGCCCTTCCCCTCTACTACAAGTTTGCTGCGCTCTGGGGTGGTCAGGATGGCTCACTGCTGTGGTGGAGCTGTCTGCTGTCCACCTACGCGATGCTGGCTGTATGGCTGAACCGCCGCGCTCATCGCCACCTGATGCCGTATGTCATTGCGGTGGTGATGGGGGTACAGCTCTTTTTCCTGCTGCTGAACAACTTTGCTGCCAACCCGTTTCAACTGCTCGCCTTCGCCGAAGGGGGACGCCTGCAGGTTTTCGCGCCGCCCGATGGCGGAGGCCTGAATCCTCTCTTGCAGCATCCGGCGATGACCATCCACCCGCCGATGCTTTACCTGGGCTATGTGGGTTTTACCATTCCGTTTGCCTTTGCACTGGCGGCGCTGATTACGCGCTCGAAGGGTGAGCAGTGGATCTACGTGACGCGCCGCTGGACGATGGTCAGTTGGGGATTTCTCAGCGTGGGGGTCCTGCTGGGCGCGCGCTGGGCCTACGCCGTACTCGGCTGGGGCGGCTACTGGGGCTGGGACCCGGTGGAGAACGCCTCGCTGCTGCCCTGGCTGACCGGCACCGCCTTCCTGCACTCGGTGATGATGCAGGAGAAACGCGGGATGCTGAAGCTGTGGAACATGGGGCTAATTTTTGCCACGTTTTTCCTCTGCATCTTCGGCACCTTCCTCACGCGCAGCGGTGTACTCTCCTCGGTGCATGCGTTTGCGGAATCGCCCATCGGCCCCTACTTTGCCACCTTCATCGTTATCGGGTTGGTGGTCACCGGCGCGATCTTGTTGGCGCGGCTCGATTTCCTCAAGAGTGAGAACCAGCTTGACTCGCTGGTTTCGCGCGAGTCGAGCTTTCTGTTCAACAACCTGATCCTGCTGGCTTCCTGCTTCGCCGTGCTCTGGGGGACGCTGTTTCCGCTGATTTCCGAGGCGGCGCGCGGCGTCAAGATCACTGTTGGGGCACCCTACTTCAATAAGGTCAACGTCCCTATTGCGCTGTTTTTGCTCTTTCTCACTGGCGTTGGCCCGTTGCTGGCTTGGCGGCGCACCTCGCTCGAGAGCTTGCACCGGAACTTCACCCGGCCGCTGCTGGTGGGGGCGAGTGTTGCGGTTGTCGCGTTCGTCTTTGGGGCGGGCAAGTTTTACCCTCTGATGGCAGTTTTTCTGGGCGTTTTCGTCGCCGCCACCATTGCCATGGAGTTTTACCGGGGCGCGCGGGTTCTGCGACAAAAGAGCAGGCTGGGCTGGGTGGGGGCGGCGGTGGCTCTCACACGCCGCAACACCCGCCGCTATGGTGGCTACATCATTCACTTCGGCATTGCCGTGCTGTTCATCGGGATTGCCGGCTCCGCATTCAGCGTGGAGCAGCAGGCTGAGATGCAGGTCGGCTCGGAGACGGAAGCCGGCGGCTACCGCTTTGTCTGCCGCAACCTCATACCGAGCGAAGCCGAGAACCACGTTTCAGTGGTCGCCGAGATCGCGGTTTACCGCGAAGGCGAATTGATCACCACCATGTACCCCGAGCGACGCACCTACAAGGTCAGCCAGCAACGCACCACACTGGTGGCCATCGAGCCGCGGCTGATGGAAGACGTCTATGTGGTCTTTGCAGGCATGAGCGAGGACGGTCAGCGGGCGGTGATGCAAATCTACATCAATCCACTGGTGAACTGGGTTTGGCTTGGAGGTTTCATTGTGGTGCTGGGGACGTTGATTGCCCTAATGCCGAATGCAGGGCCGGAACAATTTAGGCCGCAGCGGCGGCTGCGGGAAGCGGCTGAGGTTGGGAAGGAGCGCGATGCGGTACCGGTCTAGAGTCGTTGTGGCCTTCGTGGTGCTGCTGGTGGGCGCGAGCTTCGCCGCCGGTGCCGCCGCCGCCTACCAGCGCGTTTCCAAGAAGATCGTCTGCCAATGCAGTTGCAACTATCCTCTCGACTCGTGTCCTCATACGGACTGCGGCTGGGCGCCGCAGGTGCGTGCGGCCATCCGCGAGCAGGTGGCGGCGGGCAAGGGCGAGGAGGAAATCCTGGCGGGACTCGTGGGGCAATACGGAGAGGTGATCCTGGCAGCACCACCGCCCGAGGGCTTCAACCTGGTAGGCTGGGTGATGCCCTTTGCAGCGTTGATCCTGGGGTTGTGGCTGGTGCGGTACGTGTTACTGACTTGGCGACGGCGCAAGCCAGCACCGGTGGCCGATCCGGCCCTGGTCGCCCGCTACCGGAAAGCGATTGAGAAAGAGTTGAAGAACCTGGAAGAGAGGTAAGCGATGTTGCTGGCCATCTGCGCGGCGCTGGCTCTCGGCGCCATCGTCTACACGTTCTGGGTGAAGCCCGAGCCACCTGTGGTTTCCTCGCCTGGCGAGCGCGAGATGGCCTTTTTGCAGGAGCGCAAAGAAGTTGTGTACGAAAACCTACGTGACCTGCAGATGGAATACCGCATGGGCAAGCTCTCCGACAAGGACTACCAGCAACTCAAAGAGCACTACCAGGAGCAGCTCGCCGGATTGCTCCACGGGCTCGATCAACTGCGGCGGGGGGGCGAGCGGGTGGTGCGACCCCGGCCCGCCCCGTTCCTGCGTCAGCCCCCAGGCAAAACAGGAGCATCCAGTGATAAGGAAAGCTCCGCAGGACCGGGGCCCGGCGAGTGCCCGCAGTGCGGAGAGCAGAACCCGCCGGGCAATCGCTTTTGCGGTACCTGCGGCACGCGGCTGGAACCGCGGAGGAAATCTTCGGCCTGATGTCCCGCACCCGATTCTCTTTGCTGCTCAGCCTGCTGAGCGTGCTGTGTTTTACTACTGTAGCCCAGGCGGTGGAAATCGTGGGCCGCGTGACCAATCGAACCAGCAACCAGCCGGTCGCCGGACAGGAAGTTACCCTACTGGCCTTGCGCGGCGGGATGGCGGTGCTCGCGACCACGGACACCGATGGCGCCGGCCGATTTCGCTTCGTCGTGGCCGCCAATCCCAACGAGAACTTCCTGGTGCGGGTAGCCTACCAGGGCGTGAACTACCACCAGCCCGCCATGCTGGCGGGCGGAGAACGTATCGCGGCCGACCTCGAGGTCTATGAGAGGACGAGCGAAGCGAGCGGGATCGAGCGCGCTGCCCACAACTTCTTTCTCGAGCCGCACGCGGACCATGTTCGGGTCACAGAGGTGATTCTTTTCGCCAACCGCACTAGGCCCGGGCGGACTTATCTGCCTGGGCTGGCGCGTGAATCGCTGCTCGCATTTCGCACGCCGGCCGGCGCGGGCGATGATGTGCGTGCCGTTGTGATCGGGCCGGGCGGGATGCCCCTGCGTCAGCAGCCGCAACCGGGCGAGGAGCCCAATATCCATACCCTGAACTATCCGCTGCGGCCGGGGACGACGCAGATAGAGTTCAGCTATGTGGTGCCGCTCGCCGAGGACCGCTACGATTTTGCCAAGCCGCTGGCGCGGGCGGCCGAGCCGCCGCGCATCGTCACCCCGCTCGCGGGCATTCGCCTCACCGGCCCGGCGTTGGGCGCGGTGCAAGAAGAGCCCAGCCGCCAGGCGCGCATTTACACCGTAAGGCTCAGCGGGGAAAATGAGTTACGTTTTCGCATCGAGGTTGACCCCAGCGCGCTGGCTGCGCGTCCGCCCGGTGAAGGGGCCGCGACGGGCCAGACTGCGGGCGCGACGGGCGAAGGCAGCGTGACGCTGATTCCTAATCCGGTGAGTGAGGCGAAATGGTATATTGTGGGGCTTACGTTGACCGTGCTTGCGTTCGGCCTCTACTACCTCTATTCGTTAGCCGCAACGGCCAGGACGCCGGATGAATCGAAGCCCCGCTCCAAAGCCCGCCGCTAGTGCCGTTTCCACTATTTTGGGCTATTCACTGCCACCGGGCCAGTCTTTGCACTCTACAAGACATGGGTGTAATGCATGGGCTCAGTAAGTTGGAACGGCACTAGTCCGCCCGGCCGGGCGGGCGGGGAGACCCCGGGCCGTCTGGCCGTCTGCCCGCGCCTGGAAGCCCGAGGAATCGCCAAATACTACGGCCACTTTGTGGCGCTCGACGGCATTGACCTGACGCTTGAGCCGGGCGAATTCGTGGTGGTGCTGGGGCGCAACGGTGCGGGCAAGACCACCTTGTTGCGCGTGCTGGGCCTGATTGTCAAACCGAGCGCGGGCGAACTGCGGTTCGATGGAACCCCGCTCGCGGACTGCTCTCCCGCCCTGAAAGCGCGGCTGGGGTTCGTGGGGCACGAAAGTTTTCTCTACGATGAATTGACCGTTCAGGAAAATCTGGGTTTTTACGCGCGCCTCTACGGGCTGGCCGACGGCGCGCAGGCGATTGAGCACCGGCTGGAAGAGTTGGGGCTGGCCGACCGCGCGGGGGAGCTGGTGCGCAACCTATCTCGCGGGTTGCGGCAGCGGGTGGCGATTGCGCGGGCGCTGCTGCACGAGCCAGGCCTACTGCTGCTGGATGAGGCTGCCACGGGGCTCGACGTCCCCACGAGCGAACGCTTCTACAGCTTGCTCGGGCGGTTGCACGCCGCCGGGCACAGCGTGGTTCTCAGCTCGCACGATTTCACGCGCAGCCTGGACGTAGCCAGGCGTGTGGTGCTGCTGGAGCGGGGCCAGGTGGTCTTCGACGGCCAGAACAATCCTGAGGCGCGGGCGGTGGTGGCAGCCCAGTTGGGGTTGGGGGGAGCCTGAGCAGTGGCCACCTCAGAAGTCGGCTTATGGTCTTCGAGCTGGAGAATCTCGCTTGCGATCGCCGCCAAGGACTTCCTCGCCGAGTACCGGACGAAAGAAGTTTTTATCACCATGGTCGTGTTTGGGTTTATGGTGGCAGTGATTTTCAGCTTTGCGTTCGAGCCCACCAGCCAAGAAGCGCAGCGGATGGTAGGCGGACTCGTCTGGCTGGTATTCTTTTTTTCGGGCATCCTAGGGCTGAACCGGTCGTTTACGCGCGAGACGGTGAACGAATGTTTGCAGGGTCTCCGGCTCGCCCCGGCGGATGCGGGTGCCATCTACCTGGGAAAACTGTTGAGTAATCTCGCATTTATGCTGGCGGCGGAATTGATTCTGCTGGTTCCGTTTGCGATTTTGTTCGATGTGCATTTCTGGCGCGACCCGCTCTGGCTGTTGGTGATTCTGGGTCTGGGCACGTGGGGCTTTGCGGCCCTGGGGACCATTTTTGCTGCCGTCAGCGCGAGCACGCGCATGCGCGAGTTCATGCTACCTTTACTGGTGCTGCCCCTGTGCTTACCGGTGCTGATTGTTGCGGTGGAGGCGACGACGCGGCTGCTGCAGGGCCTGCCGATGAGCGGCAATTGGCCGTGGATTGCTTTGCTCGTCGTCTGCTTTGATCTGTTCTTTACCTTGCTGCCATGGTTTATCTTTGAGGCTGTGGTCGAGCAATGAGCGAAACGAGCTATCACCGTCTCTCACTGGCCCTGTGGGTTGTGGCCCTGGTGCTGGTGGTCTGGGCCTGGTACGTGGTCTTCCTGCACGTGCCGGAGGAGCGCACCATGGGCGACATCCAGCGCATCTTCTACTTGCATCTCTCGTCGGCTTTCGTATCGTTTCTTTCCTTTTTTGTAGTTTTCATTGCAAGTATTGCTTATCTCGCGACGCGGCGGGTGGTGTGGGACTGGGTAGCGGTGTCGGCGGCCGAAATGGGCATCATTTTTGTTGCCGCCGTGCTGATTTCCGGCCCAATCTGGGCCAAGCCCGTGTGGGGGACTTGGTGGACGTGGGACGCCCGACTTACCACCACGCTGATTTTGTTTCTGATCTACCTTGCCTATCTCCTGCTGCGGTACTACACGCTTGAAACTACGCGCCAGGCGACGCTGGCCGCCGTGTTTGCCATCATCGGCTTCGTGGACGTGCCTATCGTTTATATGGCTACGCGCTGGTGGCGGACGCAGCATCCCCAGCCGGTGATCCTCGGTGGGGAAGGCTCAGGGCTGGAGCCGCGGATGTGGTACGGGTTGCTGGTGGCATTTGCGGCGATGTTGATTGTGGGGGCGCTGCTCTTTCTCCAGCGCTACCGGCTCGAGGAGTCACGCCACGAACTCGATGAATTGCGGCGAGCTGTAGGCCGACTGGAATAGGAGGGAGGATGGACATCGGACTCAAGCACCTGTTCTACGCCTTTGCGTTTGTCTGGGTATTGCACCTGGGCTACCTGCTGAGCCTGGCGTCGCGGCAGAAGCGGTTGCGGGAGGAGTTGCGGGCCTTGCAAAAAACTCTCAGCCGTTCTGAGCGCGCCCGCTAGGCCATCAGCTCGGCTGGCTGGGCGAGCATCGGGTTGACTCTCGCGACCTGCTGTTCCCTGCTCGCCTGTGTCGGCTCTGGTGGTTTTAGTCCAGCAAGTCGCTGCGAATGCGGAACAGTTGCAAGATGTCGCGTACGGTGACGATACCCACCAGCCGGCCGTGCTCAGTTACCGGCAGTTTGTGTTTGCCCGCCAGGGTCATTTGCCGGAAGGCTTCCGCCACCGGTTGCTCGGGAGTGGCGACGGGAATGGCAGCGCGCGGACTCATCACCTCTGCCACGCGTCGCAGGGGCCACTGTGCACGGGGAATTTCCTTGACCTGGTTCATGTGAACCAGCCCGGCGAGCTGGGTGTCGCGTTCGACGGGAAACGAGGTGAAGCGGTAGCGGTAGAAAAACTCTTCGACCAAGCGGTCCAGCGGTAAATCCTCGGCGACACTCACCGGACGCTCGTGCATGATTTCGGCCACCCGGATGCCGTGCAACATGTCCTCCAGGGCAGTCATCTGGTAGCTGCTGGTCGCCGCCTGGCGAAGAAACAGCCCGATCAAAATCATCCAGATGCCCCCGACCAAGGCACGCAGGAAGATGATTTCCACCAGGCCCAAACCAATCAAGCCGAAGCCCGTCAGGCGGCCGATGCTGGCGGCCACGCGGGTGGCGCGGTGGAGGTTGGCCCAGCGCTGCCAGAGCCAGGCGCGCAGCACGCGCCCGCCGTCGAGCGGGAAGCCGGGGAGAAGATTAAAGGCCGCGAGGACAAGATTGACTACGCCCAAATAGAACAAGGTGTGGCTGACGATGCTGTTGGTTCCGTTGATGGCCTCCCGCAACGTGAGGAACAGCGTGCCCAGCACTATGCTTGTAATCGGGCCAATGCCGGCGATGAACAACTCGGCGCGCGGTGTCAGCGGCTCGTGCCCCAACTGTGCCACGCCGCCAAAGATGAACAGGGTGATCCGCGGCACCGGCAAGCCGTAGCGGCGTGCAACCACAGCGTGCGAGAGTTCGTGCACCAGCACGGAGGCGAACAACAACAGGGCCGAAACGAGCCCCATGCCCCAGTAGGTACCCGACCACTGGCCGGGAAAGGTCTGCGGGTACCAGCGATGGGCCAGCATCCACACCAGCAGGCCGAAGATAATGAACCAAGAGTAGTCGATGCGGATTTCAATGCCCAGAATGCGAGGGAGATTGAAGCCACGTCCCAAATCTTGGAGGGCCATTGCTTTTTGTTCCGCTCTCGCGTTGGCCAGTGGAAGCGGTGGAAGTTACCCCACTGCCACATCCTGCCGCCGAAACGACACCAAGGTCCAAGAGTCTTGCGGCTGGTTGTGGCGGAGGATGTAGAGGTGGCCGTCGTGGGCGCGCACACGGAAGTAGACGGCCTCGGGGCTGTACCACTGGTCGAGGACTTCTTGCACTTCGAATTTCTGGTCGCGCAGATAGAAGCGTTGTGGGTGCTGGTCGGCCTGGTAGCCGGCGTAGCATTCCACGCGCAGGTGCATTTCGCTCACGGGTCGTACTTTACCTGATTGCCTGCCCGCACACAACGAGGGAAGAGAACTGTCGCTGCGCGAGAGGTACGCGGCTGGCCAGTTGTTGTTGCCTCTTGTTAGACTGAAGCCAGCGATGGCGAGCGGTCTACCTTCGACTCCCCGCAGCCGCGCCGTCCAGCAAGCCCTTGAACAGGCCGGTGTAGCATTTGAGTGGCGCGTGTGTAGGAAGCCGACCCGCACAGCGGCGGAAGCCGCCGCTGCCCTCGGGGTCGAGGTCGAAGCCATCGTGAAGTCGCTAATTTTTCTGGCCGATGAAACCCCGGTACTGGTGCTGGTTGCTGGTCACCACCGCGCTGACCCCACGCGCCTCAGTGCCGTCCTGGGGCGCAGGGTGCGACAGGCGCGCGGGGAAGAGGTGGTGCGCGTGACGGGCTTTGTCCCGGGTGGGGTGCCACCCTGTGGGCATGCCGAGCGACTGCCGGCGTTCTGCGATCGAGCCCTGCTCACGCCCGCGCGCGTTTGGGCGGCCGGGGGCGCGCCGGCGGAGATGTTCAGCCTCCGACCCGAGGACTTGGTGCGGGTTACGAACGCGCAGGTGATTGACCTGGCCGAGGATTCTGCTCGCTCGCGGTGAGAGACTTCCGGGCCGTCGTCGGGGGTGGCGCTCTTGGCGTGGCATCCTTCTTCGGCGTTCCTGCCATCCACTAGGTAGAGGTGGCGCACGCCTGGCGCTTGCCAGAGAGCGTTGCTTTTAGCCGCAAGGTGCGCTAATAATAAAGTAGCGGCGGTTGGAATTCCGCCGGGAAACAGGTAGCCATGAACGGCAAGCGGTTGCTCCCCTTGATCCTGAGCGTATTGCTCATGCCCTTGCCGGGGTGGGGGCGCGATTTCTACCTGCCCGAGGGCACCGAGATCATGCTGACCCTGCGCACCAGCATTGACACCAAAATCAACCAGAAGGGCGACCGGCTGATTTGTACGGTGGCGGAGGCGGTATTTCTGGAAGGGGTGGAGGTGATCCCCGTGGGTGCGCGGGTGCACGCCCGCATTGCCGAGTTGCAAAAACCCCGTCGGTTCCCCAGCCGGGGCGGCAAGCTGGTGATCGCCTTTGAATCCATCGAGGTACCGGGCGGCGGCACGGTGAAAATCTCGGGCAGTCTATGGGACCTCTACGAGCCCGACGAATACGCCGATGACGACGAGCTCCCGAGTGTGGACATCGGTGAGGAAGGGCAGTTGAAGGCAAGCGGCCCGCGCAAGCTGAAGCGTACGATTCCGTTGCTGGGTGGCGTGGGCGCGGGTGCGGCGGCCGGTGGCATCCCCGGCGTAGCGATTGGTGTCGCCGCAGGCGCGGGGGCAGCGTTCCTGCTCTTCAAAGGCAAGCAGGTGCAGTTGCCCGCCGGCTTGGGCCTCATCATGCGGGTGGATCGTGGCGTGACCGTGTCTGTCCCGGCGATGCCTCCACCGCGCCGCTAGTTGTCCTCGTCTTCTGCCCTACCCCACCTTGGCCGGACTCCGCGCTCTCGCTAAGTCGGCATTGAACTGCGCGCCCATCAGGACCACGATGGCGCTCAGGTACATCCACACCAGCAAGCCGATGGTGGCGGCAAAGCCGCCGTAGAGGAGGCTATAGACGGCGAGCTTGCGGACATAGAAGCCGAAGGCACTGGTGACAATCCACCAGAGAGCGAGCGCGAGCGCTGCTCCGGGCAGGACATCGCGCCAGTGATGGTGCTGGTTCGGGACGAGCACGTAATAGAGCAGCGCAAGGACGAACAAGGCGGTGAGGATGGCCACGGTGAAGTAGCCCAGGGTCCACGCGGTGCGAATTGCCGGGCCGAATTCGCGCCCCAGTGTGAGCAAGAGCCAGGTGCGCACCTGCTTGCCGAACATCACTAGGAGGGTGACGAAGACCCACGGGACCACGGTCAGCAGAACCAACCCCATGGCCAGCCCCTGCCGGCGCCAGAACGAGCGGGTTTCCGTGGTGTCGTAAATATCGGTAAAGGCACGATTGAGCGCCAGCATGAACCCGGAGCCCAGGAACACGGTGGCCACAAAGCCCAGGACCAACAATTGCAGGGGTCGCGCCGAGAGCTGTGCCAGGGAAGCCAGCACCGGCTGGCGGCTGCCGGGTGGCAGTACGGCTTTGAGGCCTTCGAGCATATCTTCGAGCGCTGGCGTCAACTGGGCCGAGCCGACAAAGATGCCCACGAGAAAGACCAGGGCCGGGAAGAAGGCCAAGAACATGGCGAAGGCCACGCCCTGGGCTTGCAGGAGACAGCCACGGCGGATGCTATTGATGATGGCGCTCACAATCCGTGCCAGAGTAAGCCTCCCTTTGGCCTTGGCGGGCCCGTGCGATCGCAACGAGATACAGACAGGTTCCTAGACGTAGTCCCGCTCTGCGGGATAGGATGCGCGAGTCTAGCCGGAACGGCTGTACGGCGCAACGGAGTTTTTTGCAGAACTTTACGCAAAGGGTTGCTTGCTTTTTCTAGGGATACGAATTGGGAGGCCTGAGTGTCAATAGCAGCGGGACCTGCAATGCGTCCATACGGACGCGCAGAGGCGACGTCCCCACCCGCCGCCAGGGCTGCTACCCACCCAGGCGCGATGCAACGAGGTTCTGTACGGGTGTCTCCGGCAGGCCCGTACGGGCCCTAGCAAGCCCGTACCCGCCAAAAAGCACGGCGAGCAGACACACGTTCCGACAGCCATAGCGAGCGCGAGAACCCTAGCGACTAATATCGTATGGTGGGGAGTTTGGGAGGATAGCGTGCTGGTTAGGGTGCACGGGCGGCTGGCGGGGCGGAAACGCGCGATGAAGCGGCGTCCCCGCACAACCATTACCACGGTCGTGTTTGACCTCGACGACACGCTCTATGACTGCTACCGGCAGCGCGTGCTGCGCGCCCATCACCACGCCTGCCATGCCCTGCTCCCGAAGCTTCGGGACGCCGGGCTGGCGGTTGCGTTCGGCCCGCTGCTGCGCGCGCGGCTCAAGCTGTTCCACGAGACGCGGGATCTGGAAAATCTCGACCGACGACTTTGCGTGCGCCTGGGCCTACGAGGGCGGCGGGCGGCGCGGTTGGCGCGCATCGGCCGCGAGGCCTACTTCAACCTGCCCGTGGGCCGCCTCCAGCTTTTTCCCGAGACGCGCCCGACGCTGCGGCGGCTGCACCGGCGCGGGGTGCGCATCTTCATCATCACGGCCGGCCGGCCGGCGGTGCAACGCCAGAAAGTGCGGGCGCTGGGGCTCGACCGCTCGCCAACTATCAGTGGCATCTACTATGTGCCCCTCCCGAGCGGCCAAAGCGGGAAGCAGCGGGAGCTGGCAGCTATCCTGCGCTGGGAGGCTGATCCGGCGCGCATCCTGGTGGTCGGCGACCGCCCGAACCGCGAAATCCAAGCTGCGAACGAACTGGGGATGATTTCGGTGCGGCGGCGTGGGGGTGAGTTTGCCGGCTACGAGCCCAAAACGCGCAAGGAGAAGGCGCGGTTTACGATTCGCCGCCTGCCGGAAATTTTCCGTCTGGGGTTGCGCTTCGGGCACTAGCTCGGCTTCTGCGAGCTGGAGCAGGCGACCCGGCAGCGGGTGCGAAGCACCGCTTCCAAGCTGGAGTCTGGATGACTCCTCAACCAGTGCCCTGGGGCAAACAGGTTGGGGTAGGGCAGGGGCTTGTCCCCTGCCGCAAACCGGCAAGGCGCCTGGAAGCTTCGCGGGCTTGCCCTACCGAACTTGTGGTTTAGAAGGTGACTCCCAGTGGCAGGAGCCACTGGGTTGAACTC
>JBHIAG010000061.1:0-13205 GCA_046758465.1 Terriglobia bacterium | reverse complement strand
TTTACACCTACGAGGGCACCCACGACATCCACACCCTCATCCTCGGCGAAAAAATCACTGGCCTCTCCGCCTTCGAATAACCCCACCCAGAACCGGCACACGCCCGCCACAAGACCTACACCAGCCGCGACACAGGGAGCTACGAAAACGAACGAAGGCGTGCCTACCGCCGCTTTCCCCCGAGCGTGTCCTGCGCGAAGTCGAGGGGCGTCCCGCCGGCCGGCTCCCGAAGCTTCGGGACGGGCTTGCGGGATCGAAGGGCTTCTGCCACTGGGAGTCCGCAGGGTATAATCTCCCCAACCATGCCCCTTTCCCCCGGCGCACAACTCGGCCACTACCACATCGCCGAAAAAATCGGCGCCGGTGGCATGGGCGAGGTCTATCGCGCCCACGATACCAAGCTCGCCCGCGACGTTGCCCTCAAGGTTCTTCCCGAGGCCTTTGCCCACGATGCCGAGCGGATGGCCCGCTTTGAGCGCGAGGCGCGCCTGCTGGCCTCCTTGAACCACCCCCACATCGCCGCCATCTACGGCCTGGAAGAATCCGGCGGCACCCGTTTCCTCGTCCTCGAACTGGTCGCAGGCCCCACCCTGGCCGAGCGGCTAACCAGCGGTTTTCTCGCGATAGAAGAGGCCCTAGGCACCTGTCGCCAGATCGCCGAAGCCCTGGAAGCCGCCCACGAGAAAGGCATCATCCACCGCGACCTCAAGCCTGGCAACGTCAAGGTTACGCCCGCGGGCATGGTCAAAGTTTTGGACTTCGGGTTGGCGAAAGCCTTCGCAGGTGAGGCTGCCGCCGACATTTCCCACTCACCTACCCTCAGCGAGGTTGCCACCCGCGCCGGCGTCATCCTGGGCACGGCCGCCTACATGAGCCCCGAGCAAGCCCGTGGCAAGCCCCTCGACAAACGCACCGACGTCTGGGCCTTCGGCTGCCTGCTCTACGAGACCCTCACCGCCCGCCAAGCCTTCAGTGGCGAAACCATTTCCGACACCATCGCCGCCATCCTCAAGAGCGAGCCCGAGTGGCGCGCCCTGCCCGCCAACACCCCGCCCAACATTCAGCTTCTGCTCCGCCGCTGCCTGCAAAAAGACCCCAACCGCCGCCTGCACGATATCGCCGACGCCCGCATCGAAATCGACGAGGCTCTCACCGCCCCCGCAACGCCTTCGCCGGCCGCCGCCACCCCAACCATTGCCCGGCCCCGTCCGCCGCTGTGGCGCCGGGCAATTCCGTTGCAGCTAGCCGCACTGATTGCAGTCCTCACGGCTATCGCGGCTGGCCTTGCTATCTGGAGTCTGACGCGACCCATCCCGCCCGCGCCGCGGCCTCTCACGCGCTTTGCCATCAGCCTCCCGGCAATCGACAGGCTGGGCGCGAACGGGCCGGGCCGTGTCGTGGTTATCTCGCCCGACGCCACGCGCATCGTCTATTCCGGAATCCAGGGCGGGGGCTCGCAGCTCTATCTGCGGCAGATGGACCAACTCGACCCTAGGCCGATTCCCGGCACCGAGGGTGCCCTCGCTCCCTTCTTCTCCCCCGACAGCCAGTGGGTCGGGTTTTTTGCCGACCGCAAGCTCAAAAAAGTATCAGTGGCAGGCGGCGTACCGCTGACCCTGTGCGACACCGGCACGGATCCCCGCGGCGCCACCTGGGCTTCAAATGACACCATCGTCTTCGCGCCCAGGGGCTCCTCGGGCCTCTCGCGAGTACCGGCGGGCGGGGGCACGCCTCAGGTCCTGACCAAACTCAACACGGAGAGAGGCGAGGCCGCGCATCGCTGGCCGGAGTTCCTCCCGGGCGGCCAGGCGGTGCTCTTCACGGTCATGGGCGACAGAGGCTTCGAGGTTGCGCTGGTCTCTCTCGAGACGGGTCCCGACGCTTCGGGACGGCGCATTCTGATTCAAGGCGGCACCTATGCCCACTACGCCCCCACGGGCTTGCCCCGTCGAAGCGCAGCGCAGACCCCGCGCTTTTTGCGGGGAGCGAAGTCGAGGGGTCACTTGATCTATGCCCAGCCGCCGCAAGTGGCTCCCGCGGGAGCGTTGTTGGCCGTCCCGTTTGACCTGGCCCGGCTCGAGGTGACCGGTTCTCCGGCTCCGATCCTCGAGGGAGTCGCAGTATATGGTGGTGGCGCGTCTCAGTACAGCTTTTCCCGCGACGGAGCGCTGGTCTATGCCCAGCGCGCTGCCTCGACGGCCAACCGCAGGCTGCTTTGGGTCGATCGCCAGGGAAAATCCGAACCGCTGACAGAAGAACCGCGCTCCTTTTGGATGCCTCGCCTCTCACCGGATGGCAAACGACTGGCCCTCAACCTCTATGGAGCGCCTCGCTGGGACGTGTGGGTCTATGAGTTGGCGCGCGGCACGCTCACCCGGCTAACGTTCGAAGGCGAAAACTTCCCTCCCGTCTGGACGCCGGACGGCCAGCGGGTGACGTTTCGTTCTACCAGGGCCGGACAGCGGAATCTGTTCTGGAAGCCCGCCGACGGCAGCGGCGCCGCCGAGCGGCTCACCACCAGCAAACACGAGCAGGATCCCACCTCCTGGTCGCCTGACGGTAAGCTGCTGGCCTTTGCCGAGAATAATCCCGAAACTGGTTGGGACATCTGGGTGCTCCCACTCAAGGGTGAAGGCCTGCCCCGATCCGAGCGGGGAAAACCACAGCCTTTCCTCCAAACGCCGTTTAATGAAGGTGCGGCAATGTTCTCGCCCGACGGCCGCTGGATTGCCTACACGTCGGATGAGTCCGGCCGGTACGAGGTTTACGTCCGGCCGTATCCCGGCCCCGGGGGCAAGCGGCAGATTTCAACCGCCGGCGGCGTCTGGCCGGTCTGGGCACGCAACGGGCGTGAGCTGTTCTACCGCAATGGCGACCAGATGATGGCCGTGGCCATTGATAGCAGGTCGGGGTTCACTGCGGGAAAACCGAGCGTACTGTTCGAAGGAGAGTATCTCGCGGCCTCGCGCTGGGGTCGGAATTACGACGTCGCACCCGACGGCCAGCGCTTCGTAATGATCCAGGAAGCCGAGCAAGAAACCGGCCCGCCGGAACTGTACGTTGTCCTCAACTGGTTCGAGGAACTCCGCCGCCGCGCCCCACCGAAAAACTGATGCCCCTGGCCCATCTTCGTCCTGAGAGAGTTGCTTGGTTGATTGGTGGAGTGGTTAATTGGGGGACGGGTTTATGGGTTGCCGGGGGGAACCACCGGCCAGAGGCCGGTGCCACCAAGAAGGCGGTGCCTGCTTGGGTTATGGGTTGGCGGGGAGGGTAGCGGCGAGGAATACGTCTAGACGTCCCGCTGAACCGGGCGTCATTCCTCGTCGGTCTTTGCCCTAAAAATCGGCGATCCCGCAGAGCGGGACTGCGCTTCCTCGCCGCTACCTCGCTTTGCGATTTTCGTTTTTCGAGTTTAGATTTTCGCTGTTTAGGGTTGACCATGCGCGGCACACTGGTTGTCTGTGCGGACTTCAACGGCTTCCGCCGGGAGGCGGCGCGGCGCATTGCCGCCGCCGTCTCAGCCGACGCCCAGCAGCAAGACCGATGCAGCCTGGCCCTGGCCGGCGGCACCACCCCGCGGCCCGTCTATGAGCTCCTGGCGGCCGAGGAGTTCCGCTCCCAGCTTCCCTGGCCTCGGGTGCATTTCTTCTGGGGCGACGAGCGCCTGGTGCCGCTCGACCATCCGGAAAGCAACTATCGCATGGCCCGCGACGCCCTGCTCGCCCGCGTCCCCCTGCCACAAGCAAACGTCCATCCCGTGCCCGTACACCTGGCAGCCGAGCAGGCGGCAGAGAGCTACGAGCAAGCGCTGCGGGCTTTCTTCCGCCAGCGCCGCGGTGTGCCCTCCTTTGACTTGATCCTCCTGGGCCTGGGAGCCGACGGCCATACGGCCGCGCTCTTCCCGGGCGCAGCAACGCTCGGGGAACGCGCGCGGCTGGTGGTGGCGGCGCGGGCGCCGGCGGGAACGACGCGCGTGACGCTGACCTTGCCGGTGCTGAACCAGGCGCGCCGGGTGTTCTTCCTGGTGGCGGGTGAAGAGAAAGCGGCAGCGCTCGCCCAGGCCGTCGAGGGCACGGGCGCGCTCGGCGGGCGCGTGGCGCCCCGGCAGGGCGAGCTGGTCTGGCTGGTGGATGCCGCCGCCGCCAGCCGCCTCAAGCAGGTGCGGCTAGAACCGTGATCCCACCTGTCCCGCCCCCGCACTACCGGACAGCGATCATTACGCGCACCGTGGTGGAGCCGCCGGCCGGGTTTGTGCGAGGCACGCCGAGCAGGAAGCTCACCCTTCCCACCGGCTTTTCCTCCCCCGCGGGGCACCAATACGCCGCCTGATACCTCAATCCGGCTAGAACCCCAGGAAGTAGGAAAGCCTGAAACCCTGCTCGTGCTGCTCTTGGCTGCGATTCTGAAAGTAGTAGCCGAGCTGCAAACCCTGACCAGGCATGAGACGCACTTCCGCACCCACCCCGTAGGTTTGGGCGGCAAAGCGGCCCAGTTGCTCGGCGGAGATGCCGGTGAAGTCCTCGGCTCCCACGGCAAACAACACATAGGGGCTGAAGCTGCGGTGGGTGTCCCACACCAGCCGGGTCCAGCCTCCGTGATTCCAAACACTGCGTGCCGAAAGGTCAGAGCGAGTCCGGGCGGGGATGTAACGCACGTAGAGATGAAGGGTGGAGCGCAGGTCCCAGTTGAGCAGGGCGGTGAGCGCCTGCACGTTCGCGCTTCGAAACTTCAGGAACCGATAGCCGCCACCGGCGGCCAACCCCGGACGCAAGCCCTGCGTCACCTCCAGCGTATAGTCCTGGTTGGCGACCACCGTGTCGCCGCTCGGGGCCCAACTGAACTCCCCCCGCACCCACGTGCGCTCCCAGAAGCGATACGTTGCGCCCACCGTGTAGCGGGTGTTGTTCTGGCGGAACTTGTTCTGATACTGGAAGCGAGCGAGGAGAGTGAGGCGGTGATAATCCCGGTAGAGGAACTCGACGAACTGGCCCTGGGTATTGCCCGCGAAGTCGAACTCCTCCAGGTAGTAGCCGCCTTCCAAGCGGAAGGGTTTCTGCGCCCTGAGGGTGTCCACGGCCGCGCGCGCCTCGGCGTTCGTAGGATCGAGCGCCAGCACCTCTTGGTAGTAGTCGAGAGCCTGGCGCTGCTGGTGCTGCCAGCGGGCAATCCTTCCCTGGCGCAGCAGGACCTCAGTGTTACGCGGGTGTCGCTCCCGCAACACCTGCAGACGTTCCTGGGCTTCACCGTACCGCTTTTGCCAGCCGAGCACATCCACGAGGCCGAGTTCCGCCTCCAGGTCGTCGGGGGTGTCGCGGAGCACGCCGCGGTAGAGGTCTTCGGCCGTAGCGTAGTTCCCCTTCCAGCTTTCTAGGCGCGCCACCCAGTTGCGCGCTTCGTAATCCCGCGGATTCTGGCGGGCGAGGTCGCGGAAGATGGCGAGCGCGGCGTCGTAGCGTTGGGCTTGAACCTCGGTGAGGGCGCGTTCGACCTGTTCGGCGCGCGAAGACTGCGCAGCAGCGCAGGCACCCCCCACCAGCAAGAGCACCACCAGCGCCAACGCCCTTCTCCGGGCGCGGGAAACCGTGTGCGGGTTGGCAGTGTGGCTGTGGCTCAACTGTGCTTACCAAGCATCATAGTCAGAAATTCCTCTCCAGGCAATCGCTCGCTGCTGTTGCCCCGCCAGGAGTTTGCCACGTATAATTGCGACCAGTGCGTATTCTCCTGGCCCTTTTGGCCTTGCTCAATCTCGGCGCTGCCGCGGCTGTTCTCCTCCGGCGTTTTTTCAAGCACTGGTATCTCCTCGCGCAGGATGAGCAGCGGCTGGAGGCCGCTGCTTATGTCGAGCGTGCACTCGAGCAACTGCGCCAGGGCCGTGTTCTGCCCGCGCCGCCGTCCCGGCGTTTGGCCGAGAACGAGCTCCTGCGACGCCTTCCGCAAGCAGCTCCCGAAGAACAGGACGGTCTGCAGCAACTGTTTCGCCAGTGGAGGTTGCGCGACGACCGCATCCGCCGTCTACGCCGGGGCCCGCCCTGGCAGCGAGCCCAATCGGCCATGGTCCTTGGACGAATGCAAACGCGCGAAGCGCTGCCCGAGATCCTCAAACTGCTCGCCCAGGACAACACCGAGATGCGCCTCGCGGCGCTGCGGGCACTTGAGTTGCTGGGTGACCCGAAAGCGATCGACGCCCTCGTCAACGTGCTACCGGCCGTGAAAGACACCGCCTGGCGGATGGTCTGGGCGGCACTGATCGCCTGCGCCCGTGCGCAGCCCGAGCGTCTGCGGGCACACCTCGCGCATCCCGAGCCGCGGGTGCGCGAGGTGGTCGCCGCTGTGCTGGGCGAGCTCAACTCGCCGGCGCTCCTCGATGCGCTGCTGGCCCACGCGAATGATCCGCACCCCGGAGTCCGGGCCAGGCTGGCCTGCGCCTTAGGGCGCTCGGGCTCGACGCGCGCCCTACCCCTACTGTCCGAACGGGCGTGGGACCCGGTTTGGTACGTCCGGTTGCACGCCGTCGGCGCGCTCGGCGCCCTGGGCGACCGCGAGGCGCACGAGTTGCTGGCACTGGCCGTCCGCGACCCCAACTTGCAGGTGCGGCAGAAGGCCGCCGCCGCCCTCTGCCTCCTCTGGCGCGACCCCATCTACCTCATCAACCTCTTGTGCCAGGGCGCCCCGGACCGCTATGCGCTGGGGGCGGTGGTCTCGGAACTCGATTGGAGCGGCGTCACCTGGGAGGCCATCAACCGCGTCAACGCCCCTCTGCCCGGCCTGCGCCAGCAGAGCCGCGAACTCGTCGAGCGACTGATCTCAGTGGGCGCCTATGCGCCGGTGCTGTACGCGATCGAGACGCATCCCGACACCCAGGTGCGCCGGGTCCTGCTCGAGCTGGTGGCGCGGGCCTTGCCCCAAGAGGACTACCCCGCCCTGGTCGAAGTGCTGGGCTCGCCCTACCTAGATGCCGGCACCCGCCGGGCCATCAAAAAACTCGTCGGCGCTGCCGTGGAGGCTGGCGATGACCTGGGCTGAGTTCCTGCTGCTGTTCGTCAACTTCCTGGTGCTGGCTTTCTACCTTCTGCTGCACGCTTTCTACCTCTTTTTGCTCTTCGTATCGCTCTATGGCGTCTATGCCCAGCCGCGGCGGGTACGGCTGGCAGCCTTTGACCGCCAATATGAATCGGTGACCTCCCCGCCGGTCTCGCTGCTGGTGCCGGCGCACAACGAAGAGGCGACGATTGTCGAGAGCGTGCGAGCCCTGCTCGGGATGCGCTATCGCGGTCTGGCCGTCATCGTCATCAATGACGGCAGTACGGATGCCACCCTGGAAGAATTGCTGCGGGCGTTTTCGTTGCGCCGTGCCAGCTTGGTCTATGAGCCCCTGCTGGCGACGCGGCCGGTGCTCGGGATCTATCTTTCGACCCTCGACCCGCGCCTCTGCGTCATCGACAAAGTGGGCGGCGGCAAAAGCGATGCACTCAACGCCGGCATCAATCTGGCCCGTACCCCCTGGGTCTGCTCGGTCGATGCCGACTCGGTGCTGGAAGAGGATGCGTTGCTGCGGATCATGCGACCCGTGCTGGAAGACGCACGCGTAGTCGCGACCAGCGGCATCGTTCGTATTGCCAACAGTTGCACGGTGGGCGGCGGCCGCGTGACCCGCGTGCGCCTCCCGTCCCGCCCCCTGGTCGTCTTTCAGGTCATCGAATACCTCCGCGGGTTTTTTCAGGGGCGCCTCGGCTGGAGTTGGCTGAACGGCCTGATGATTATCTCGGGTGCGTTCGGTGTATTTCGCACCGATGTCTTGCGCGCCGTCGGCGGCTACTCGGGCAAGACCGTGGCCGAAGATATGGATATCGTGGTCCGCATCCACCGCTACTTCCGCGAGCGGCGCGAAGCCTACCGGGTGGTCTTTGTGCCCGATCCCGTCTGCTGGACCGAGGTGCCGGAGTCCCGGCTCCTGCTGGCCCGGCAGCGGCGTCGCTGGCAGCGGGGCCTGACCGAGGTCTTGCTACTCCACCGGGAGCTTTTCTTTCGTCCCCGCTACGGAATCCTCGGCTGGCTCGCCTGCCCCTACTTCGCCTTGGAAGTGGTGGCGCCGGTGATGGAGATCGCCGGCTTTATCGCTGTCCCCGTGGCCTGGAAACTGGGCTGGTTGAGCGGCCACGACGTGATCCTGTACTTGATCTTGGCATTTTTTTTGGGTTTGATGTTCTCCCTCTGGGCGGTATTGACAGAAGAATTTACCTATCGGCGCTATACTTCCTGGTGGGAGCTGGCCCGGCTGATGGGCTATGCCCTGGTCGAACATTTCGGCTACCATCAACTGGTTTTGACCTGGCGATTGCAAGGCTTGTATGATTATCTGCGCGGTCGCCGCGAGTGGGGAGCGCAAGAGCGCCTGGGGTTCCATTCCCGGAGAGCCGCCACATAGGAGCTGCAGGCGCTGAACCCACGAGGAGACACTGGTTCGTTGGAACCCCGGATCCCAGCCCGCGGCCCGGAAGCGCACCGCACCCCCGAGGCGTTCAGCAGGCTCGAAAAGCGCGACTGGGAACTCTGGTCGATCGTGCTGCTGCTCTTCACGGTCTTCGCCGGCGGTCTCATCGCCTACTTCTACTATCACACCACCGAGCAGCGCCTGCTGTCGCCCACCGCCGCCCGCTACCTCTGGCTGATCCTGTTCGGCCTAATGGCTCTGGTGCTGCTGTTGAACATCTACCTGATTGACAAGAAGCGGACCTTGGCGCACCTCTGGCGGCAGACGCTGGCGCAGGAGAGTGAGCTCGAAGAGCAGCGCACCCACGCGGTGACCGACTCGATCACCCAGGTCTACAATCGCCGTTTCTTCGATGAGGTCATGCCGAGGGAGATTCAGCGTGCGGCCCGCGCCAACCGACCGCTCTCGGTCTTGCTGGTCGACATCGACGACTTCCGCCAGCTCAACGCCACCCTCGGACACTTTGTCGGCGACAAAGTGCTCCGCCAGGTCGCCGACACGCTCAAATGTTCCCTGCGCACCTCTGACTACGTGTTCCGTTTTGGGAGCGACGAATTTCTCATTGTGTTGGCGGAAACCAACGATGCCGGCGCTGCGGTCGTCACGCGCCGCATCCATGAGGCCCTGGCTGCCCGCCGCGACCTCCAGCAACGCGCGCGCCACCCGGTGACGGTCACCATCGGGCCGGCCACCTTCCTGGCAGGACGCACGCTGGAATCGGTGATCGAAGAGGCAGAGGCTCGGGTACAAACCGCCCGCGGGGAGGCTGCCCGAGGCACCGGCACCCCCGGTTAGTAGGAAACGCATCTGCCCTCTTTCCCTCTGCCTGGAGGAGCAGCCCCGGTAGCGCGCTTAGCGGGCGCACAGGGCCTCCACCTTTGTCTTGAAATAGGGAATCACCCGGGCAATCCCTTCGCGGCGGCTGATCCTGGGCTGCCAGCCCAGGGTGGCCACGGCAGTAGAGATATCCGGCTGGCGGCGGTGCGGGTCGTCAACAGGCAGTGATTCGAACACCACCGTGCTCCTGCTCTGCGTAAGCTCGATCACTTCTTGTGCCAGTTTCCGCACCGAGATCTCCTCCGGGTTTCCCAGATTGAGGGGCCCCACTTCACTCGACACCAGCAGGCGGTAGAGGCCCTCCACTATGTCGCTCACATAACAGAAGCTGCGCGTCTGGCTGCCATCTCCATAAACCGTCAACGGCTTGCCCTGCAAAGCCTGCATCAGGAAGTTGGGTAGGGCGCGCCCGTCATCAATGCGCATGCGCCCGCCGTAGGTATTGAAGATGCGGGCAATGCGGACCTTGACCCCGTGCTCGCGGTGATAGGCCATGGTGATGGCTTCCGCGAAGCGTTTCGCCTCGTCGTAGACGCTGCGCGGTCCAATGGGATTCACGTGTCCCCAATAGGTTTCCGGCTGGGGAGTTACCTCCGGGTCGCCATAGACCTCCGAGGAGGAGGCCAAGAGGAACACCGCCCCGGTAGCCTTGGCCAAGCCCAGGGCATGATAGGTCCCCAAGGCGCCTACCTTCAGGGTGTGAATCGGGTTGCGGGCATAGTCTTTGGGACTGGCGGGGGAAGCGAAGTGCAAGACATAGGCGAGCCTATTGGTGCCTTGAGCTGCTGGGAGAAGAGCAGGGAGATCTATGGGTTTGGTGACGTCGTGTGCAACAAAGGTAAAGCGAGGGTGCGCCACGAGGTGGTGAATATTCTCGCGGCTGCCAGTAAGCAGGTTGTCGAGGCAGATGACTTCGTGGCCCTCGGCCAGCAGGCGGTCACAAAGATGAGAACCCAAGAAGCCGGCGCCCCCGGTGACGAGGCTGCGCGGCCGAGCAGGGTTGCGGTGCGAGCCTGTGCCCACAGGGCTCACCGACCTATGGAAAAATACTCGAACCCGGCTTTGCGCACTGGGTCGGGGTCATAGAGATTCCTGCCATCCACCAACACGGGGACTTCCATGAGCGCGCGCACCCGCAGCCAGTCTAACTCCCGCAATTCATCCCATTCCGTCAGGAGGAGAAGGACGTGGGCGCCACGAGCGGCTGCGTAGGCAGAGGGACAATACGTGATGCGGCCGGCTGCCTGCGGGACTACACCTTGCATATTGGGCATGGCCTGAGGATCATGCAATTGCAGAATAGCCCCCTCCTTGCGCAGGGCTTCGATGATCTTGAGGCTCGGCGCCTCACGGATATCGTCGGTGCCGGGTTTGAACGCCAATCCCAAGATAGCCACAGTCTTTCCGGACAGCACCCAGACTGCCTGCCGGACTTTGTTCAGGAAGACGTCAATCCGTCGCCGGTTGATCCGCTCCACCTCTTTGAGGAGTGAGAAGTCGACGCGGTGCTGCTCGGCCAGGTAGATGAAGGCCCGCAGATCTTTGGGTAGGCAATAGCCGCCAAAGCCAATGCCGGCGCGAAGAAAATCGGGTCCGATGCGCGGATCCAGACCGATCCCCTGGGCCACCTTGGTAATGTCAGCGCCGGTGGCTTCACACAACTCGGCCACCATGTTGATGAAGGAGACCTTCGTCGTCAGAAAAGCGTTCGCACTGTGCTTGATGAGTTCCGCCGTGTTCAGATCGGTTATCAAGATCGGAGAGTTGAGCGGTCGATAGATCTCTTCGAGAATCTCTCGCGCTTTGTCGGACTCCACCCCACAGACGACACGGTCGGGATGGAAGAAATTGTGCAGGGCTTTACCTTCCTGGAGGAATTCGGGATTGGAGGCGACCTCGAAGGCAGGGGGTTGGGCACCCACCTCCTGGGCCCCAAGTGTTCCGCCCCTCACAGGCATCGCATCTCCACTCTTGGCATAGCGCTGAATGGTTTTCTTGATCCACTGAGCCGTGATGACAGGGACAGTGCTTTTCTCAACGATTAACTTGTACCCATTGAGGTTGCAGGCAATGGTGCGGGCTACCGCCTCAACCTGTGAGAGATCGGCCTCGCCGCTTTCGCGCTGCGGCGTGCCAACACAGACAAACAGAACTGAGGCAGAACGGATGGCCGCTGCCACATCTTCCATGGGATTGAATTTCCGGCTCTTCAGGTGCTTCGACAACAGCTCCGGGATGCCGGGTTCATAGAAGGGCGACTCTCCTGCTCTGAGCCGGGCCACCTTGGCACTGTCATCATCCGCCCCCGCCACTTCCCAGCCCAGTTCAGCCAGGCCCAGCGCCGTGGGCAGGCCCACGTGGCCCAACCCCAAGACGGCTATTTTTGCTTGTCCGGGACGCATCGTGCTCGCGAGACACCTCGGTTTCACCCCGAGGCTCTTGGCACCCTATACTGGTTTGGACAATCGCCCCGAGAAGTCTGCTGCAGCCATTTTCTATACGGGCGTGTCCTTTTCGTTCCCGTAGGAATAATTCGGATGGCAGCCAATCCTCGAACCAAGAATTTCCGACTCCGACTTTCTTTCGGTTGAAGAATACATCAGGGGTAGTGTCGCGGCAAGCCTTTATCGCCATCACTGGCAACCCATTCTGCGGGTCGACGCTGGAGCGAGGGCAACAGATGCACTGTGGTCAGCGAACGTCCGTTTTGTTTCGTCTGGAGCCATAACGCTTCCCGACGAGAACCTGGGGTTGCGCCAGGCTGTGCTGGTGCGTGACCCCGCGGGTCACGTGATGCAACGCGTCGGGAAGCAAAAACCGAGTCGGAAGCGGGGCAAGTCAAGGCGCACGGCGGTGTTGGGCTCTACCCTGGCACGCTGGTGCAGGTCGGCCGTGCCGGAAGCATGTGCTTTTGGTGCACCTGGCCAAGGCCCGCGGTCGCTACAGTTGCTTGGAACAAAGAAGCTACAACTCCATTGACACCTGACAGTTAGGTGTGCAACTATTTGCACACATGGTGGGCGGAGAATCTTTTTCTCCGTCTGGGGCCAGAGGGAGGAGCTCCCATGGGGGGCAAAAGACCCGCACTGCCGCGCAAGCCCCCTCAGTCGGCGCGGGCGACTCCGAACCCGGAAGCGAAGGCCCGCGCAGCCTGGGCGGCCTCGGTGCGCGAGTGCGAGAAGCGGCTCCGCGCCAAGCTGCTAGCGGCGCAGAAAAAACGGGAAAGAGCTGCGTGTCGCAAAGCAGGGTGCTGATCCTTACTAAACCGAGATTCTTCGCCTGCCTGCCGCAGGCGGGCGGCGCAGCAGGGATTGGAAGCGCGGGTCGGCGCGCATGCACTCGCCTTGACGCCAGCCCCACTGGTAAATGGGTGCATCATTGCGCCACTCGCCACCGCCGTCACTCTCCGATCCTCAGCGCGGGCAGGCAAACCAGCTAGCTTTCTAGGACGTCACGCACCTTGCGCGCCAACTCATCCAGTGTGAAGGGCTTGTGGAGAACGGCCGCGCCCCGCTCAAACGCGCCGTGCTGCCCACGGGCGTTATCCGGGTAGCCCGACATGTACAGCACCTTCAGGTCAGGACGCAGCGGCTTCAACCCGCGGGCCAATTCGGGACCGCCCATCCCCGGCATTACGACATCCGTTACCAGCAGATGGATGGGACCTGGGTGCCCCCCAGCGATCTGCATGGCCTCGCCGCCGTCACGCGCCTCCAACACGCTGTAGCCCATGCTTTCCAGGAACTCCCGAACCACCTTCCGGACAGGTTCTTCGTCTTCCACCACCAAGACGGTCGCCGCGCGCAATCGCGCCTCCGCCTCCTCGCTCAAGGCGATGAATTCGACCGCCATGCCTACCTGGGGCTCCACGCGGCGG
>JBHIAG010000060.1:0-13295 GCA_046758465.1 Terriglobia bacterium | reverse complement strand
CGGGCCAGCGCCCGCACGGGTTCGCGCAAACGGCCCGCGGGCAGGACGTAGCCGCCGCCAAACGGGTCGGAGGCATCCAAGACCACGATGTCGAGGTCGCGCGCCACACGCAGGTGCTGGAAGCCATCGTCGAGCAGGAAGACATCCGGGTGGTGCTTCTCGGCCAGGTGCAGGCCGACGGCGAAGCGGTCACCCCCAATCCCCAGCAGGACGCCCACGAGGCGGCGCGCCAGCAGTACCGCTTCGTCGCCCGCCTCCTCCACGCGGGGGCTCCCATCGGCGAAGATGCGCGCTTCCTGGGTCAGGCGGCCATAGCCGCGACTCAACACGGCGACCTTCAAACCCCGTGCCTGCAAGCGCTGCGCCAGCCAGAGCACCAACGGCGTCTTGCCCGTGCCGCCCACGGTGAGATTGCCCACGCTGATAACTTTCGCCGGCAGCCGCCGCGCCCGCAGCGTTCCGCGCGCGTAGAGCACGGCGCGGGTGCGCATGAACTGCGCGTAGAGGAACGCCAGCGGCGACAGCAGCGTCCGCAGCCACCCGGGATGAGTTACAGCCGGCATCGTTCAGCGACTCAACAACCAGACTCTATCCAGACGCAGCCAGAAGCTGCGCCACTTTCTCCAGCGCGCGCAGGGTCGCACCGCGGCTCGCCGCGACCAGAGCCTGCGCGGCGCTGCCCATCGCCCGGCGGCGCTCCGCGTCGCTCAGCAACTCAACCAGCCGCGCCCGCAGCTCGGCGGCGTCGCGCACTTCCAGCGCCGCCCCGGCGGTTTGAAACGCCTGCGCCATCAGGCGAAAGTTCTCCATCGAAGGACCGAACAAAATGGGTTTTCCCCAGAAGCCCGGTTCGACCGGATTATGCCCGCCGGCCGGGACCAGGCTGCCGCCGATGAACGCCACCGTCGCCGCGGCGTAGGTGCCTGCCAGCTCACCCAGGGTGTCGAGTAGTAACACGTCCGGCCGGTTGGTCCCGAAGAAATGGTTGTCCCCTTGCGTGCGCAGGGCGCTGCGGCGCACGAACGAGACCCGGCGGGCTTCCAGCAGCCGGGCCACCGGCTGGAAACGCTCCGGGTGGCGCGGGGCCAGCACCAGCAAGGCGTCGGGGAAGTCTCGTTTGAGCCCGGGCAGGCAGTCCACCAGCATGGCCTCTTCACCCTCCATCGTGCTGCCGCCGACGATGACGGGCGTGCGCGCTGCCAGCGCCGCGAGAAAGGGCGGGCGGGCGGGCACGGCGACGTCAAACTTCAGGTTGCCGCCCACGCCCACGCGTTGGGCGGGCGCGCCCAAGGCGATAATGCGCTCGGCATCCTGCTCGGTCTGCATCAGAAAAAAGGCCGGCGTGCGGAGCACGCGGCGCAGGAAGCCGCGCCAGAACGGAATGTTCCGGCGGCGAAAACTGCGGTCAGAAATGCGGCCATTCACGAAAGCCACCGGCACGCCCGCGCGCTGCGTCTGGCGGAGGAAGTTCGGCCAGATCTCCGTCTCGGCGATGAGCACCAGCGCCGGGCGCAGGTGCGCCAACGCGCGCCGAACCGCAAACGCGAAATCGAAGGGGAAATAAAAGACGGCGTCGGCGAGCTTCTGGCGGGCGGCAACTTGCTGGCCGGTGAGCGTGACCGTAGTGAGCAACAGCGGCCGGGTGGGAAGGCGCTGCCGGAGCTGCCGGACGAACGGGGCCACCGCCAACACCTCGCCGACCGAGACGGCGTGCACCCAGATGGCTCCCGGTGCCACCGGCCGTGCCGTCGCCGGCAGCCGGCCGAGCCGCTGGCCCAGGTTGTGGAAGTACTTCTTGTGCCGCAGCCCCTGGAAGACAAAGTAAGGGCTCAGCACCAGCAGGCCCAGCGCCAGCAGCGCACTGTAAAGAAAGTACATCGCGGATCGCGTCCCGGAGATGAAACTGGCTATTATAGCCCAGAGCGATGAGGCCTTCAGGGGAACTCGTGCTGGCGCTGCTGCTGGCGGTGGCGTCCGTGGCTGCGTCCCGCTCTGCGGGAGGGGGCGGGGCGCAAGGGCCGCCTGCGGCGCAGCTTGACCCGGCAGAGTACGCTGCGCGGGATGCGCACGAAGGGGTCACGCTCGCGGCCAAACTCTACCTGCAAGCGGCGGAGCTGAAGGCGCGCTTTGGCACGCATCCGCTGCTGGCCGCGGGCATCGTTGCGGTGGAAATCCTGATTGTGAACGAGCGCGCCGAGTCCGTGCGCGTGGCCTGGGCGCGCGCCGTCCTGCTGAGCGGTGAGGAGAAGTTCGAGCAGATCGAGCCCGAACGCATCGCCTGGCAGCTCTACCCGCCGCCCAAAATCAGATCGAAGCGGCCCTGGCCAGAGCAGAGCAAGCGGTTGCCGCGCGACAAGCAACGCACCGCCCGCGAAGGGCTCGAGGCGGCACTGCGCAGCCAACGCATGCGGCTGGCGGTGATTCCCGCCGGTGGCCGTGCCCGCGGTTTCCTCTACTTTGACCCGGGCACGCTGCCGCTCGAGCTTGCCCGCGCACGCCTCTATCTGCCGGAGGTCGTACGCCTGCCGGGCGAGGAGCCGTTGCTGTTTTTCGAGGTGGAATTGAAAGCCCCCGAAGCTTCGGGGCCGAGCACTGAGGGTTGCTTGGTTGAAGGGTTCGAAGAATCAAGACAACCCTGCCAATCACACTACGTGATTCCTTGAGCCTGCGATAGAATGACGCTCTCTCGGGCATCCTTATGTCGCTTCTCGAGGCGTTGAATCCTGCGCAGCGTGAGGCGGTGACCGCCGCCGAAGGGCCGGTGCTGGTGCTGGCCGGAGCCGGCAGCGGCAAGACTCGCGTCATCATCTACCGTGTTGCCTACCTGCTCGAGCAAGGCAAGGCCCGGCCCGAAGAAATCCTGGCTGTCACCTTCACCAATAAGGCCGCCGACGAGATGCGGGAGCGCGTCCAGCGGCTGGTGGGCACGTTGCAGCCTGCTTGGATCTCAACCTTTCACTCGTTCTGCGCGCGGCTGCTGCGGCGCGAGGCGGCTGCGGCGGGCCTGCCGCGCGACTTCACCATCTACGACGACGAAGACCAGGAACGCTTGGTGCGGCAGGCGCTGAAAGAGATTGGCGTTGATCCAACCGCTTGGACGTCGCGCAGCGTGCTGGAGCGCATCAGCCGCGCCAAGACCGCGGGTGCGACACCCGCCCAGTGGGCCGCGAGCAACAACCCCAAGGAGCGCGAATTGGCACCGGTGTTCGAGCGCTACGCGCAGGGCCTGGCCGCCGTCGGGGCGCTTGACTTCGACGACCTGCTGCTGCGCGCGGTGGCGTTGCTCGGCACGCAGTCCGAGGTTCGCCAGCGCTACCACCAGCGCTTTCGCTACCTGCAGGTGGATGAATACCAGGACACGAACCGGCCGCAGTACGAGCTGCTGCGCCTGCTGACCGGAGCCCACCGGAACCTGTGCGTGGTGGGCGACGAAGACCAGTCCATTTACGGCTGGCGCGGCGCTGACTACGGCAACATCTTCCGCTTCGAGCAGGACTTTCCGGGCACGCGGGTGATTCTGCTCGAGCAGAACTACCGCTCGACCCAGCCCATCCTCGCGGCGGCCACGGCCCTCATCAGCCACAACCGCACGCGCAAAGGCAAGGTGCTCTGGAGCGAGCGCCGCGAAGGCCCGAAGGCCAAACTCTACCAAGCCGAGCGGCCGACCGCCGAGAGCCAGTTCGTGGCCGAAACCATCTGGCAGTACCAGCGCACGCAGCCGCGCGCGCGGCTCGCGGTGCTCTACCGCACCAATGCCCAGTCGCGGCTGTTCGAAGAAGCATTGCGCCGCTACGCGATTCCCTATCGCGTCGTCGGCGGATTCAGCTTCTACAAGCGGGCTGAGGTGAAAGCCGTGCTGGCCTACCTCCGCCTGGCGCGCAATCCCGCCGACAACCTGAGCTTGCTGCGCATCCTGAACGTGCCGCCGCGCGGCCTGGGCACGGCGACAAGCGAGGCGCTTGTCGCCTGCGCCCAGACGCAGGGGGTGTCGCTGTGGAAAGCACTCGAAGCTGTGGCCGCGGATGCCTCCATGCGCACGGCGAAAGCCCTGGCTGGCTTCCGCGAGTTCATCGAGCGGGTGCGGGAAGAACTGGGACACAACCCGCTGAGCGCCGTGCTGCGCTTCGTCGTGCGAGAGAGCGGCTGGGAGGACAAGCTGCGCCAGGCCGGCACCGAGGAGGCCCTCGGGCGGCTCGAAAACCTGTGGGAACTCATCCGCGCTGCTGAAGAAAGCGAGGAACGCGGCGAAACCCCGGAAGAGTTCCTCGACCGGGCGGCGCTGGTCTCCGACGCCGACGACTACGACGCGACCTCCCCCGTAACGCTGCTGACGCTGCACAGTGCCAAGGGCACCGAGTTTTCCGTGGTGTTTCTGACCGGACTCGAAGAGGGCGTCTTTCCCCACGTGCGCTCGCTCACGAGCGAGGCGGCGATTGAGGAAGAGCGGCGGCTCTGCTACGTGGGGATGACGCGGGCGCAGAACGAGCTCTATCTGACGCGGTCGCGGCGCCGCCGCGGCTGGAGCCGCGAGGAGTCTGACGAGAACGACCCCTCGCGCTTCCTAGAGGAAATCTCCGCCGAGCTGCTGGAGCGTCTCGGCGCACCCGGCGAAGCGCAGGCGGCGGGCGAGTGGCACTACGAACCGGGTGAGGAACTGCGCTGGCAACCCCGGCGGGCCCGCCGCCAGGGCCGGCACAGACCGAGAAAGAAGGGGGGGACAGAAGCCCCGGCGCGATTTGTCACGAACCTGCCCGGACGGCACGTCGCCCATGCCCGCTTCCCGCTGGGCTGCGTGGTGCGACACGCGCGCTTCGGCGTGGGCACGGTGGTGGCGGTTGAAGGCACCGGCTCAGACTCGAAGATTACGGTCAGCTTTCCCGGCTATGGGCGCAAGAAGCTGGTCGAACGCTATGCCGGCCTGGAGCGGGTCGACCTCGACGCCAGCGCCTGAGCGGACAACGCTGGCATTCTCAGTTGCGTAATCCGGATGACTTCCTTACCCTTAGGAAGGTGGCTGTAGTTTCCAGTGTAGCGCGCGACTCGTCTGGCCATCTTCACCTACAGTCGCAAGCGCAGCGAACTCTGCCAGACGTAAGAGGCCCGAGGATGCGGCTCCCGTGACTCCGAGACGCCCGCAACGCGCTCCCAGGAGCTCCCGCCTGCTCCCGCTGCTGCTGACGCTGGTGTGCGTCGCGCCCGGCGCCGCCTGGGAGCCCACGGGCCAACGGCTGGTGACTGCCAGAGCCGTCGACGCGTTGCCGTTTGCTCTCCAGGGCTTCTTCCGGGCGCATCGCCGGCGCATCGTCGCCCTCGCCAGCGACCCCAGCCAGTGGGATGGCGCTGACCGCAAGCAACTCCACCACGGTTACCTTCACCTCGACGCCTACGGCGAGTATCCCTTCACCGCCTTGCCGCGAAACTACGAGGCCGCCGTCCGCAAACACAGCGAGCGGAGGCTGACCTCGCAGGGCACATTGCCCTGGCAGATCAACCGCTCCTGCGAGCGCTTGCAGGAAGCCTTCCGGGTCGGCAACGTAGAGGCCATCATGCGCCAGGCGGCCATCTTGGCTCACTACGTCGCCGAGGCGCACGATCCCTTTAACACCACACTGAACTTCGACGGCAGCCGCTCCCGCCAACCGGGTGTGGATGCCCGCTATGCACGCAGCCTGGTGGAGCGCTACCAGATGTTCTTCATCATCCGGCCCAGCGGCGCCTTCAAGATCGAAACCCCCACCGAGTACGCCTTCACCATGCTGCTGGAGGCGCACACCTGGGTGGACAACATCCTGCTCGCCGACAGCCGGGCACGGGCCGAGCAGCCCACCTACAACGACGCCTACTACGACAGCTTCTACGACCAGATTGGGGCGGTGCTGATCCGCCAGCTCTCGCAGGCCAGCCAGAACATCGGTTCCTACTGGTACACGGCCTGGCTCAACGCCGGCAGCCCCGCGCTGCCCCGCTGAGCCTGCAAGGGACGATGCCGGTCGAAGTCCCCGCGTGGATCGCGCGCTTGCCAAAAGCCGAGCTCCACCTGCACTTGGAAGGAGCGGTGGAGCCCGAGACTGCGCTCGAACTCGCCCATCGCAATGGTCTCCGCCGAGTGACGCTCGAACGCGTCCAGGCCCGCTATGCCTACACCGACTTCCTCGGCTTCCTGAAAGCCTTCCAGTGGGTAACTGAGCTGCTGCGTCAGCCCGAAGACTACGCCTTCCTGCTGCGGCGGCTGCTGCGGCGGCTCGCGGAGCAGAACGTACTCTACGCCGAGATCACGCTGGCCGCCGGCGTCGTGCTCTGGAAGCGGCAAGACCTTGACGCCATCTTCGTCGCCCTGCGGGAAGCCTACGAGAAGGCGCGGCAGGAATTCCCGGTCGAGGTCACGTGGGTCTTCGATGCCATCCGCCAGTTGGGCCCTGGGCACGTCCTCGACGTGGCGCGCACGGCCGTGAGTTGGAAAGAGGCGGGGGTGGTGGCCTTCGGCATTGGGGGTGACGAGCAGCAGGGTCCGCCGGAGTTGTTCGGTGAGGCCTTCGAGCTGGTGCGCGCACACGGCTTGCACGTCACCATCCACGCCGGGGAAACCGGCGGGCCGGAACATATTTGGGGCGCCCTGCGTGCCTTAGGGGCCGAGCGCATCGGGCACGGCTTGGCGGCGTTTCGCGATCCCGACTTGCTCCACCATCTGCGCCAGGAGCAAATCCCGCTGGAAGTATGTTTGACCAGCAACCAGCGGACGGGTGCATTGCGGCAGCAGACCGGCGCCGAGGAACTCGCGGCCCATCCTGTGGCTGACTACGTGCGCCGCGGGCTGCGCGTCACGCTCAACACCGACGATCCCGGGCTGTTCGAGACCTCGCTCAACCAAGAGTACGCCCGCGCCCGCGCGCTCGGGCTGACCCGCAGACAACTCATTCGCATCGCCGAGATAGGATTCGAATCGGCGTTCTGCGAGCCAGCACTCCAGCGTCGCCTGCGAGAGCGCTTCCAGGCAGAGGTTGCCGCGCTGGCGGCCCAGGAGTGATGCAGCGGCAGAGGATGCGTGTTTGCCCGTCACTCCACCGTGACGGATTTGGCGAGGTTGCGGGGCTGGTCCACGTCGCAGCCGCGCCGCACCCCGATGTGGTAGGCCAGCAGTTGTAGCGGGACGACTTCCAAGAGGGGAGAAAGCAGTTCCCGGGTGGCCGGCAGGACGAAGACGTGGTCGGCTGCCGCGCGCGCCTGCTGGTCGCCCTCGCTCACCAGGGCGATGACAATGCCATCGCGTGCCTTGACTTCTTTGATGTTGCTCACCGTCTTCTCATAGCGCGTCACCGACTCGGGGTCGCTCCGGTCCACGGTGGCGAGCACGACCACGAGCAGGTTTTCGTCAATCAAGGCGTTGGGGCCGTGCTTCATCTCGCCCGCCGGATAGCCCTCAGCGTGAATGTAGGAAATCTCTTTCAGCTTCAGCGCGCCTTCCAGCGCCATCGGGTAGTGGATACCGCGGCCCAGGTAGAGAAAGTCAGAGTGGCGGAAGAAACGCCGCGCCAACTCTTCTATCTCGTCGTCGCGCTGGAGGATCTGCTCGAGCTTGCCGGGGACTTTCAGCAGCTCCTCCAGGTAGGGCTTGGAGGCTTCTGGGGTGAGCTGGCCACGCACCTGGGCGAGGTAGAGGGCCAGGAGATAGAGGGCGGCGAGTTGGGCGGTGAAGGTCTTGGTCGAGGCCACGCCGATTTCCGGCCCCGCGTGCGTGTAGAGGGTGCCATCGGCCTCGCGCGCAATCATCGAGCCCACCACGTTCACAATCCCAAGCGTCTTCGACCTTTTTTGCTTGGCGTGCCGCTGGGCGGCGATGGAGTCGGCGGTTTCCCCTGACTGGCTGATCACCACGGTGAGGGTGCGGTGGTCAATGATGGGATCGCGGTAGCGGTACTCCGAGCTGTAGTCCACCTCGCAGGGGAGGCGCGCCAGCCGCTCCAGCATGAATTTGCCCGCCAGCGTGGCGTGCCAGCTCGTCCCGCAGGCCACCAGCTTGAGGTTGGCGAAGCTGCGGAATTCCTCCGGGGTAATGTCCATTTCGTCCAGGAGCACCTGGCCGGAGTCGCGTGCCACCCGCCCCAGCAAGGTGTCACGCACCGCGCGTGGCTGCTCGAAAATTTCCTTCTGCATAAAGTGTTTGAAGCCGGCCTTCTCGGCCTGGATGGGGTCCCAGGTGATGTGGGTGATGTCGCGGGTCACGGGCTGGCCGTCGAAGTCCATGAGGCGCACGCCGTCGGGGGTGAGAATGGCCAGGTCGCCGTCGGCCAGGAAGAGGACGTCGCGCGTATGGTAGAGGATGGCGGGGATGTCGCTGGCGACGAAATACTCGTCCTGGCCCAGGCCGATGACCGCCGGCGGCCCCGAGCGTACGGCGATGATTTTGCCGCGGTCGCGCCGCGAGAGGACCGCGACGGCAAAGACACCGCTCAAGTGGGCGACGGCGCGGCGCACCGCCTCCTCCAACGGCCGCGCCTCGCTCGCGCCCGCCTTCGCCCGCGGTGTTTTGTGGGTCGCAGCTTTAGCTGCGGCATCACGGCCAGGAATAGAGTGGGGCTTGAGCCCCTGAGGTTCATAGCTGTACTTCTCAATCAGATGGGCAATCACCTCGGTGTCGGTGTCGGTGACGAACCTGTGACCCTCGGCGGTGAGCTGCTGCTTCAGCTCGAGGTAGTTTTCGATGATGCCGTTGTGGACAACCACGATGTTGCCCCGGCAGTCGCGGTGCGGGTGCGCGTTCTCTTCGGTGGGACGGCCGTGCGTCGCCCAGCGCGTGTGCCCGACCCCGTAGACGCCATCCAGCGGCCGCAGGCGAATCGCTTCTTCGAGCTGGTGCAGCTTGCCCTGGCAGCGCCGGATTTCCAGCTCGCCCTTGCCGCCCACCACCGCGATGCCCGCCGAGTCGTAGCCGCGGTACTCCAGCCGCTTCAACCCCTCCAGCAAGACGGGTACCACCGGCTTTTTCCCAATGTAAGCAACTATGCCACACATGATGTTGCACTCAACTCCGCTGGGTTACCCTGAGCCCCGCAGCTTCGGGGTCGAAGGGTAGCCAACTATGCCGCACATTTCAGTGACCCGCGGCCCGCGACCCGCTCACGAGTTTCGAGTTTCGCATCTGTGGCCTCATTCCAGCTCGTAGCGGAACTCTTCAATCACCGGGTTGGTCAAGACCTCGCGGGCAATCTGTTCCACCTGTTTCTCCGCCTGCGCCCGGCTCACCCCGTCCAGCTCCAGCTCGAACACCTTGCCCTGGCGCACGTCTTTTACGGCTTGCTGGCCCAGCGAGGCCAGCGCCGCCAAGATGGTCTGCCCCTGCGGGTCCAGGACCGTCTTCTTCAGCGTAACGTAAACCCGCGCCTTCATCGCCCTTCGCAGCGCCTATTCTACTCCATTTCCCTCCTGCTCCGGCCCTTCTCCCGTTGCGCCGCCCCCGTGTGGCCTGGCCTAGCAGACCGGCAGGGGCCAAGCCCCTGCGCTACCCAAGATTCTTTACAGTTCAAAAAAGGACAAGTTCTCAAAAAGTGCACCGTGTTCATCGTGTTCACCGTTATTAGACAAGTGAGGCTAATTGGGCTAGAAAGATGACGGTGAAGGTAGCGAGTTGAGAAGTTGTGCTCGCTGGCGGAGTGAGGTGGGGAAGGGCACGAAAGAAACATGGCAGAAACATGGGGAGCAACTAGTTTCGTATTCATAACAAAGGTATTTTCAATAACTTACCAGTGGTGGCGCTGCGCTACTCCCCTCCCCCTGCTGGATCAGGGAGCCCAGGGCTCCGCCAAGGTTTACGGGGTGCTAGAATTCTCCGCCATGCTGCCCTTCAAGCTGGCCTATTCCGACGGCTACGACCTGAACCTGGGCGACCACGTCTTCCCGGCGCGCAAGTACAAGCTGATTCGGGAGAAGTGCCTGGCCGAGGGTGTCGCCGCCCGCGAGGACTTCCTCGAGCCCGAGCCCGCCGCCGACGCCGACATCCTGCGCGTGCACACCCAGGAGTGGACGCGCAAGCTCAAGCAGGGCAAGCTGAACTACTTTGAACTGCTGCGCCTGGAGGTCCCGTACTCGCCCCAACTCGTCCGCGCCTTCTGGCTCTCGGCCGGCGGCTCGACCCTGGCGGCGCGCCGGGCGCTGGCTGACCGCTGCGCTTTCAATCTCGGCGGCGGCTTCCACCACGCCTTCCCCGACCACGGTGAAGGCTTCTGCGCCATCAACGACGTTGCCGTCGCCGTGCGCTGCCTCCAGGCCGACAAGGCCATTGAGACCGCGCTGGTGGTTGACCTTGACGTGCACCAGGGCAACGGCACCGCCGCCATCTTTGCCGGCGACGCCAGCGTCTATACCCTCTCTATGCACCAAGAGAACAACTACCCCTACCCCAAGCCGCCCTCTGACCTCGACGTCCACCTCCCCGACGGCATCGCCGACGCGGACTACTTGAAACTGCTGCGCCAAGCCTTCGACAAGGCCTTTTCCGACTTCCACCAGCAGTGGGAGCGTGACCCCGAGCTCATCTTCTACCTTGCCGGTGCCGACCCCTACTGCGAAGACCAACTCGGCGGCCTGGGCCTGACGATTGCAGGCCTGGGCGCGCGCGACCGCATGGTGCTGGAAGCCGCCCGCGACCGCCGCATCCCCATCGCCGTGACGTTTGCGGGCGGCTACGCCCGCAACACCGACGACACCGTCCAAATCCACATCAACACCATCTTGGCCGCCCGCCAAACTTTTACCGAAGATACCGCAGGCACTGAGATGTAAAATCGGCGGAGGGAGGAGTCAAAGAAAATGGCATACATTACAAGCCGACGCGATGAGCTGCCGTCGTCGCGCAAAGAAATGGAGGGCAGCACTTGGTACAACATGTGGAAGAGGAAGCTTTGGCCTTATCGAGAGCTCGTCGAAGGTGACTTGGTCTATTGGTATGAGAGCCGAAATAAAAGGGTCGTTTGGGTGTCACGGCTTAACCGGATTGAAAGGTTCCAGTACAGAAACAAAGAACAGGCTGCGCGCAGAATCGAGAAAAGACTCGACGGGGTAAATAGAAACGAACGTTACTATAAGAAAGGTCCCGCACGAGGCTATTGCCTCGCCTATAAGGTTTTGGTGGTCAAAAAAATTAACCTGCCAAAGCCCTACGGAGTTGCATTCCGGCGATCTGGGTGGGAACGCGTCAATGAAAAATGGCTGCGCGCATTGCGCGCATGGTGAAGAGAGCCCCTATTAGTCCAGCATCGAGCCCCCGGGCTCCTGCCTGGGGGAACACAAGAACGACTTTCCCGGTGGCAGGTGCCACCGGGCTCGGTGTGGGAGGTCTAGCACTGCTTGGCGGGGCGACCCTTTTCGGAGCCCAGCGGAGACCCCGCGTCTTCTGCGGGAAGGCTCGCCAATTACACCACAAATTTTTGAGGGCTTTAGCCTGCCCCGCGCTTTTCAGCGGGGCCTGTGAGGGGTGAAATATGAAACGCTGTTTGTTAGTCGTTTGCCTCGTTGCCTCATTTGCTTCCATTGCCTCTGCCCAAGAAATTCGGACGCGCTGGCTGGATGAGCTGAACTGGCTGGAGTTCCGCGAACTCGTCCCGGCGCGGACGAAAACCGTCCTGCTCACCACCGGCACGCTGGAGCCCCACGGCGTCATCAACAACGGCGCCGACAACCTGGCCCCGGTGAAGATCGCCGAAGCCATCGCGCCCGAGGTCAACGCGCTGATCGCCCCGCACATCCCCTACGGGGTCACCGTGCGGATGGCACCCTACCCGGGCGCGACCTACATCCCCGCCGAGGTGTACGCGCCCTACGTGCGCGCCGTGCTCAACGAGCTGGTCAGGAATGGCTTCAAGAATATTGTCATTATCAACGGGCACGGCGGCGCGCAGGTCGCAGTCCTGAACCGGGTGTCGCAGGAGGTGGCGCTGGCGCGCGGGGTCAACACGCTGGTGGTGAACTGGTGGGCGGCGTGCGCCGAAGTCACCGCGGCCGTGTTCGGCAACCCCGGCGGACATGCGGGCGAAAACGAAACCGCCTTCATCCAGGCAATCAACCCGCGCCTGGTGCTGAAAGAGCGCCTGCCGGAGATGACCTCCACGCCCAACCCGCCGCCGGGCGCCTGGTCAGCCACGCCGTTTCCTTCTTCCATCGCCCTCTACCAGAAAGGGATCGGCGCGCCCACGGACTTCGACCAGACCAAGGCGGACGAGTACTTCCGGCAGGTCATTCACTGCGTCGGCGGCCTCGTGAAGGACACCCTCCGCAAGTGGGAGCAAGCAGGCTTCAACTAAACCCGGCATCGTGAAACGTGAACCGGGAATCGTGAGCCGTGTGCCGTACAGGCTTCCAAGAAACAAACAGGGCTTTACTGATCGCTGCAGAAGTAAAGTCCGAGGTTGCCCAATGCCGAACCGACGATTCATGGCTTAAAAAGCAGATTCCTCCCCCGCCCATTCTGCAGAATGGGCGGGGTCGGAATGACAATTTGGGACATTGCTTATGCAGCCGTCAATAGCCCCTGAGGGATGCTCGGTGCACGGGTCGCGGGCTTGCGGCGAGTCCCGCTTAGCGGGACGGGTTGAACGAGCCCTGGCGGTAGCCTTCCAAGTCCAGGGTAACGAACTTGAAGCCCAGGCTCTTGAAGATCTCAGTGAACCGCGCCGCCATCTCGGGGGTGAGCGCGCGCGGCAGCTCTTCGGGCGCAATCTCGATGCGAATGAGCCCGCCCGCCTGCGCCGAGGCTCCGGCGGGTGAACCGTGGTAGCGCACGCGCACCTGACGAAAGCCCAGCGCGCGCAGGGCTTCTTCACCGCGTTCGATCTGCTTCAGGTTCTCTTCGGTCACCGCAATTCCATGCGCGATGCGCGAGGCCAGGCAGGCCGCCGCCGGCTTGTCCCAGGTGGGCAGGCCGGCGCGGCGCGAGAGTTCGCGTATCTCGGCCTTGGTGAGCCCGGCGTCGAGCAGCGGGGTCAGCCCGCGATGCTCGGCCGCCGCCTGCTGCCCGGGCCGGAAGTCGTCCTGGTCGTCCACGTTGACCCCATAGGCAACGGCGGCAATGCCGCGCTGGCGCGCCAGCGCGTCGAGCTGCGCGAACAGCTCGTCCTTGCAATAGTAGCAGCGGTCGGGGTTGTTGGCGACGTAGAGCGGGTTCGATAGTTCATCGGTCTCGATGAACTCGTGGCGAATGCCGAAGGCGCGGGTAAACTCCTCCACGCCCTGCCGCTCGCTTGCGGGCAACGACGCGCTCACCGCCGTCACCGACAATGCCCGCGCGCCTAACACCTGCGCCGCCA
>JBHIAG010000059.1:0-13328 GCA_046758465.1 Terriglobia bacterium | reverse complement strand
AACCCGGCCCAACCTTGCTGGCGGTGGCACCGGCGTCCCGCCGGTGTGATGCTGATCCTCTGCTTCCTCTGCCTCTAGCGGCGCGGCAATGCGGCGGGTTCCGCCGCCGCATAGTGCAGCGCGTTGAACAGCAGCTTGAAGGTATTGTGCGCCTGGGCACGGAACTGCGCCCGGAAGCCAATCAGCACCACGCGCCCTTTCTCATAGCTGACTTCGGCGGCCGCAATCCGGTCCTGCAAATGTTCGGGCCCGCGCAGCCAACCGCTCTGGAGCGGGTTCGTGGTGGGGTAGCGCGCGATGACGCGCAGGTCGGTGTAGCTGAAGCTGGGCGCCAGGTCAAACGCCGGGCTGCTGACAAAACTGGCCGTGGCCTCGGCTGGCATCCCATAGGCCACCGGATGGCGCGTGTCCACCAGGAGGCGCAGCAGGGAGCCCGGGCAGGAAAACTCGCTGGGCTTCACGCCCGTGAGCGCGTTCTTCAGCGGCACGGCCATTGTCTCCAGCGCCAGCCCCGCTGAGTCGCCCAGCAGCACCAGCGTGCCGCCAGCGCGCACAAACTCCCGCACCGCCGCCACCCCCGCCGTGCCAATCCCGCCGCGATACTCCGGCCGTACCCACTCCCCCTGCTGTCCCCGCAGGATTTGCCGGTAGCGCATGTCGGGAAAGATAATCACGTCAAACTTCTCGCTCAGCTTCCCGGCCTGCATGTCTTTGTTGTGCAGCGTCGTGTAGTCGAACTCGTACTGTTCGAGCAGCCAGCGCGTCCAACCCTCGTCCATCGAGGCCGTCCAGGGTTGATAGAGCCCGATGCGCGGCGTCCGCAAGCGCAGCGCCCTCTGGGCAGGAGCACGCGCCAGCTCGTGCGCGCTGAGCGCAAGCTCCTCGACGAGCCGCTCCACCTGCTCACCCCTACCCCGCCCGCGCACCAGCAGCGCCCCTGCCGCATAGCTCCTGCCACCTCCCCCGCTCAACCCCGCGGCTCCGGCCGCGGGAGGTTCCTCAACCTCCTCGGTCAGCCAGTAAACCTCAGCGCCCGCCTTGAGCAGCCGGTTCGTGGCAATGACCTTGTTGTTGGGTTCAGGCCGAATCAAGTACCCGTAGACGCGGCCCCGCCCGGCCCGGGCAAGCTGGCCGGGCGCGGCGGGAATGGTGTCGAGGCGGGCGAGCTCGGCCGCGAACGGCTTGTCAATCCGGATGGCCTTGACACCCATCTGCAACCGCAACGTCCAGCCGGTGACGTCGTACGGCCGCGGGCGGATCCGCCCGGCCTCATAGCGCTTCGGGTCGGGATGCTTTTGCCGCTCCAGCAGGTCTTTGGCGTAGGCGCGGTACGGCTGCGCCATCAGAATGACGCTGCTGCCCGCCGGGTAGTCTTTCCCGTCGGCTTGGAACGCCTTCTCGGCCCGGTGCACTTCCACCCCGCCTAGCCGCAGCGTCTTGAGCAACTTCACCAGCGTTGCTGCATCGTGCTGCTCGGGCGGAAAGACCCACGCGTAGGGGTTGCCCTTTTTGCCCGCGGCAATCGCCCGCCGGCCCATCCGGTAGTGGTTCTCCATCAGGCGCACACGGCCGTTCGCGCAGGCATCGAGCAATGCATAGGTGGCGGTGAGTTCGTAGTCCACGATGTCGCGCAGCCGCCAGGTGCCCCCCAGCCAGGGTCGCGGATAGTTGAAGCGCGGCACGGTGTCGCGCGGCGCCGGCAGCGGCTGGCGTGGGTCACGCGCTTGCCGCCGACGAAAATCCTCTTCCAAAGGCGGCAGTTGCTTCCAGAGTTCCGTCTTCCCCTGCTCGACGGGGGAGGCGATGCGGGCGCTGGCGACTTCGGTCAGCAGGCCGACGATGTTGTGCCACCAGCCCGCCGCTCGGAACCCGCCCTGCCACCACGCCGTGTACCTGTCGTCGTAGATGACCCCGCTGTAGCCCTTCTCATTCAGCGCTGTGTTCAGCACAAAGCCCAGCCAGCCCAACTCCGCCCAGATGATGGGGTCCACGTTGGGGTTGATGGGATTCATGAACGGCGGCACGAAGATGCGCGCCCCGCTCGAGCCCATCTGGTGCTCGTCGATAAACACCTGCGGGAACCACTCCTCGTAGAGCACGCGCGTGATGAGCTGGCTCTCGATCTGGGTGAGCATGAAGGCATCGCGGTTGTTATCGTGGCCGACGTAGTGGTGGTAGAGCCAGGGCATCCGGCTGAACTCGTGCTCGCTGCCTACATTCTGGTTGTACCAGTCCACTACCATCGCCTGGCCGTCGGGGTTGGCCGAGGGCAGCAGCAGAAAAATCACGTTGTCGAGGATGTTCTGGATGAAGGGCGAGTCCTCGGTCGCCAGCCGGTGCACAAGCTCCAGCGCCATCTGGCTCGCGCCGATTTCGGTCGAGTGCAGATTCAACTGGATGAAGACCACCGCCTTGCCCCGCCCTACCAGCTCCCGCGCCTCGGCCTCTGCGAGGTCATAGGGATGGGCCAGGCGCCTCTGGATGGCTTTGAACTCCTCCTGCCGCGCCAGGTTCGCCGGCGCACTGATGGTCGCCAGGATAAAGGGATTGCCCAGCGTGCTCTTGCCCAGCTCGCGCACTTCCACCCGCTCGCTCGCCCGCGCCACCAGCGCGAAGTACTCCACAATCTTGTCCCAGCGCACCAGCTTCTTGTCCGTCCCCATCCGGAAGCCCGCAAACTCTTCCGGCGTCGGGATCGCCTGCGCGCCCGCTTCGGGCGCGCCCGCTGCGAGCGTGCTCACCGGAATGACAACAAACAGTACCAGCGTCGTCAGTGCCAAAAGTCTCGAAGTCCGTCTCATCTCTTTTGCCTCCTTTGCCTCGCTTGCCCCGAGCGAAGTCGAGGGGTCTGCTTCTTTTGCCTCTACTGTTGTGGCAGTGCCGCCGGTTCTGTCGCCGCGTAGTGCAACGCGTTGAAGAACAGCTTGAACGTATTATGCGGCTGGGCGCGGAACTGCGGCCGGAAACCAATCAGCACCACCCGCCCTTTCTCATAGCTGACTTCGGCGGCCGCAATCCGGTCCTGCAAATGTTCCGGCCCGCGAATCCAGCCGCTCTGGAGCGGGTTCGTCGTCGGATAGCGGGCGATGACGCGCACGTCAGTGTAGCTGAAGCCGGGGGCGGGGTCGAACGCCCGGCTGTTGCCGAACACCGCCGTCGCCTCCGGCCGCATCCCGTAGGCCACCGGATGTTGCGTGTCCACGTAAATCCGCAGCAGCGAACCCGGACAGGAGAACTCGGACGCCTTCAGCCCCCGCAGCGCGTTCTTCAGCGGCAGCGCCAGCGTCTCCAGCGCCAGGTCGGTTGATTGGTTCATCACCAGCAGCGTCCCCCCGGCGCGCACAAACGCGCGCACCGCTTCGATGCCTTCCTCGCCGATCCCGCCCTTGTATTCGGGGCGCGTCCATTTGCGCTTGTTGCCCTCGACGATCTGCTTTTTGGTCCGGTCGGCCGGGAAGATAATGACGTCGAACTTCTCCGCCAGCTTGCCCGCTTTGATGTCGGCGTTGTGGAGTGTCTTGTATTCGAAGCGATACTGCTCGAGCAGCCAGCGCGTCCAGCCTTCGTCCATCGAGGCGATCCAGGGCTGGTAGAGGCCGACGCGCGGCGCCCGCAACCGCAGCGCTTTGGCCCGGAAGGGCCGCGCAACCTCGGCCGCCGCGAGTGCCAGCGTCTTGGCCAACTCCTCTACCTGGGCTCCCGTATCCCGCCCTCTCCTGTGCCGCACCAGCAGCGTCCCGGCAGGATAGCTCGTCCCGCCGACCGAAACTTCCTCGGCCAACCAATAAACCTCGAAGCCCGCCTTCAGCAGCCGGTTGGTGGCGATGATTTTGTTGTTCGGCTCGGGGCGGATCAAATACCCGTAGGGATTACGCACCCGCCGCTGGCTACGGTTCAACTCACCGGTAGCGGGCGGAATGCTGGCCAGCTTCCTCAGCTCAGCCTCAAACGGCTTATCAATCCGGATGGCCTTGACACCCATCTGGAGCGGCAGCGTCCAGCCAGTCACGTCGTAAGGCCGGTCGGCCATCGCACCCCGCGGCATCTTCCGCGGGTCGGGATGCTTCTGGATTTCCAACAGGTCCTTGACAAAGCCGCGGAACGGCTGCGCCATCAGGATGACACTGCTGCCGGCAGGATACTCTTTGCCGCCGGCTTGGAAGGGTTTTTCAGCGCGATGCACCTCAACCCCCATGAACGCCAATAAATCGAGCAGCTTGACCGCCACTGCCGGGTCGTGCTGTTCGGGCGGGAAGACCCAGGCGTACGGGTTGCCTTTTTTGCCCGCCGCAATCGCCCGCCGGCCCATCCGCCACTGGTTCCGCAGCAGGGTGGCGCGGTTGTTGGCGACGGCATCGAGCAAGCCAAAGCTAGCCACCAGTTCGTAGTCGATGATGTCCCGCAGCGTCCAGGTGCCGCCGAGCCACGGCTTGGGGTAGTTGTTGCGCGGGACGGTGTCGCGCGGCGCGGGAATCGGCTTGTCAGGATTCTTCTCCAGCTCGTCTAGAAACTTTTGGAAGCTCGGCCGCGGCCCGCGCGCAAGCATGCCCAGCTTGGCTTTTTCCTGCTTGAGGGGTGAAGCCATGCGGGTGCTCGCCACTTCCGTCAGCAGGCCGACGATGTTGTGCCACCAGACCTGCATCATGAAGGCCCCCTGCCACCAGGAGGTGTAGAACTGGTCGTAGGTCACGCCCACGTAGCCCGCCTCGTTCAGCGCCGCGTTCATGGCAAAGCCCAGCAGGCCGTTCATCGCCCAGATGGTCGGGTCCACGTTGGGATTGATGGGGTTGCGGAAGGGCGGCACAAAAATCCGCGGCCCCGAAGGGCCCATCTGGTGCTCGTCGAGATAGACCTGGGGGAACCAGTCCTGGTAGAGCACTTTCGTCACCAGCTGGCTCTCCACCTGCGTCAGCGCAAAGGCGTCGCGGTTATTGTCGTGGCCGGTGTAGTAGTGGTAAAGCCACGGCATCGAACTCAGGGCGTATTCCGTATCCACATTCTTGTTGTACCAGTCCACCACCATGATCTGCCCGTCGGGGTTGAACGACGGCACCAACAACAAGATCACGTTGTCGAGCATGTTCTGGATGAAGGGCGAGTTCTCCGTCGCCAGCCGGTGCACAAGCTCCAGCGCCATTTGGCTCGCGCCGATTTCCGTGGAGTGGATGTTGAGCGTAATCAGCAGCACCGCCTTGCCCCGTGCAATCAGCCGCTCGGCGGCCGCCTCATCCAGCTCGTAGGGATAGGCGAGTTGCCGCTGCAGTTGTTTGAACTCCTCCAACCGCGCCAGGTTCGCGGGCGCCGACACCATCACCAGCAGGAAGGGATTGCCCCGTGTGCTCTTCCCCAGTTCCTCGACCACGACCCGGTCGGAAGCGCGATCAACCCGATTCATGTACTCGACAATCTTCTCCCAGCGCACCAGCCTCTTCGGCGTCCCCATGCGGAAGCCGGCAAACTCTTCCGGCGTCGGGATCGTTTGCGCAGCAACTGGCAGGACCGCCAAAGGCAGGGCCAGGACAACCAGGACACACACCAGACCTAGGGCTCGTCGGAACATCGCTCACCTCGCTCGCAACATTGTGGAAGGAACCGCTCCCCACTAAGGGAGCTACTTTATACCCTAAGACGGTAGTGGAGGGAAAGCGGTTACGCCGCGGCGCAGGCTGGTAGAGGCCGCGGTTAGTAGCAGGCTCAGGAAAATGGCCAAGCGACGCCGCAGATGAGAACGCGATGGCATCATCATTGCTCCTCGTCCGGGATAAACCCTGCGTTTGCTTCCAACCCGCTGGGGCCAAAAAGTTGCTGGCGAAACCTCTCTCAGCGCTCGGGGTTCGAGATCAGTGAGCCGGTTTCGGTGCGCTTGGAACACGAAGCCGCCGATAGACAAACCACGGAACTGGTAAGTACAGGCTAGCCCCAATGTAGGCAATGGCGAACGAAAGGCTCTCTAGGAATCTTACGTCTGGGTGTGGACCGAGAATTTGCGCCGACGAAGCTACCATGAGCACTAACAGCACTAACGCCAGCCCCGCCGCTGCCATTCCAACTTCTGACAGCAGGACGAACCACCAGTCTCGTCGCCAGCGGAACTGGGGAAAACGATAGGAGAGATAGCCGACCAAGGGAAAACCAAGGGGCGCGAACAATAGGAATACGGGGACGAAAATCGGTATTCCGTGGTTATCCAAAAAATACATCCAATCCCTCTCTCCCCCGAATGAGGCCAGAGCTTGGCGGAGAAGAACCAGCAAATAGGCGAGTATAGGCAAGACGGATAAGCCCAGAGTCCCGTCCCCAATCACGCTCAGAATGCGCTTGGCCCTTTGTTTCTGCTGCAGCTTCATTCCCTTCGGCTTAGGCCCGGGGATGGCCCTTGTCATACACCTCCATCAGGTGCTTGATCGAACGGACAAGCGAAGACGTCGGTAGGCAAACCAAGCGACCGGCAAACACCATGCGGCGGCAACATAACTAGCCATACTAGTCATCCCCCCGACGATCCCATCGCCGAGAAGAATGGGCAGGCGTGCGGACATAAGATTGAGGGCAACACCCACGCTCCAGCCCACAAGTCCAAAAGCGTGCTCTGCGAGCAGTACCACCCACCAGTCTCTCCTCCAAGAAAAACTTGGGACCCGGTAAGAAAGGTAGGCGACAAAAGGGAAGCCAAGTGGCGCACCAATCAGTATGATACCGACGTTAATTCCGCTGTGACCGAAGATAATTTCCAAAATGTATGCTATAGCTAAGCTGTCGAATTCCAGCAACCAATCCAACAATAGGTACTCAAGCGCCAAGTAGAGTAAGAGCCAGAGAGACAGCACGAGAACCACAGCGAGGCAACCATCCCCCAAGACTCGTAGAACTCGCTTCGTTGCTTGCACAGATCGCCCACGCATGGTACCGCTCTTACCCTCGTGGGTGGGTTTTGTCGTAAACCCCCCTTCAATTGCCAAACCAAACCCGCCGAGCCCGGTGGCACCTGCCACCGGGAGGCCTAGGCTCTTGGATGGGCCTTGTCGTAGACCTCCATCAGTTGCCTGATGGACACCGTAGTGTACCTCTGGGTGGTGGAGAGCGAGCGGTGGCCGAGCAATTCTTGGATGGCGCGCAGGTCGGCGCCCTCGTTCAGCAGGTGGGTGGCGAAGGCGTGGCGGAGCGCGTGCGGGTGCAGGTCCCAGTTGGGCTCGAAGCGGCGCGCGTACTTCTCGACGATTTTCCCTAGCCAGCGCGAGGTCAACCGGCGGCCCCGGGGGTTGATGAACAGCGCCGCGCCCGCCGCCTGGCCGCCCGTGACCAGCGCGGCGCGCACGGCGAGGTAGCGCTCCAGCGCCGCCCGCGCCTTGGAACCGAATGGCACCTGGCGCTCCCGCCGCCCCTTGCCGCGCACCCGCACCACCTGCTCCTTCAAGTCCACGTCGGTCAGGTCGAGGCCAACGAGTTCGCTGGCGCGCAGGCCGGAGGCATAGAGCAGTTCCAGCAGGGTGCAGTCGCGCCGCAGCATCCGCCGCGCGCGGGCAGCGCGTTTCCCTCCCTGGGTTTTCCCCGCCGGGGGTTCCGCCAGAGCATCGAGGAAGCGATTGATCTGCTCGGCGGTGGGGACGCTGGGGAGGCGCCGGGCGAACTTGGGGGTGCGCACCAGCCGGGCAGGGTTTTCCTTGAGCCAGCGGTCGCGCACGCAGAACTTGAAGAAGGAGCGGAGGGTGGCGAGCTTGCGCGCAATGGAGACCTTGTCGAGTTTCCGGTCGTAGAGGGCACCCAGGTATTCGCGGATTTCCTCGCGCCCGATTTCTTTCAGGGGCGTGTGGGTGTGGGCGAAGTAGGCGGCGAACTGGCGGAGGTCGCTGGCGTAGTTGTGCAAGGTGTGGGGGCTGGCGTTGCGCTCATAGCGCAGGTGTTTCAGGAAGCTCTCGATGGCCGCGCGCATCGTCTGCTTCCATCCTCAACCCCCCCTCGCCACGCGTCAATAGGAATTTGTGCAGTGGACGGGTAGAATAGGCGCCAACAGTTTTCAAACAGCCTGGACGGGCCGAGGCAAGGAGGCACGATGCTCGACTGGAAGAAGTACTTGCTTGCGGTGATTGCAGTCTTCGTAGTCTCTACGGCCGTTGGCTACGTGATCCATGAAGTGCTGCTCGCGGCCGACTACGCACGCTCAACCCTCTGGCGAGCCCCGGAAGAATTGTGGAAGCGGATGATCCTGGTCTACTTTGCCCAGCTCATCTTCGCGCTGGTGTTCTGCTACATCTACACCAAGGGCGTTGAGTTCGAAAAGCACTGGCTGGGGCAGGGCATACGGTTCGGGCTGCTGGTAGCGACCTTGTTGTTTGTCCCCGGGGCGCTCGTCCTGTACGCGGTGCTACAGGTAGGGCTGAGTATGGCGGTGAAGTGGATCATCTTTGGCTACGGGCAGATGATGATCGCGGGGGTGGTGGCGGCGGCCATCTACCGGCCACCCGCGGGCCTGCCGCACCCGTAGCAGGATGCTGAAAAAGGCATTCGGTCTGTCATCCCGAGCGGAGCGAGGGATCTGCTTGTGTTGAAAGAAAAGCAGATTCCTCCGGCTGGCACACGACGCCAGCCGTCGGAATGACATTTTTCAGCACCCAGCTAGAGCCTGCTGGGGTCTAGCGGGAGGTCGATCCGCTTAGTCGTCGGAGGCTTCGCTGGGGGCGCCGACCAAGGCGCGGACGCGGGCGGTGAGGGCGGCGCGGATATCCATCCCCAGGCTGAACATCGCCGGCACCAGGAAGAGCGTGAAGACGGTCGAGACGATCAATCCCCCCAGCACCACCGAGCCCAGCCCCCGGTAGAGTTCCGAGCCGGCGCCCGGAAAGAGCACCAGCGGCAGCATGCCGCAGACGGTGGTGCTGACGGTCATAAAGATGGGGCGGATGCGAATGCGGACCGATTCGCGGATGGCCTCACGCGGCGCCAGGCCTTCGTGGCGCATGTGGTTGAGCGCCTGGTGGACAACCAGGATGGCGTTGTTGACCACGATGCCGGCGAGGATGACAAAGCCGAGCATCGTCAGCACGTCCATCGCCTGATAGCGGAACGCGTTCATCGTCGCCAGCCCCAGAAAGCCTCCCAGCGCCGCCAGGGGCACGCTGAACAGAATCACAAACGGGTACAGGAAGCTTTCAAACAGCGCCGCCATCAGCAGGTAGCTGATGACGATGGCGAGGATGAAGTTCCACTGCAATGCGCGGCGGGTTTGGGTGAGCTTGTCGGCCGTGCCGCTCAGGGTGGCGCGGTAGAGCCCGCCCAACTCGCCGCGGGCGCGCAGCGGCTGGACGATGTCGTTGCTGATCGAGTCCATGGCCGCCTCCAGCGGCATCTGCTCGGCTGGAGTGACCTGGATGGTGACCGCGCGTTCCCGCTCGACGTGATTGATTTGCACGGGCCCCGCCACCACATCCAACTCCGCCACCGAGCCCAGTGTCACCAGGCGGCCGTCAGGCGTGGCGATGGGGATCATCTCCAGTTCGTGCGTGCGGGTCGCGTACTCATCCTTGCCGCGCAGCATCAGGTCGATCTCCCGGCCCTCGTGCTGGTAGTCGCTGACCTTGGCGCCGTCCACCAGGGCGTTGACGGCAAAGCCCAGTTCCCGGTTGGAAATCGCAACGTCGGCGGCACGCCGCCGGTGGGTGAGCACGCGCACTTCTGGGTTGCCGAGGTCGAGGCTAGGAATGGGGCGTGCCTGCGCCCCGGCCAGCTTCTGCCGCACTTGGCCGAAGATTTGCCCGCCCAGCGCGATGAGCCGCTCCAACTCCGGCCCGGTGATTTCAATATCAATGATGCGGCCGCCTACCTCGCTGCGCTGAAACAGGCTGGCCTGGTTGACGACGCCGAAGGTGCCGGGCAGGCGGCCGATGGCCTCCTGCACCACCGGGATCAGCTCCCGGGCACGGTCGGGGTCATTGGCACTGAGACCCATAAAGACCTGCCGGCCCCAGCCGACGTACCAAAAGGCGTCCAGCCCGCCGCCGGGCTGCGTCTGCGCTTCGGGGGAACCGGGTTTGTGTTTCCACAGGGGGGCCAGCACGGGCTCCATACTTTCACGCAGCCGGGCGACCTCCTGGGTGTTGTAGCCGGGCGGGGGCAGGAGAATGCCAAAGATCATATTCTGGTTGCCGGTAGGCAGGTATTCAGCCTTCGGCATCAGCAGGTAGGCCAGCAGAAGGGGAGTCAGGGTGAGCACGGCGATGACGGCCAGGCGCCGGGGCAGTGTCCCGCAAATCCAGTAGACCGCTTGCGGCACCCGCTGGCCCAGCCGCCGGGCGACGGACACGAGTCCGAACAGGTTGTGGAAGCCGTGGGCGGCGTAGTGGGCCTCAGCCTTGGTGGCGCGCAGGATTTTGTTGGCGAGGCTCGGGATGACAGTAATAGCGACAATCAGGCTCAGGCCGACCGCGCAAGTGATGGCAATGGCGATGTCGCGAAACAGTTGCCCGGCCTCCTCCTCGATGAAAACGACCGGCACAAAGACGGCCACCGTGGTCAGCGTACTGGCCAGGATTGCGCCCCAGACTTCGCGCGCGCCGTCGTAGGCAGCCTGGAAGCGTGGCTTGCCCCTCTGGCGGTGGCGGTAGATGTTTTCCAGCACGACCACAGAGTTGTCCACCACCATGCCGGCGGCAAAGGCCATGCCGGCCAGGCTGATGACGTTCAGCGTGCGCTCGAAGAAGGCCATGAGCAGGAAGGTGCCGATAAGGCTGATGGGGATGGCGACGGCGATGACCAGCGTGCTGGCGCCGCTGCGGAGAAAGAGCAGCAGCACGAGAATGGCGAGCGTCCCGCCCAGCAAAAGGCTCTGGCGCACCAGGCCGATGGCGCTGTAGATGTATTCGGTCTCTTCGTAGACCAGGCGCAGGTCGAGCCCGCGCGGGTGCAGCAAATCGTGGTTGAGGTCATCCACCGCCGCGCGCAGGCCCGCCATCACCTCCAGCACGTTGGAGCCGGTCTCGCGCAGGACGTTCAAGACCAGTACCCGCGTCCCCTTCTGCCAGCAGACGGCGTCGGCTTTGCGGTAGCCGAGCGCGACGCGGCCGACGTCGCGCACGTAGATAGGGACGGCGTTGCGGTGGGCGATGATGACGTTGGCGATTTCCTCCGGCGAGGCATACTCGCCGACGGTGCGCACCAGGTAGCGGCGCTTGCCCTCGTCAAAGTCGCCGCCGCTGAAGTTGCGGTTCTCGCGGTCGAGGGCGTCGGCCATCTGGCGCAGGGTGACCTGGCGGGCGGCCAACGCCGCGGGATCGACGATCACCTGCAGCTCGCGCTCCCGGCCACAATAGATGTTGGCCATCGCCACGCCCGAGACGCGCTCCAGTTGCGGCTTGATGAGGTCGTCGGCAAAGTCGTGGAGGGTTTCAATCTGGCCCCGGAAGGGCCCGCCGGGGATGGGTTCCAGCACCAGCCAGGCGATGGCACTGGCCTCGATATTGACCGAGGTGATGACCGGCTTGTCAGCGTCGTCGGGATAGCGCGGCACCTGCTCCAGGCGGGTGGCGACTTTCAGCAGGGCGGTGTCAAGGTCGGTGCCGGTCAGGAAAGTCAGCTTCACTTCGCCGCGGCTCTCGAAGCTCTGGCTTTCGAGCTTCACCAGGCCTTCGACACTTTTCAATTGCTCTTCCTGCTCTTCGACAATCTCGCGCTCAATCTCGTGCGGGCTGGCGCCCGGCCAGACGGTGCGGACCGTGATTTGCGGCTCGTCCACGGTGGGGGTGAGCTGCACCGGGATGCGGAAGAGCGCGATGCTTCCGAACAGCACCAGCAGGATAACGCCCACGGCGGTACTGACCGGGTAGCGGATGGCAGCGTCGATGATTTTCATGGCAGCTCGTAGGCGAGCGGCTGGCCGCGGACTACTTGGCCGGGGAAGAGGCGTTCATTGCCGCGCGTGATGACGTGCTGGCCGGGCTCAACCTTGCCCTTGACCTCAATCCAAGAGCCGACGCCGCTACCAGTCTCCACCGCCAGTTCCGACACGGTGCTGTCCCCGTTGAGCAGGTAGATAAACGTTCTCTCGCCGCGAGTGACGATGGCGTCTTTGGGCACGAGCCTGGCGGCGTAGGTCTCCCCCACGGGGAAGGAGACTTGCGCCAGCATCCCCACACCAATCTGGCGCTGCGGGTTGCGGACGCGGACTTTCACAGGAAAGGTGCGGGCGTGGGCGTCGGCCTGGGGAATGACGCTGAGCACGCGCCCCGACACTGCGCGCCCCGGCAGGGCTTCGAAGGTCACGCGGGCGCGGGCACCGACCCTGAGGTTGCGAAAGTAGCGCTCGGGGACCTCGACACGGATTTCCAGCTCAGCGAGCCCCAGGATTTCCACCACCGGGCCGCCTTCGGCCACCCACTCGCCGACCTCGGTGTGCTCGCGCACAACCACCCCGGCGAAGGGGGCGCGGATGGTGGCACGCTCGATGTCGTGCTGGATGCGGGCGATCTGAGCTTCCAGTTGATCGCAGCGGCCCTGCCAGGCGTTGTATTCGTAGAACTGATCGTCGAGTTGCTCCTGCGAGAAGATCTTGGACTCATAGAGTTCGCGCGTGCGTTCGAGGTTTTTTTCGGCGCGTTTGAGCCGTGCCGTGGCTTCCTTGTGGGAAGCCTGAGCGCCCTGGAGTTCAAGTTCCAGGGCCGTGGTGCGCAGGCGCGCCAGCACCTGGCCTTTTGTCACCCGCTTGCCTTCCCGGGCCCGCAACTCCACCACCAGACCCGCAACTTCACTCGCCAGCACGCTGGAGGTGCGGGCCTCGACCGAGCCGGGCAGAGCGATGGTGCGGCGGAGTTTGTAGTCGCGCACCTCGGTGTAGCGGACCTGGGCTGGCGGTGGGTTTTGGGCGGCCAGCGCGGCTCCCCCAGCCGCTGCCAGGCAGAAAAGCACGGCTGTCGAGAGCCAGAGTTTAGCTGGCGGAGGCCAGTCGGGAGGCGTAGCGGCAGGTTGCGTTATTCGTCGACCCATTTCCTCTGTATCCGTGAAACCTCTCCTCCACGGGTCCTACCACCACGACTTAAGGGTTGGAAGGCACGCAGCCTCCGCCTCGCCATCCTTGCGGCCGCCCATCCTATTCTAAAGCCCACAGGGGGGGCCGGGCAAGCGCGTAGCTGGCACCCCGAACAAGGGCATGGCGCAGCGGCTAGCTTTTCGGTGGGCGGTCAGGTGGAACCGTGGCCCCCGGGCCTGCGGGGCGGGCGGCCCAGAGCGGGCTGCAGTGGCTTTCCAGAGTGGGCTAGCGCAAAAACAACGCCGCCAGGAAACCGACGTAGCCGGCGAGCAGCACCAGACCCTCCCCGCGGCTCACCCGGTGGCCGGTACGC
>JBHIAG010000058.1:0-13682 GCA_046758465.1 Terriglobia bacterium | reverse complement strand
CGTCGGGACGTGGCGCAGCCTGGTTTAGCGCGCCTGCTTGGGGTGCAGGAGGTCGCGGGTTCAAATCCCGCCGTCCCGACCATTTTTTGCGCGTGAGGAAGCGCAGAGGGGTCGCGCGCGAATGCGCAGAGAGGTTCAATCCTGCGCGAAACGTGGCTAAAGCCTCTCGACCACGGTTTTTTCCGACGAGAAACGACGGGAAAGGTTCAGTAGTGTCGCAATCCGACGAGAACCGTTGCCACATCCTGTTGACGAATGACGACGGGATCAACGCCGACGGCTTGACGGCGCTCGAAGAGGCGCTGCAAGAACACGCCGAGCTGACGGTGGTGGCGCCGCACCTGGAGCGCAGCGCCTCCAGCCATGCCATCTCGCTGCAGCAGCCCATCCGCTATGAAAAAATCAGCGAGCGGAAGTTCGCCGTCGAGGGCACGCCGGTTGACTCGGTCATCTTGGCGCTGAACTATCTCTGCGAGGTTGCGCCCGACCTGGTCATCGCCGGCATCAACCGCGGCGCCAATCTGGGGGAGAACATCTTCTATTCCGGCACGGTGGCCGCCGCCTTCGAGGCGGTGCTGAACCGCGTGCCCGCTTTTGCCATCTCGGTGGCCTCGCGAGAGGTCTATCGCTACGACGTGGCGGCCGCGTTTGCGGTTGAGTTGGGGCTGAAGATGCTCGAGAGCGAAGTGCCGAAAGGCGTCGTACTCAACGTCAACGTCCCCGAGCCGTGGCGCAACGGGGTGCGGCTGACGCGCCAGTCGCGCAAAATTACCAAAAACTATGTGGTCGAGAGCCTTGACCCCCGCGGCCGAAACTGCTACTGGTTGCACGAGCGGGTTGATCTGGCCCGCATCGAGCCCGACAGCGACTACGCCGCCGTCCGCGCGGGCAGCATCTCGATCACGCCGCTCCAGATTGACCGCACCGAGCACAACCTCCTCCGCCACCTGGCCGGCTGGGTCGAGGAACTCAACAGCTTTTCCCTCGCCCCCACCCCCGGCGCCCGCCCAGACAGGCGGCCGTATGGCCCCACCCGCCGCGACTCCTAACAGGCCAGCGGCAATCGGTTTCGCTCGCAGGAATCTTTGCCTATAGTGGTGCTTCGCCCGCGGGGCCTAGCTCAGCCTGGTTAGAGCGCCTGGTTCGGGAGCGGGAGGTCGTGGGTTCAATTTCCACCACCCGACCATTTCTTCTCTTTTGATTTCATAGGGGTCTGGGCCTTTCAGCCTAGTCCGCGTCGCCCCAATTTGGGCCTCAGTGTTCATTGAGTGTCCATTCTTTTCCCGCTTGCGTTTCGGCAGGCGTTGAAACTTGCCCGGTGGCCTGTGAGAGACGGACGTGTCAAAGGGTTCTTTTGGCACACCCAGGCGAAACCGGCTTACTGGGGGAAGTTCATGCGGCGCAGCAGGTCTTGGAAGCGCGGGTCAGAGCGGAGAGGGTCATACCCTGGATGCACCTTGAGGGAAACAAACTCGTGCTCTTCATAGGCCTTTTCCAGCCAAGCGAACGCTTCGTCCTTCTCACCGAGGATTGCATGGATTCTGGCAATAGCGCCCCAGCCGGCTGCCAGCGAGGGGCCCTTGACTCGATCGAGCCGCTTATGCAGGGCATCCTCGAGATCTAACTCTGCGTAGGCCTTCGCCATCTCCTCATTGCCGGAAACAGATTCCATCTTTTGCCACGCTGCGAGGGCTTCCTCATGTAAGCCCTTCTGTAGATAAGCATGCCCGAGCCTCCCGAGTGCCGGAGGAAAGTTCGCGTCAAGCTTCAGCGTCTTCTGGTATTGCTGGATCGCTTGATCGTATTGGCGCGCGTAGTAGAACGCCGCCCCCACAACATTGCTTGCGAGCGGCGAGAGAGGATCCAGCTCTTCGGCGCGTTTCGCCTCTTCAATGGCTTCCTCATGACTCCCCATCGCCGACAAAAAGTCAGAGTGCCACTGGCGAGCTAACGCATTGCTCGGGTTCAGCTCTATAGCGCGCTGGAATGCTGTCTCAGCACCAGACCAGTCCCAGTCAAAATAGAACCGGATGGAAGCCAGCGAGACGTGGGCTTCGCTGAGCGTGTCGTCAATCTCCAGGGCTCTCCGCGCTGCTGCCCTGGATTTTTCCCTTGCGTCTCTCCGCGCTTCGGTCTCCGCTGCTGGCAGTCCCTCTAGTGCCAGGTCCAAATAGGCATCGGCCAACCCGGCGTAGGCCGGTGCGTAGCCCGGGTCTATTTCACTTGCCTCCTGGAAGTACTCAGTGGCCTTGTTGAAGCCCTCAGGAGTGCCCTTGTTCCAGAAATAGCGACCTCTCAGATAAGCCCTGTGGGCCTCGGGATTGACTGCAGGGGCACTAGCCAATTGCGTCTCTTCTTCGGGTGTCAGCACAAGCTTGATCTCACTAGCAATGGCTCGCGCCACCTCGGCGTGCAAGGCCAGCACGTCGCTGAGGTCGCGCTCGTAGCTCTCGGCCCACAGGTGCCGTTCCGGCAGCGGCTGGATCAACTGCACATTGATCCGCACCCGCTCGCCCACCCGCAGCACCGAGCCTTCGATAACCGCGTCCACGTTCAACTCCCGCGCGATCTCCGTCAGGGGCTTGTCGGTGTCTTTGTACTGCATGACCGAGTGTCTAGAAATCACCCTTTCCAGGGCGCTGATTTTTCCGAGTTGGGTAATCACTTCCTCGGTCATGCCGTCCACAAAGGGATCGTCCGCGGGGTCGTGCGAGAGGTTTTCCAGCGGCAACACGGCGATGGAGGTGATTTCTCCCGGCGCCACGCCCCCGAGCAGGCGCTGGCGCAGCCCACCCACATTGAATCCGATCAGCAGCGCAAGTACGGCCACGGTGAGGCCCAGCAAGGCGAGTCCTATCCACCACGCCATCCGAGGCCGGGCTAGGGTTGCTGGTAAACGCGCGGAGGGGATGCCCGCGCCCCCGACCGGGGCGATGAAGCGGTAACCACGGCGGGGGATGGTTTCGACAAAGCGGGGGGTATCAGGGGAATCATCCAGCGCGTCCCGGAGACGGTTGACCGCAGCGTTGAGGCCATGCTCGAAATCGACGAAGGTGCCCTCGGGCCAGAGCTTTTGGCGCAACTCCTCCCGCGTCACTACCTCACCGGGCTGCTCCAAGAGCATGAGCAGAATCTGGAACGGTTGTTCCTGGAGCTTGACCCTGACCCCTTTCTTGCGCAGCTCGCCCGCGCGCAGGTCGAGCTCGAAAACCCCGAAGCGTATGGGTTGAGGTGAGCGGGTGGCTTCTGGCACGGAACCCTCCCGAGGCCCCCGGGCCCGTCGAGTCTACCACGCGAGGAGGCGGCTGTGTAACTCCTTCGTAGAAGGGGAGTTACTGCGTGACGTATGCGTGACTCTTCTTTAACCTCCGCGCCATTGAGGTACCCGCCCACGTCGGGGAAAGTCAGCAACAAGCGGCGGCGCGTGTGGCCAAAAACCACGGCGCAGTCGCGAGCCTGCACAAGAGGGTTAGCCATGAAGCCGAAATCAACCTCAAGCAGAATGGAGGATGCCAGACTTCGCGCTGTTGTCGAGCGGGCCCGTGGAGGTGAGCATGATGCATTTGGTGAACTGTATAACTCGTACTATCACTGGGTTCTCGGGCGGTGCCGCCGGCTCTTGGGCAGGCAGGAAGATGCCGAGGATGCCGCCGCTGAGGTGTTCGTGAAGATACAGTGCGCATTGGTCAGCCATAATCCCTCTCTGCCGTTCTTGCCGTGGCTGTTGAGTGTGGCCAGCCACCATTCCATTGACAGGCTGCGGCGGCGGGAGGTGGAAGCACGGCTGTTTGCAGCGGAAGATGTGACCGCCACCGTGCCGGAAGGGGCGGAGGCCTCTCCCCTGTCGCAGGTACTCAACGGTGAACAGCGGCAGCGGGTAAGAGAACTAGTCGACCGGCTGCCCGACCATTACCGCTTCCCGCTGCTTCTGCGGTACTACAGCGAGATGAGTTACAACGAGATTGCCAAGGCGCTGGGCATGGGACCGAATTCGGTGAAGACATTGATATTTCGCGCCAAGAAGGAACTGCGCCGGAAAATGGAACCGAGTGTCCGGTTGTACCACAAGGTCGTCGCAGGAGCGGGCACCCAAAGGCCGGACGGGAGTGGCCGTTCCGTCAGTAAGGCACTTACAGTCAATTCGGTTAGGCCGTGGGGCCGCGATGGCCAACCCACCTGCCAGTCTTGTTGCGAAGGACAAATGAATTTCTGCGGAGCTTCCTAATGAGGTTCCGACCGAGCCATCCCATCGACATTGACAACCTGCGCGGCTATCCGGTCGAGCGCGTCGACCAGCTCCGCGCCCTGCTTAGTGAGTTGACCCGAGCCTGCCGCGAGCCAGACCGCGGGATGGAGGGGAGCGACATCATTGTCCGCCCCGACCCCCGCCGCGACGGCTTCTACGACCTGGAAGTTGACGGGCGCGTCTTCTACATCCACGTCTCCCCCGTCAACGGTAAAATCCTGCTGCTGGCCACCTGGCACCATGAGGCTGCGCCTAGTTTGGATAATGCCGCCACCAGACTCGAATGAGCCTGCTGGAGGTAGGGTGATGGGAACGCTGTGGCAGGATCTGCCTACGGCTTTCGGATGCTGGGGCGGAACCCCGGCTTCACCACCGTGGCGGTGCTGACGCTAGCTCTGGGCATCGGGGCGAACACGGCTATCTTCAGCGTCGTCAACGCGGAGTGTATCAAACGTTTTCTTTTGGTACGGGGCGTCGTTGTGACTCAGGCGATTGTCGTGGCAGCCTCTGGTTTGGGCAACCAGAGTTCAGACCACTACCGGGATCGTGTGTCAACAGTGTGCGATCTGACGCGCTCCTAAGTGGTTGCAACACCAAGGCGTGAGCTAGCGGGTCGTGTCGGCCGAAATCACAGGATGCTCCAGAAGCTTGGTACGGGCTATCGGCTCAGGGAAGCCAAGCTGGATCCGAGGCTTATCAGGAGGTTCTGCCCCAAGTCTTCGCCAGCGATGTCAACCTGGGCAAAGTCAAATCCCCAGAACCACCGCACTGACCAGCCTGGCAATCCGCGCATACGAAGGACGCAGGGCGTAACGTCCCATACGGCGACCGATCGCCTTGTCCCGGGCAGTCCCGGGCTGCGGGTGGAGCGGGGAGACGAATGGAGTCCAGAGCACCGACTTCTCGACGCCTTCAAACATCAATGTGTTGTTGATTGTCCCAACGCCGCTCTGGATGTCTTCAGGCGTGTGGCCCGGGTACGCCCCCCAGGGAAGAGGCGGGAAGAAGGTTACCATCAGGCCGCACGTGTTTACGCCGATGGTTCCGTAGTGCAGCGCGGCTATGGCGTCGTCCAGCCGGCTGCCCAGGTTCCTTTGCGTGCGCGGGTCCGCCAGAAGGGTGCAGGAAAGCGTCCCGTAGAGATGCTGGTTGCAGCAGTCAACTGCCCTGGCGAGAAACGTCCCCGGGTCCCCCCCGGTGCCTTCCAAAGAAGTTTCAGCCAGCACCAAACAGAAGGCTTCCTCTTTGGCGACAAAGGAATCCAGCGGGACATCGGGAATGAAAAGCGATTTCATTTGCCCTTCCAGCCGAGGCTCTTGTGGGCCGAGTTCTTCAGCCTGCGGATAGGCTTCGTGGAAACGTTGCTGTCGCTTCTGCGCGCCGGGGTAGTAGGAGCACTCGGGGGGAGCGTTGAAGAGATGATGCCGTATGCGATCAAGAAACTGCTTCCGCTGCGGCCAGGCTTTGTCCAGCACCAGAGCTTGCGGAGAAGCGCATATGTGCCCCGCGTTGCCCATCTTGGCGGCAACGACCTGCGCGGCGTGGTGGTCGAGTTCCGCCTCAGTCCACTGGCCTGGGACGACGATGACGGGAGCAACGCCCCCGAGTTCGGCATCGAGCTGCTTGGTGAACTGCCGTCGACCGCCCGCGCGATTTCGCTGCTGGGTTACAGGGTCAGCGCCCCACATGATCTGGTTGTAGGTCTGGATGCCTCCGGTCAGTAGGATTTCGTCCACAGCAGGGTGGGCCAGTAGCGCCTGGCCGATGTCGCTCCCGCCGGAAACGACCGCAAGATAGCCGTCCCGGATCAGTGGCGCGAAAATGCCTTCGACCATCTTCCGGTTGGCCGCGTTGACCGGGTTGGGTTTGTAGACGACCACCTTGTTCTCTATGAACATCTTGGAGAGCACATCCAGGGGCGCCTCGTAATTGCCTGCGCCCAGGATGCCGCAGACGCCGCCCTTGCCTTCAGCGAATCCACGGGATTGGGTACCAGGCGCGCATGGTCGGAACCAGATTTCTCCGCGGTAACCCGGGGCGAACACTCTGTCCAGCGAACGCGACGGGAAAAGCGTGGCGATCCTTCCACCGTCGGGGCGGTCCCGCCACCCGGTTGCAGGCGGAAGGGAGCCGCTGCGAACAAAGGTTTCGTAGCTACGAATCAGCGTGTCGAGGGCGAAGCCGAAAAGGGCCACACCGGTCAGCCAGGCCGCACCCTCCAGATGAGGTGCCGAGCCCCCTTCGGGTATTCCCCGAATCCGCCCACAGGTTCGCGCCCAATCCGCGGCGCCGGCCTCGGCGTTCGCCCGCACCTGCAGGAGATAGCCCAATTTTCGGTCTACGCCGAGTTTGCGCCAAGCCTCCTTACAGGAGGCAACATGTTCGACCTTTTCTTCAACGCCGGCCGCTGGCATGGCATCAGCTCCTGGGTCTCGCCGCAGTGCCCATCCCGCTGCAACGGAACTTCCTCTGAGTGGGAAACTCCGCGCTGCGCCGAACCCTGCGCGTAGATTGGTCCATCACCCCAGCCGCCGTCCCAACGCCCGCGCCACGAACCGCAACCGATCAGGCCACGGCAAGCGCCCGAGATTTGTACGCACAACGCCGCGGGTAAAGTAGGTCCTCTGCGAGTAATCGATCGCCACTTCCACTACGACGCCCCGCCCCGCTCCCGTCACAGCGCGTGCCTGCCGTAAGACAATCTCGACATCTTCATTCCGGGAGAGCGAAAGATGCTCGGCGCCAACGCCACGACAAAGCGCTGCCAGGTCGTAGTCGGGCAGCTCGCTGCAGGTCTTGCGGGCCAGTGCCGTCTGCTGGAACTGGGCGATCTGGGCGAGTTCCCGGTCGCGAAGAACTAGAACCATTACAGGTAGCTGGAGATGCGATGCTGTTAGCAACTCCAGGCCGGTCATCAAGAACGCGCCGTCGCCGGCAAGTGCCACGACCGGTCGATCTGGACAGGCGAGAGCGGCCCCCAACGCTCCCGGCACCGCGTAGCCCATGCAGGAGAAGTCAATCGGAGCCAGGAACGAGCGCGGCCGCTCGAGGCGCAAGCATTCGACGCCGAGAAAGGTGCCGTTGCCGCTGTCGGTCGTGTAGATCGCGTCCGGGCCCACAACCGACTGAACGGTCCTCAGCAGATGAGGCGGCGCCACTCGCTCGCTGTTAGCCCGGCGCGCCCAGTCAGCCCAAACCTGCGCGTGCCCCGTGCGGATCGCCTGCCGAAGCTCCGGGTCCGCCTCCCGCGGCGGCACATCCTTAAGCAGAGCGGAGACAAAGGCGGCGGCATCTGCGACACTCGCCACCTCCGCCGGATAATTCTTGCCCAGCACCGAGGCGTCGATGTCTACGTGCACGAGCGGCCCGCGTGGCCGCAAACCATAGCTTCCGGTTCCGACCTCGGCAAACCGACAGCCGATTGCGAGCGTCAGGTCGCAGGTCGCGGCGATCCTCTGCACAAAGGGAGGCGCCGCCGGGCCGAATCCGCACCAAAGCCATAGGGGATGATTCTCGGGAAACACACCCTTTCCCTGGAAGGTGGTCGTCACGGGGGCGTCGAGACGTTCGGCCAGCGCCACTAGGTCGCAGCCGGCACCCGCCGCGCCGAGCCCCACGTAAAGAAGGGGGCGGCGGCTGGCCCTCAGCAGAGCCTGCACGCGGTTGAGATCCGCTGGCCCGCACGCCTGCGGCGAAGACGGGTGGACCCCGACCGCATCCAGCCGGGGCTCGTGGCGGAACAGGTAGTGGTTCGCTGGAATCTCGACGATTACCGGTCCCGGCGGCGCCGAAGCGGCAAGCCGGCAAGCGCGCCGGATCGTCGCGTAGATCTCCGACCCTTGCTCAGGTCGAAACTGCGCCTTGGTGACGGGGCGCGCCATGGCCAGCTGATCGACATCGTGCAGCTGAAACGCCCTTGCCGTGTCCGTCCGGATGCCGCAGGCGAGGACAAGCATCGGGACGCCGTCCATGTAGGCCTCCGCGATCCCCGAGAGCGCGTGGGTGAGCCCCGCGCCGGGAACCACGTTGACCACCCCCAGCTTCCCGGACGAGCGGGACACCCCATCGGCCATGAAGGAAGCGCTCTGCTCATCGGTAACTAGGATCGGGCGCACGCGCTCGGAGCGGGAAAGGGCGTCATAGAGTTCAATGTTGTGCGTGCCGGGGATCCCAAAGGCGAACGGCACCTCCTCATCCTCTAGCGCACGGACTACAATCTCGCCCCCGGTCCTCTTCATAACAGAGCGCGTATCTCCTCCTTAGTTTTTTCGGCCACTCGGTCGGCCAGCGCCATGATTGTCAGGTAGGGATTGATTTCCACCGAGTTGGGAAAGAGGCTTGCGTCCGCCACAAACAGCCATGGAATCCCATGCACTCTGCCGTAGGCGTCAGTCACAGAGTCGCTCGGCGTCCGCCCCATGGCACAGCCTCCCTGCAGGTGAGCAGCCGAAACCGCCATTCTCCCAGGCTCGAAGTGGCATTCCTGTGCCACCTGCTCGAGGCGACCGGCGTCTCGGGCCTCGACCGTTGCGGGTTGGGCCACCGGCACGTGCACGCGCCTTGCCCCGGCTGCAAAGCAGATCTTCGCGGACGTGATGGCCCCGCGAACGAGCGCACGGGCAACCTCGGGCGTGAACCGATAGTGCACGACGGGTCGGCCACGGCCGTCGATCGTCACACGATTGTGCGCGTCCGCCTGATCGCAGATGAGCACCAGAATCATCTGCAGTCGCGGGAAGGCCCGCATGAAGGCGCTATGCGCTTCCCCGAATCCCGTCAGGCTCTTGGCGGTCGTAAACGGAAAATACATGCACGTCTCCAGAACGAAGTGGTCGCTATCCGCGAACTGATCCAGGTAGAAACTCTTGGGGTGGCCGACGAAGTTTGTGATCGGGCGTTCATGTTCGGCCACCACGATATATGCCGGGTGAGCAGTGAAGCCACGGCCAAGCCGCAACAAACGCTTCGCCATGCCTGAGCGAAGCAGCAGGGCCGGTGTGTTGACCGCACCTGCGCACACCACGATGATCCTCGCAGCAATCCGGTATTCGCCGGGCTCCCAGGGCGAAGGCTCGCCCTTCCCGTCCGGTGGCTTGGGGGAAACTCGAGCCACTAATGTCTTACCTTCGATCGCCAGAACCTCGCAGCGCGTCACAACCTCCACGCCATTGCGCTCCGCACGCGGCAACTGCACGCGGTCCGTCCCCTGCTTGGCCTGATTCGGACAGCCCAGGTTGCAGAGACTCGAACCCCGGCACCCCTTGATATTCACGGGGAACTGTTGGACCCGATAGCCCAGACGGCGGCAACCCTCGACGAACAGGCGATTGTTCTCGTTGATCAGCTTGTCCTCCAGGAGATGCACGTTGTTCTCGGCCATGAACTTCCGCGCGCGCCGCGCAATGTCATCAAAGGTGATGCCCGGTACGTCCCAGCGCTGGATAACACGTTCCGGGGGAAGCAGCGAAGTGCCCGTGTAGACCACCGTCGAGCCGCCGTAGGCGCGGCCGAAGGCCAGGGTCATCGTACCTTCAGCCGTGAGAAAGCCTGCGCCGTCTTCGTACAGCGTCCGCGCCATCTCCAGCTCCCTGCCGCTGAACTCCTCGTCGCGCAGCCTCGGTCCCTTCTCCAGCACGGCGATGCCCAGGCCATCGTTCTTGCACAGTGGAGAGAGTTCCTGGGCGACCGTACCGCCGCCGGCGCCGGAGCCAACGATGACGATGTCGTAGCTGCGTTTCCTCATCTCAGTGCCTCCCAACCCCGAGGGTCGGCAGCGTAGCCGATGGCTTCGGCGGCTTCTGGCCGACCGTAATAACCGAGCAGGGCGAGCGTACGAAGCCCCCGGAAGCCGACGCGGACGAGCTGGAGCGAGTGGTCCTCTAGGTATGAGAGGAAGCGCGTGCGCTGCGCCGGGTTGAGGGAGGTGAAAGGCCGACGGTAGCGAACCACAGGCAGCCACTGCACAAGATGAAGGAAGAGTCGCAGCCGACGCTGGAGGGCTTGGGGTCGATCGCGGAGCGCAACCTCGATTAGTCCCTCCAGATCAGTCCATTCCCCTTCGTCCAAGGCCGACGCCTCCGGCACGACCGTGCACACGACGGCCCTGAGAACCGGGCGAACCGGTGAGAGAGCAGTTGGCGGCGCTACCGTTGAAAATCCCCTTCCGAAGACGCTTGAAGGGCCGTGCCATCCTAGACCCCCGACCGCACTGAGTCAACGCGCTCAGGCCGCGCCAAAGGGTTTCCTTCTGACACAGAAGGGCCCGTTGTCACGAAAGACCGGTGCTAGAGGTACGTAGAAGGGGCGAAAACGGCTTTGGAACAATGCGGAACAGCAAGGCTCGAATGCCAGGGAAAAGCGGGGGCTAAGCCGAAGCAAAAGGCAAAGCAAACCAACAGGATAGAAAATTGTTACCGAACTCTGAAACCAGAGGCCAGCCCCACGCTGCCAATCATCGCCGTACCAGCATACATGATTTGCCACAGGTGGGTAGAAGCTGGAAAGCTGACCCGCAAGGAATCAGGCAGACACCAGGCCTCAGTAGAGGTGCTCTGAAACATGGCTACACACCGCCGGACTGTGGGTAAGCTGGGAACCACTCCAGAACGAGCGTCAATTCTCAGGTCGGGCGAGCCGTTCGGCACAGCAGGGTTGCGGAAACTAGAACCGTCCTCGCCCCCGCTCAACTCGGTTCGGTCGGGCGGGTATACCTTTTGATCAATTCCAGCAGCGTCGCGCTCTGCGTCTTCACTTCCATAGCGGTCTCGCGGAGCGACGCATCCATCTGCGGATTCATTACCAGCAGGTCGGCGGAGGCCATGAGAACAGTCAGAGGACTGAGAACCTGCTGGTAGAGCTCGGCCGCCTTCGCGGGGGACAACGACGCTCCGGTCGTCCCTGCCATCATTGACGGCGGCGGAGCCGGGGTAGCGGGCCTTGTGGTCTTCTCTGCCTGGAGGCGTTCGACTTGTGCTTTCTGGGCCGACAGCTCCGTCTGGAGCTCGATGATGCGTTTACTGGCGTCGTCTAGGGCTGCCTGCTGGTCGCGTACCTGGCTCAGCGCTTGCTTCGCAGCCTGTTGCGCTTGCGCTAGTTCCTCGTCCGACCGACTGCGAACGGCGCTCAGCTCCTGCTCTTTAATGGCAAGTTGCTGGGCAAAATGGTCTAGCTTCGCCTGCAACTCATCCCCCAACTGCTTCTGCCCACCCAGCTCAGCCTCCAGCGCCTGGGCCCGTGATTCTTCCTCCCCCAGCTTCGCTTGCAACTCATCCCCTAACTGCTTCTGCCCGCCCAGCTCAGCCTCCAGCGCCTGGGCCCGTGACTCCTCCTCCCGCAGCTTCGCCTGTGCGGTCTCAGCCTCGGCACGACTCTGCTCCAGCTCGGCTTCCAGCTGGTTGCGCCGCGCCTTAGCCGCCTCCATCTCTTCGCGCCGCTGACCAAGCGCGTCGTCCAGTGCCTGCCGTAGATGGCTGACTTCTGCGCGCAGGTGCGAAAGCTCATCCCCCTCTGCTGCCGGCTGGAGCGGCGTAACTTCGACGGCCGCGGGCAGCGGTTGGCTCTCCGCTACGCCCACCGCTGGCTCGAGACTCCCTTCGGGGACCTCGGGGCTCCCCGGCGGCACAGAGTCCCCTTCCGATGGCTCCGGCAGACGGCGCCACCACCGAACTAGTTTCGCACTCAGTCCCGCCCAGGGTGGTGCCGGGGTCGCTGCAGCTTCTTCCGGTTCCGCCTGAGATTCCTCGTACGGTTCGCGAGTACTGGCTGGTGGCACTACCTCTTGGAGTTCCTCCCGAACCACTTCGCTTTCGGGTTTAGTCTGGGGCAGGACCTGGGGCGCTTGATCGGCTCCCGGCTCGGGTGGCCCCATTTCCTCTGTCTTCTGCTTTTTCTTTCTCTTCTTTTTTCTCGCCATGTGGGAAGCACCCACCCCGCCGTTAGGGCACAATTATGCCACAACTCCCTGACGTAGTTACAGATACGCGCACGCCGAGGCAGAAAAAATGGAAGCCCGCGCCCCGGCCATCCGCGGCAAGCAGGCGCAAGAGAATCTACCGAAGTAGCACTTCCAAGGCCTCCTGCACCGCAGGAACTTCCCGGAGTAGGCTCTCCTCCTGACGTTCAACAAACCCATCCCACAAGCCCTCCCCTAAGTGCCGCGCTTTGCCGACTCGAAGGCGTAGAAGGGTTCGGCAAACACTTGGTTCCAAAACACGCTATCTATAACAGGAGATGGTTGACAAATATAAGCCATGTGCCTAGGCTTCATCGCACCTTAGGAATCCCCCTCGGACGGCAGCACGCTTGCTGCCTCAACTGGAGGTAAAGATGTCTAGGCCAATCTATTTGCTCCTAGCCGTTTTCTGCCTGTTGCTGAACCTGCTGGTTTCCACGGCGCAGCAGCCGGAAGCGCCGATCTTCACCTACGTTGTCGAGCGAAATGTCCCAGGCAGTCTGTCGGGTGAGGTGACGGCCTTCGGGGAACAGCAGGCGCGCCCAGTGCTGGAACGCCAGTTGGCCGAGGGCACGATTGTAAGCTGGGGAGAGTTTGCTTCTGTCGTCCACGTGGAGAACGGGACCACCCATGGAACCTGGTGGGCCGCCACCGGCATCGCCGCGATCGAACGGGTTCGGGCGGGGCTGCTGAAGCTGCCGCCGGGTACGGAGGCGGTCGGTATCACGCACCATGACCACTTGTTCCGCTCCCTCATCCACCGAGCTCAGCCTGTCGGTCCCACCAGCGGCTACCTCTGGGTTGCCGCCGTGCTGGCTCAGCCCGGCAAAGGCCAGGAGTATCGTGAGCGCTGGGAGAAGTACGTTAAGCCGACCTATGACGAGCTACTGGGGAACGGGACGATTCTGATGTACGAGTTCTCGGTCGAACACGTTCATACTGAGAACCCCAACTGGCACTATACCATGTACATCACTCCCACCGCGGATGCCCAAGACAAAGTTAGCGCGGCCATCGCGGCTCTCTTCGAGACGCGCGCGCCGGAGGACGAGCACACCATTGGCGATGCTATCGCTGAGGTTAGCGTCAGGGGCGAGCACCGGGACTTCTTCGCGCGGTTGCTGAACTACGCCCACAAGTAAAGTTCCTGCGGAGGACAAGACTTTACACCGCCGCCTGGGCAGCAGACAGGGTGTGGCCAGGGCCGTGGTCCCGCACCGATCTTTCCCCCGCTGCCCGCCGCCGTGCGGCTGGAAGCTCAGCCCCGCTTGACTTCACGCGCGCGATTGCGGGATGATTTGCCCGAACAGATGGAGTGACGGACTCACCTCAGTGTAGCCAGTTTCCCCGCTGACTGCCCGTAGCCCTGAGCCTGCCCCTTCACCTTGCGCCCAGTTGGAGAATCCCCGACGGGCAGAAGGAGCGTATCAGTGAAGAAACTCTACGTGGGCAACCTGCCCTTTCAGGCAACCGAACAGGACTTGC
>JBHIAG010000057.1:0-13816 GCA_046758465.1 Terriglobia bacterium | reverse complement strand
GGCAGGAGCCCAGTCTGCACACAAACTAGGAGGCCACTGCAGACTGCTGTGGTCAGCGGGTCAGCTCGAAGCTAGCGAGCGGGCCTGCCCGTCCAGGTTGCTTTTCCTCCGGCGAAGCCCTAGAATCGGGGCAGCCTGCACGTCATTCTCACCCCCGCCAACAGCGGGGCAGGACTGAAAGGAATCGGATGCCTCGCATTGCCGCCAAAATCACCGCAGTGACGCACTGGGTGCCGCCGCGCGTGCTGACGAACGCCGAGCTGGAAAAGATGGTGGACACGACGAACGAGTGGATTGTCGCGCGCACGGGGATTCGCGAGCGCCACATCGTGGACAAAGGAATGGCAACCTCGCACATGGCGACCGAAGCCGCCCGGGCCTTGCTCAGCGAGCAAGGGCTGACCGCCGAAGAGATTGACTTGATCGTGGTCGCGACCGTGACCCCCGACATGTTGTTCCCGTCCACCGCTTGCCTGGTGCAGGACCGGCTGGGGGCCACACGCGCTTGGGGGTTCGACCTGGTGGCGGCCTGCTCGGGCTTTGTCTATGCGCTGACGGTGGGAGCGCAGTTTGTCGCCTCCGGCACGCACAAGAAGGCGCTCGTGATCGGCTCGGACACGATGACTTCGATCCTCAACTTTGAAGACCGCGCCACCTGTGTGCTGTTTGGCGACGGCGCCGGGGCGGTGCTGGTCGAACCCTGCGCATCCGGCGCGCGCGCATCGGGCGCGCCCGAATCGGGCGCGCGCGAGCCGGCGGAGGAAGGCGTCATTGACTTTCATCACGACATTGACGGCTCGGGGGGCTGCTATCTCTACATGCCCGGCGGCGGCAGCTTGCACCCTGCCAGCCACGAAACCGTGGACAAGAAGATGCATTACGTCCACCAAGACGGTCGCCAGGTGTTCAAGTACGCGGTGCGACGCATGTGCGAAGTCTCCGAGCTGCTGCTGGCGCGCAATGGCTTCAGCGCCCGAGACCTGAAGCTGCTGGTGCCCCACCAAGCCAACGGGCGCATCATCACCGCCACCGCCGAGCGCCTGGAGCTCGCTGACTCCCAGGTCCTGCTCAACATTGACCGCTACGGCAACACCACCGCCGGCACCATTCCCATCGCCCTGGTGGACGCGCTGAGTTGTGGGCGCCTGAAGAAGGGCGACTTGGTGCTGCTGCTCGCGGTTGGGGCCGGCTACACCACCGGCGGCCTGCTCCTCCGCTGGGCTTACTAGGCAAGCAACTCTGGAAGAAGAGCTGGCGGAGGGGGCGGGATTCGAACCCGCGGCACCGGTTTTGCCAGTGCAACTGCTTAGCAGGCAGCCCTGTTAGACCACTCCAGCACCCCTCCGGTTCGATCAGGCGAGAACGCTGCCACTAACGACTTTGCACCCTTCCCGGTGCGCTGGGGTGTAACTCCACTCAATTATAGCGCCCGCGCGGGCAGATGCAATGCCCGAACCTCAGGGGCTCAGCTCGTTTTTCCCGGCACGGAGCAACGGGGTTGAAACCCCGCCCCGGCAAGACAAAGAAAGCGCAGCCCGACGAACGTTCCCTTACTTGTCATTCCGAGTCCCGACAGGTCGGGACGAGGAATCTGCTGTTGAGTTGGTCCAGCCCGGGAACGGCTAAAGCCCTGCCATGACGTGACCCCAAAGCAGATTCTTCGCCTGCCTGCCGCAGGCCCGCCTCAGGCGGGCCGCAGGCAGGCTTCGCTCAGAATGACGGGGGAAGAGTCGCCGGGAGGGGCCGCTCAGTATTAGTAGAAGAGGTATTTGCGCCAGCGTTCTTCGGCCTGGCCGAGCAGGCGCATAAGTTGGCGGTTGGTGTGGAGGGTGTAGGGACGGGGACGCCGGATGAGTTTCAGCCCCGCCTCTTCCGGGGTGCGATCGCCCTTGCGGTGGTTGCAGGCGTGGCAGCAGGCGACCAGGTTCTCCCAAGTAGTTTCTCCGCCGCGGGCGCGGGGGATGACGTGGTCCAGGGTGAGCGCGCTCGGGGGGAAGACGTTGCCGCAGAACTGACAGGTGTTGCGGTCGCGCAGCAGGATGTTGCGGCGGGACAGCGCACGGGTCTGGCGGGGAATGCGGCGGTATTCGAGCAGGCGAATCACCGAGGGTACGGGCATGGAGAAGCTGGGCGAGCGGACGACGGCGTGGTTCTCCTCCTCGGCACGCGCCACCCCTTTGATGACGAGCACGATGGCCCTGCGGGCCCCTGTCACATGGATGGGCTCGTAGGTGGCGTTCAGCACCAGAACCGGGCTATGGATCAGCGCCAGCATCGTCGTCAGCTCTTGCGAGTCCTTCCCCGCTGAGCGGGGGCGTCCATTCTACCACACGCGCCACCGTAGCGGCGGCCACAGCGGCGGCCCCGGCGCGTTTGAGGGTGCGGGCGCAGGCGCTGAGCGTGGCGCCCGTCGTCGCCACGTCGTCAATCAAGAGGATGCGTTTCCCCTTCAGTTGGCTGGCAGCCGGCCGCCCCGTCCGTACGGACGGGGCCGGAACGGCAAAGGCACCGCGCACATTTTCGCGGCGCTGGCGGGGCGTCAGGCCGGTTTGCGAAGCGGTGTCCCGAATGCGGGCCAGCAGGGACGGCTCCAGCGGCAGCGCCAGCTCCCGTGCCAGCTCCCGCGCCAAGAGTTCAGCCTGGTTGTAGCCGCGGGCGCGCTCGCGGCGGGGATGGAGCGGCACCGGCACGACGGCGTCTACCTGGCGCAGGGCAGGCTCCTGGTGGACGCCGCCGGCGAGCAGGCGGGCGAGCGGGCGGGCCAGCGGCGTCACGCGGTTGTACTTGAACAGGTGTAGCAAATCGCGCAGCGCACCGTCGAACGCACCGAAGCTGCGCAGCCGGCCGAAGTGGTAGAGACCGCGCCGACAGAGACCGCACAGCGGTTCACGGTCGGCGAGCTGAGGCGCGGGCGAGAGCGGCCGCTGGCAGAGGGCGCAGGCGCAAACGAGTTCCAGCGGGCGGACACGCCCCCAGCAACCGGGGCAAACCGGGATGCGCGTAGCCGAGGTCAACAGCGCGCCGCAGAGGCGACAGGGGGCCGGGAAGAATACACTCGCGAGGGAGTCAAGAGCGCTGTGGAGGATGGAACCGCCCCGGCGCACAAGGCCCAGGCGGGAGCGGCGGCGGGCGGGTTCAGGTGCAGTTGCGAAGACAAGCCTCCAGCACCGGTGGGCCTCCCGCATTGCGGGACGGGCAAGCAAGCCTAGAGCAGACCCTGCTCTTGCTTCTCCTGACAGTTAATGCAGTGAGCCGCCCAGGGCACCGCTTCCAAGCGTTTCTGCTGGAGCTCCTCGTGGCAGACAAGGCACTCACCGTAGGAGTTGTTCTTGATGCGGTCGAGCGCCTGTTCGACGAGCTCGAGAAGACCGCGTTCGTTGTTTGACTGGGTGAAGAGGAACTCCTTGGTATAGGAACTGGCGGCCTTGTCGGCAATGTCCTGGGTGGAATCGTCGGCGGCAGCGCGGCCCTCGGATTCGGCCAGCGCCACCAGCCGCTGCAACTCCTCGCGCCGAGCCATGAGCTTTTTCTTGTAGTAGTCGAGCCGCTTCTTATCCATGGGCCCTCGCCTGGCTTGGTACCCGGTGAAATAAAGCGCGGATTCTAGCGGCGCAGTTGGGCATTGTCAAGGAATTGCGAACCCGGGAATAGCCTGCGGCCCGAATGCGGGCAGGCCCGACGGCGGGCCCTACGGCTTCGCTCCCTTCGGCTGCGCTCAGGGTAAACAGGGCAAGCAGGCCCTAGTGGCGGAAGTGGCGCACGCCGGTGAAGACCATCGCCAGCTTGAGCCGGTCGGCGGCGGCGATGACCTCGGCGTCACGCACCGAGCTGCCGGGTTGGATGATGGCGGTAACACCCACTTTGGCTGCCTCCTCGACACCGTCCGGGAAGGGGAAGAAGGCGTCGGAGGCCAGCACCGCGCCCGCAAGCGGCAGCACGGCTTTCAGGGCGCCGAGTTTGACCGAATCCACGCGGCTCATCTGTCCGGCGCCGATGCCGACCGTCTGGGTGTCGCGGGCATAGACGACAGCGTTCGACTTGACGTGCTTGACGACTTTGCAGGCAAACAGCAAGGCGCGCTGCTCCGCCGCGCTGGGAGCACGTTGGCTGACCACGCGCAACTCCTTCGGGTCGAGCCGGTGGCGGTCCTTCTCCTGCACCAGCAGGCCAGGGCCCAGCGAGCGCAGGTGCCAGTTCGGTGGGAGCTCTGCGCCGGCGCTGACCTGGAGCAGGCGCAGATTCTTCTTACGGGCGAGGCGGTCAAGCGCTGCGGGTTCGTAGGCGGGGGCGGCAATGGCCTCGACGAAGTGTTTGGCCAGGGCGTCGGCGGTCTCACAGGTGAGGGGCCGGTTGAAGCCGAGCACGGAACCGAAGGCCGAGACAGGGTCGCAGGCGTGTGCTTTCGCGTAAGCCTCAGCCGGGGAGCGGGCGACGGCGACGCCGCAGGGGTTGGTGTGCTTGATGATGACGGCCGCCGGCTCATCGAATTCCTGCGCCAGCTCCCAGGCAGCTTCGAGATCCAGCAGGTTGTTGTAGGAGAGCTCCTTGCCGTGCAACTGGCGGGCGCCGGCGATGCCGAAGCGGGCGCCGCCAGCGGGTTGATAGAGCGCGGCGCGCTGCTGTGGGTTCTCGCCGTAGCGCAGGGTCTGCACTTTCTGGTAACCCAGAACGAGTTGGGCGGGGAACTCAGTCTGGTGGTGTCGGGCCAGGCCCTTTCCCCCGGCTTCCACCTGGCCGAGGGCGGCGGCGATGGTCGCGTCGTAGCGGGCGGTGAGGGCGAAGGCGCGTTCGGCGAGGTCGCGGCGGAGGGCGAGCGAGAGGCTGCCACATTCGGTCAGCTCGGCGATGACGCGCGGATAATCCTCGGGGGAGACGACAACGGCGACGTGGGGGAAATTTTTGGCCGCGGCCCGGATCAGGGCGGGCCCGCCAATGTCAATTTGCTCGAGCAGGTCGGCGACCGCGGCCTCGGGCCGGGCGGCGGTTTCGGCAAAGGGGTAGAGGTTGACGACCACCAGATCAATGGGCGCGATGTTGTGTTGTTGCAATTCAGCGGCCTGGCCGGGGTCGTCGCGGCGAGCAAGGATAGCGGCGTGGAGGGCAGGGTGGAGGGTCTTGACGCGCCCGCCCAGCATCTCGCCGAAGCCGGTCAGTTCGCTGACTTCGCGTACGGGGATTTTCTTCTCGCGCAGCAGGCGAGCCGTGCCGCCGCTGGCGAGAATCTCGACCTTCTGGTCGGCCAGCACCTGGGCAAGCTCCACGATGCCTTGCTTGTCATAGACACTGAGGAGTGCACGCGCGATGCGCTTCACGCTTCCTTCTCCCTACGGGCAGGGACGGGCAGGCCCGGACGGGCAGGCTATTTCCCCTTGGCCTTGAGCTTCACCTGGTCGTTCTCGACCGACACCGTGTACTCCACCTCGTGGCAGCCCAGTTGCCGCTTTAACTGCTCGGTTTTCTTGCGGACAAAGCGATGGAACTGTTCGAAGTTAACCTCGGCGATCTCGCCGACCTTCTGCCGGGCGTCGAGCAGTATGCGGTAGAGCTGCTGAACCTTTTCGGGCTCCCGCAACGGGTCATTGAAAGCCGCGTGGTAGGGGCGGCGCGGCCCGGGCGGGGCGCCGGGTCTGGCTTCGACGCGGGCGGCTTCGCGCTGGGCCACCCCGGCGGCCAAGTAGGGCGAGAGCCCGGCTTCCTTTTGCCGGGTGCGCTGGCGCCAGAGTTCTCTGAACTTGGCGAAGCGCTGCACCAGACCGTCATAGCGGAAGCGCTGGGCGTAGTTCATGCGCCGGCCCCCGGCATATTTCTTGATGACTTGGTTGACGCGCCACTCGATGTCGGCGGGCGCGCGGGGTCGGCCGCCGGCAAAGTAGCTGTCGTATTCGATGCGCAGTTGCCGGATGTCTTTCTCGAGCTGGTTCAGTTCCTCCTCAAGCGTGGCCAAGGTGGGACCCCTGTGAGACCTCTTGCCTGCCCGTCAGGCTGGCAAGTTTCTAACTGTAGTGAGGCGCGTTGGCCGGCGTCAACAGCTAAGTTGACCTGGGTAGAGGGGTGTGTTGAAATCCGAGATTGTCCCCATGGGCACGAAGACACAGGTGAACCAGCAAGCCGAGTTGCGGGCGCTGCCGTCGGTGGATGAACTGCTGCGCGCGGAGCCGCTGCGGGCTCTGGCCGAGGAAGTGGACCGCGCGCTGGTGGTCGAGACGGCGCGCGGGGTGCTGGGGCGCTGGCGCGCGGCGCTGCGGGCCGGGAAAGCGCCTCGCGTGCCGGCAGCCGGGACGCTGGCGGGCGAAGTGGTGGCCGCGGTGGGCGCGCTGCTCGCGCCGTCGTTGCGAGCGGTCATCAACGCTACCGGGGTGGTGCTGCACACGAACCTGGGACGAGCACCCCTGGGGGCGGCGGCGGCACGCCGGGTGAGCGAGGTGGCCACACAGTACTCGAATCTGGAATTCGACCTCGAGCGGGGCGCGCGGGGCCGGCGCGACATCCACACGGGGAAGCTGCTCGGGCGGCTGCTGGGGGCCGAGGCGAGCCTGCTGGTGAACAACAACGCGGCGGCAGTGCTGCTGGTGCTGAACACGCTGGCGGCGGGGGGCGAGGTGGTGGTGTCGCGCGGGGAGTTGATCGAGATTGGGGGGAGCTTCCGCATCCCGGAAATCATGGCGCGCAGCGGTGCTGTGCTGCGCGAGGTGGGAACGACGAACCGCACGCGCGCCGGTGATTACGCCCGCGCGATCAATCGGACAACCCGCTTGTTGCTGCGGGTCCACCCGAGCAACTTCCGGCTGGTGGGCTTCACGAGCCGGCCCGAGCTGGGCGAGCTGGTGGCGCTGGCGCGGCGGCACCGGCTGCTGCTCTATGAAGATTTGGGCAGCGGCTGCCTGGTGGACCTGGGCCCGCAGGGGATACGGGAGGAGCCGGTGGCGGCGGTGAGTGTGGCGGCGGGCGTGGACATCATCAGCTTCAGCGGCGACAAGCTGTTGGGGGGGCCGCAAGCGGGCGTGATTGCGGGCAAGCGGAAACTGGTTGAGCGCTGCCGGCAGAACCCACTGTTTCGTGCGCTGCGCGTGGACAAGATGACCTATGCGGCGATGGAGGCAACCTTGGCGGGCTACCTGCGGGGCGTCCCGAAGGCTCGGGACGAGGCGCCAGCCCTGCGAATGATTCGGCTGACGGCAGCCGAGATTGGTGTGCGCGCAGCGCAAATCACCGAACGATTGCGGGCGGAAGCCGGCGTGCAGGCTACATTTGAAGTAGTCAACGGGCGGTCGGTGATCGGTGGCGGCTCGACGCCGGGGCAGTCGCTGGCGACCAAACTGGTGGCGCTTCGCCCAGTTCGCATCAGCCCGGCGGAGTTGGCGGCGCGGCTGCGACAGCACGACCCGCCGGTGCTGGCGCGAGTGGAGCGCGAGCGCGTGCTGGTTGATCTCCGCACCGTGTTTGCAGAGCAGGAGGCGGAGTTGGTAGCGGCGGTGCGGCAAGCGCTGGAAAAAGCAGAAAGCAGAAAATAGAAAAGAGAAAAGAGTGGGGCGGGCCGGGTGGCGCAGGCAGAGTAGCGGGTGTGATTGAGGCACGGGGCAGGCGGGCGGCGATTGTCCGGGCGTACAACTTCTTCAGCTACCTCTACGGCAACACGGCGGCACGGCTGGAACGGGAAGGAGTGAACCGTGGCCTGCGGCAGGTGCGGGTGCAGCCGGGCGCGCGGGTGCTGGAGGTAGCGGTGGGGACCGGGGTGGTGTTCGAGCGCTTGCGGCAGCGGGTAGGCGCCCGAGGCCACCTGGTCGGGGTGGACCTAGCGCCGGGGATGTTGGCGGCGACGCGGCGGCGGGTGGGGGAGGCGTGGCTGGTCCGGGCGGACGCGCGGGCGCTGCCATTTCCCACAGAAACTTTCGACATCGTATGGTCGAGTTATCTGCTCGACCTGATTCCCACCGACGAGCTGACGCCGCTGGTGGGGGAGTTTCGCCGGGTGCTGAAGCCGGGCGGGCGGCTGCTGCTGGTGAACTTCAGCAAGAATTCCGCGCGGCTGACGCGCTGGGAGCGCGCCTACCGGCTGACGCCCACGTGGCTGGTGGCATATCTGTTTGGTGGCTGCCGGCCGGTGGAGGCGGAGGGGTTCGTGCGGGCCGCGGGGTTCGTCGCGGTGGCGCGCGAGTTTGTGGCCGGAGGACTGGATTCGGAAATTATCTGTGGACGAAAGTAAAGAAACAGAAAATGGAAAAGGGAAAATAGAAAATGAAAAAAAGAAAACGGAAAAGGGTAACCAAAAAACCGAGAAGAAAGGGGAGCCCGAAGGCTGCTCAGGCGTTGCGGCAGCATCTGGTGAACCTGCTGCAGAGTGAGGGGGCACATGTGGCCTTCGAGGCGGTGATTGCGGGTTTGCCGGCTGAGCTGCGCGGGGTGAAGCCGGCGGGGGCACCGCATACGGCGTGGCAGTTGCTGGAACACCTGCGCATTTGCCAATGGGACATTTTGGAGTTTAGCCGGAATCCCCAGTACGTCTCACCGGCGTGGCCTGGCGGCTACTGGCCCGCGCGGGCTGTGCCACCCGATGAGGCAGCATGGGAGAAGAGCGTCAAAGCCTTTCGCGCTGACCTCAACGCGATGCAAAAGCTGGTGACTGACCCCAAGACCGACTTGTTTGCCCGCATCCCGCACGGCACCGGGCAAACCATTCTGCGGGAAGTGTTGCTGGTGGCGGACCACAATGCCTACCACCTGGGGCAACTGGTACTGCTGCCGCGGCTGCTGGGGGCGTGGCCCGAGCAGTAGGGACGAAATTCGAAAAACGAAAAACAGAAACAGAAAGCAGAAAAGAGAAAATAGAAACTCAAAACTCGTCCCCCCAGGCAGGGCCCCCACGGGAAAGCGCCCTTCGACTACACTCCCTTCGGCTGCGCTCAGGGTCTTCGCTGCGCTTCGACAAGCCCTCAACCGAGCCGTATAGCCGGCCCTACCCCAACGGGTGGGGCCGGTTTGTAGCCCGGTGCCCTCCTGGTGTACCCCGTTATATCTGCTTGTACCGCCTGGTGTAGGTTGCAGGCGGGTTGGGGAGCGGCTTTCAGGGGGAGGAAAAAAAGGATATAATGGGTGCGAGTGGAGGAGGTGAGAAGCTTGCTTGCGATCCGCCTGACGCGCGTGGGAAAAAAGAAGAAGCCGTTTTATCGGGTGGTGGTGATCGAGAAGCGGCGGGCACGTGACAGCAAGTTCATCGAAGTGGTTGGCACCTACGACCCGCTGAAGCAGCCGGCAGAGATAAAGCTGAAAGCGGATCGGATACAATACTGGCTCAGTCAAGGTGCTCAGCCTTCGGACACAGTGCGGAGTTTCTTGCGGCAGCAGCCATCGGCGTAGACATTCATCCGGAGACTTCCTGCGGTAGAATTCGGCAGGCGTGATCATGTTCCCGTTGTCCGAAGGGGGGCGCTGTGAGAGAGCTGGTCGAGCAAATCGCCAAAGCGCTGGTGGATAATCCTGACCAAGTGCACGTGCATGCGATCGAAGGCGAGCAGGTGACCGTACTGGAGCTGCGGGTGGCGCAAAGCGACCTGGGGAAAGTGATCGGCAAGCAGGGGCGGACGGCACGGTCGATTCGCACCATCCTGAGCGCGGCGGGCACCAAGCTGCGCAAGCGCTTCACGCTGGAAATCCTGGAATAGCGTGCCTCGTACCGTCACACTGTGAGGCCTGCCTCTCGTATCACGGCTTCTTCCCAACCGCTACGAGGCGTGCCTCCTCGCAAGCCGGCGGACTCTCTCACCACCGTGGCCGCTCCCCGGCGCACGGTTGCGCGCCTCACCAAGTCACAGGGCCGCCGCGGCGAAGTCGCCGCCCAAATCCTCACCGACTTTCCCGACCGCCTGCGAGAACTTCGCAGCGCTTGGCTCTGGGATGGCACGAGCGCGCCCGAACTGATTGAGATCGAGAAAGCTTGGTTCCACAAAAACGTTGTAGTCTTCAAGTTTGCCGGTGTGAATTCGATTGCCGCCGCGCGCGCGCTCGTCGGCCGCGAGGTGCAGGTCAGCGACTCGCCCACGTTGCCTGCCCACACTTACTTTGTCAGCGACCTCGTGGGCTGCCGCGTCGTGGACCTCGCCAGCGGCGCTGAACTCGGCACCGTGTGCGAACTCGTCGCGACCCGCGGCACCGACGTGCTCGCCCTGCGCGACGCGGCCGGGCGCGAACTGCTCATCCCCTTTGCCCAGGAATTTTGCCGCCGCATCGCCCCGCAAGAAAAACTCATCGAAGTCGCCCTCCCCGCAGGCCTGGCCGACCTCAACCCCTAATTGCCCAGCGCAGGGGCTGCGCCGCCGGACGCCAAGCGAACCCCGCTCGCTCTCGGCGGAGCTGCGGGGTTCTCTGAGTTCTTGCTTGATATCCCAAGCAGATTTTACTTTTTTGACCCCGCTACCCCAACAGGAGCACAATCGCGCTTCCATAGGGTTGGGGGAAGCCTAAGTTCACCCGAGGCAAAGGGAAGGCCTCGGCCTCCCATGATGTACTTCCGGAGATAGGCTGCCGACTTCCTCACGGCGAGTGCCCTCCCGGCCGCTCGTAGAGGTGGCTCCAACGCTTTCGTGACCATGTGAGGTGCCCATGTTAGGTGTCATAAGTGAGCCAGCCTCCCGGGGCAACGTGGTCGGTGGCCCTGTCTAACGGGGTAACTCTAATGGGTAACTCGTAGGGAAAGGAGGCCGAAACCGATGCTTCATGTCGGGGTAGATCTGCACAAGCGCTTCTCGCAAGTGGCGATTCTCGATCAGAAGGGCGTCATCACGGAACAACGCATCGAGCACCAGGGTACGCAGATGGAGGAGTTCCTCTGCGGCCTGGAGCCGGGCAGCCAGGTAGCGGTGGAAGCCACTGGGAGCTGGCATTGGTTTGTGGACATGGTAGAGAGTACTGGCCATCAGGTCCACCTCTCTCATCCCAAGCAGACCAAGGCGATCGCCCATGCCCGCTTGAAGAACGACCGGATGGATGCCGAGAGGTTGGCCTACCTGCTGCGGGCCGACCTGCTGCCGACGGTCTGGATTCCTCCCGTCGCGCTGCGGCACGCCAAGGAGCTGCTGCGCCACCGCGTCCTGTTGCTGCGCTTCCGGACCGCGCTGCGGAACAGTCTGGGAGCTCTGCTGCAAAAGCGCAATCTGCAACCGCCCCGCGGAACGCTCTTCACCCGCTCAGGCTACGCCTACTTGAACCAGGTCCCACTCAACGCCGAGGCCGAGCACATCCGAGAGAACAACCTCGCGCTCCTGAAGCGACTGGATGAAACCATTGGGCAACTGGATCGGGAACTGCAGCAGCAGGTGAAACAAGACCCCGTGGCGAGGCGTCTGATGACTCTGCCGGGCATAGGCGCGCAAACCGCCTTCGCGTTGATCACCTTCATCGGCCAGATCGAGCGTTTCCCCAGTGCCAAACACCTGGCGAGCTATTTCGGCTTGGCGCCCCGGGTGCATACCAGCGCCAACCGCACGCGCCGGGGACACATCACCAAAGAAGGCGATCGCCTGATGCGCTTCCTGTTAGTAGAGGCCGCGGGCATCGGCGCGCGCAAGCCGGGCCCGCTGCGGGACTACTACCGGCGGATAGTGCACCACAAAGGCAAAGCCAAGGCGCGGGTGGTCCTGGCGCGCAAGTTAGTGGGGATCGTCTATCACGTCTGGCGGGACGGTTTAGATTATTGTGAGTTTCTCCAACGCGAGGCTCGACAGCGGGTGAGCCCTTGATTTGGCATTGGTCTCCCAGGGCCGCCTAGCTGATTGGGCAGCCTGCTCTCGCCTTGCGGGGAGTCTGAACCGCAACACCGAACTGGTGCATGTACTCCAGTATCGGAGATTCGTACTGGAACCCGCCTTCGCCTGCGCCTACGGCGTTGGCTACGCGGAGGCTGGCTTTGACTACGCAAGCAACCCGCTGGAGCGAGAGGCGTACGACTTCGTAAGCGCCAACAGTTCTGTCATATAGCCGGGCTTATACTAGTCGGCTTGGTTAGGATGAGGTGGCGATCCAAACAGCTCATTGCGAAGCCCGACATGCGATATAAAATGCGAGGGCTAGACTCCCTTCACCCCCGCGAAGTTTTTAGTCTAGTGTCAATTCCTAAATAGCCCTACCCTGAAGCCAGCACCTTCCCAACCCCTTCCCCATCCACACGCGCTTTACCGCGGGCTTCGTTCTGAAGTAGTTGAGCAGATGGTAGCGCAAACTCTTATCAGACGCCAGTCTCTGCGGTACACTCGTTGGCTGTGATTTACGACCTGGTAACCATTTTCCCGGAGTTTTTCGGCGGGCCGTTTGACCACGGCATCATCCGCCGCGCCCGTGAAGACGACCTCATCCAGATCCACCTCCACGACCTCCGGCAGTTCACCAGCGACCGCCACCGCAGCGTGGACGACCGGCCGTTCGGCGGCGGCGAAGGCATGGTCTTCAAACCCGAACCCCTCTTCGCCGCGGTCGAAAACATCCTGGGCGAAAAAACGCGCGCGACCGGCACCGCCATGGTGCTGCTTTCGGCGCAGGGCAAACTACTGACGCAAGCCCTCGCCCAGGAGCTGGCGGCCGCAGAGCACGTCATTTTGCTCTGCGGGCGCTACGAGGGTGTGGACGAACGCGTCGCCGAACACCTGGCCACGCACGAACTCTCCATCGGTGACTACGTGCTCAGCGGCGGCGAGCTGGCGGCCGCCGTGGTGGTTGACGTCGTCACGCGCCTGCTCCCGGGTGCGCTGGGCGATGCGCGCAGCGCGGTCGAGGAGTCGTTCACGCGCGCGCACGAGGCCCGCGTCGCCCGCGGCGGCATCCTCGACTGTCCCCACTGGACGCGCCCGGCGGAGTTTCGCGGCTGGAAAGCCCCCGACGTGCTCCTCTCCGGCCACCACGAGGAAGTGCGTCGCTGGCGCCGCCGCCAGGCGCTCGCCAAAACCCTGCGCAACCGCCCCGACCTGCTCGCCCGCGCCCAGCTCGACGCAGACGACCGCCGCTGGCTCGAACAACTCAGCGGGAAACCCATGCGGGGAGATGTGAATCGAAAACCATGAAACGGGACACGATGCACGAATCACGATTCACGTTTCCCGAATCTCGATTTATGGTGCATGATGCACAAAACACGACTATGAGGCGTCGCCGGGCACTCGCAGCCGTTTTGGGGGCTCTGCTGGGTGCCACAGGTCTCCTCGCCCAGTCCCGCAGCGAGACGGCCGGCCGTAGGGCCGAGCACAGCCTGCGCGGCGGTGTCGTGGATCACATCATTGTCCTCGTCCCCGCGCGTGCGCCCGCACGCTTCGTCGGCCCTGAGCTACACCTGCGCGTCCTGCGCTACACGGTGGAGGAAGCCGAAGCGGATAAGGACAAGCCGCGCGTCCAGGGCACCATGAGCTTTGCCCGCAAGAGTGGCTTGCAAAGGAACCTCCGTGCGCTGTGGAAAGAAGCGCGGGAGTTTAAGCTGGTCATCTACTTCCTGGTTGAGGGCGAACGCAAGCAGCTTCGCTTCCAAGGGGTCAAGGTCACCCAGTGGGAGGAAAACTTCCTCCAGTGGACCGCCGCCCGCCTTGAACCCCCACCCAAAACGACCCATCCTGAGCGCCGTGAGGCTGTAACCGGAGGCTAGGCGAGGGGTCGGTTTTCGGCTATACTGTGGTGTTTTGACGTCAACCGGAGGGAATCCTTGTGCTGTCGGCCATTGACAAAGTCGTCGCGCCGCAGGTGCGCCGCGACCTGCCCCCCTTCAAGCCCGGCGACACCATCCGCATCCACGTCAAAATCAAAGAGGGCGACAAGGAGCGCATCCAGCCCTTCGAGGGCATCG
>JBHIAG010000056.1:0-13878 GCA_046758465.1 Terriglobia bacterium | reverse complement strand
TGAGGCCCCAGCTTACCCAACTTGCTGTCTCACATGTATCTGACCCTAATCACGCTGATGCAGGCAGACTGTGTCAACCCGTTCCTTTTGCTACAGCGTTTTCAGCCCAGGATGATGCCCTTGGAACAGGCGAGCGTCATCAGGGGGCCCCTTCTGCTCTCGCTGCTGAATCTCTTCCTCTAGCTTGGCACTCTTCCGCGGGATGCACCACCTCCAACTCACTTCACCCCGCCTAGCTGAAGGAAACTGGGGTGCTCAGAGTCGTGGTAGAGCGTGCTGTGGGCGCTGCGGGCGTCCTGACCGGACTCGTGAGCTACGACACCCTCGCTGTTGTAGTTCTTAGTAACAACTTCACGGGAAGTAATGGGAGAGACACTTTCCATGTCATGCCGACCCCCACGTGGGAAATCCATGCTTAGTCAGAATCAGGCGCTAGCCGTGTAGCCAGTCGGTGTCAAGAAGGGCAGTGCGTTCTTGCGAGCCTACTCCCGGAAGCTGATGCCTGCCTGCCGCAGGCAGGCCTGCCCGTCCGCAGGCAGGCGTTGCAGCACGTAGTTTCTCTTCAAACTAGTTTGTCCCCCGTTATAATTACCCCGAAATCCGCCGCAAAGGGTGAGCTGATGACTCTCTTCGACATTGCCGCGATCTTGTTGTGCTTATCGGCAGTATTTGGCTATGTCAATCACCGCTATCTGCATCTTCCCCCTACGATTGGGCTCGTGGTCATTGCGATGGCCTCGTCCCTTGCCATCGTTGTTGCAGATCTGATCGTTCCGACCCTCCACGTGAGTCCAAGAATATCGGAGGCATTGATTCAGATCGATTTCCATAAAGCCCTCATGCACGGGATGTTGAGCTTTCTGCTGTTCGCCGGAGCCCTGCATGTCGATTTCTCTGACTTGGCAACTCGCAAATGGGCCATCTCTCTGATGGCAACCTTCGGAGTGCTGATGTCTACGTTCATCGTTGCGGCCTCCATGTGGTATGTCCTGCAACTATTCGGTATCCCGATTCCGTTCCTATGGGCCTTGGTGTTCGGTGCGCTCATCAGCCCTACCGACCCGGTCGCCGTCTTGGGAATTCTCAAGACGATCAAAGTGCCGAAATCATTGGAAGCAAAAATTGCCGGTGAATCGCTGTTTAATGACGGGGTCGGGATCGTTGTGTTTACCATTGTGCTCGCCATTGCCCTCGGCGGTGAACACGGAACGGTTGGCCCCATCGAGGTGGTTGAACTGTTTGTACGCGAAGCGCTTGGCGGGGTGGTCTTGGGCATGGTGGCCGGTTACATCGCATACCGTGCCCTGCGTGCGATCGATGAATACATCCTCGAAGTCGTCATGACGCTAGCCTTGGTGATGGTTACCTACACGATCGCCCTCCGTACTCACATCAGTGGTCCCATCGCGGTTGTGGTCGCCGGTCTTTTCATTGGCAACCACGGCGCTAGGTTTGCGATGAGCGAAAAGACCCGCGACCGCCTGTTCGACTTCTGGGAACTTATTGACGAGATCCTCAATTCGCTCCTGTTTCTCCTAATTGGCTTGGAAGTCTTGGTACTGCGTTTCAATGCTGACTATATTGAAGCTGCCTTGCTGGCCATCCCCATCGTATTACTCGCTCGGTTGATCAGTGTCTCCATACCCATCCTTGTGCTCTCCCTACGAGACAAATTCACACAAGGGGCCGTGCCGGTGTTGGTTTGGGGCGGCCTCCGGGGTGGCATATCGGTCGCACTGGCTTTTTCCCTGCCCGAGAACGATATAAAGCCCCTGATCCTCGCCGTCACCTATAGCGTTGTTGTCTTTTCTATCGTTGTACAGGGCCTGACGGTCAAAGCCGTCGTTGCCAAGATGGTTCAGCCGCTACCCAACACGTAACGGCAACACAAACTCAGTCAATTGCAGGGGGAGTTGGGAAGACCCTTCTAGCAAGCCCGGACGAGCTTACTCCCGGAAGTTCAGGCCTGCCTGCCGCAGGCAGGCGCCGCAGCAAATCTTTGGAAGCGCGGGTCGTCACCGGGCGGCGGAACCAAACCGGATGGGCGCAAGCCGGCACTCTCGTGCTGTCTTCCTGCGCTCGGGTCCAAACAGCAGGTCAAGGCTGTAGAATGCTTTGGAATCTGCTCTTGTTGGCCGTGAGCCACGACTCGAAGCTTTGCATGCGTGGGTAGAGCGTGCGGCTTTGCTCCAGGTCCGCCTTGCGGTTGGGAATGTGTAGGCGGTTGAACTCGAACATATTGGCCAGGTCCTCCGCCCCCGGAAACGTAAAGGACGCAAAAACCTCACGCGGGATGTAGTTATAAACGACCTTCTTCCCCAACACGCGCGTCATGATTTCCGCGTAGCGCTGTGAGGGCAAATCATCGCCCACGATCCCCACGGTCTTCCCCCGAAACTCCGCGCGGCGGTCAAAGATAGCTGCCACCACGCCACCGACGTCTTCCACCGCCACCCCGGCCAGGGGTGTATCCCCTTGCGGGAAGCCAAAGCTGAACGTGCCGTCGGCCTGCTTTTGCGGGGGAAAAAAGAAGAGGAAGTTTTCGAAGTAAAAGGCGACATGGACAAAGGTCGCCGCCAGCCCGCGCCCGCGCCCGTATTCTTCCAGTTGGCCCTTGCTGTCGAAGTGCGGAACCGCAAGCGCTCCCTGGGTAAGTTTCTTCGCATACGGCAGGGCGCTGAAGACAAAGTGCTCGACCTTCGCCGCGGCCACGGCATCCATGAGATTCTTTCCCTGCGGGTACTCTTTCTCGAAGTGTTCCCAGTAGTTCGTCACGCCAAAGACGCCGTAGCATCCTGTGAGCGCACTCCGCAGGCTCGCCACGTCTTCAAAATCTCCTTTGACCACCTCTGCGCCCGCCTGCTTCAGGGCCGTAGCCTTCTCGGAATTAGGATTGCGCGAGAGACATCGCACCGCAAACTTGCCCCCGGCGAGGAGCTGGCGGGCAACACCTCCCCCCTGTGCGCCTGTGGCACCGGTCACGAGAATGGTTTTTGGTTCTGTCATGAGCGACTCTCCCGGGGTTTGGATTGGGGGTTAATCAGAGTTTCCATTTTCGAATCTCCGGCAGCCGGGGAGTATACACAAATCCCCTCCCGTGCCCGCTCCAAATTGCTACCCGCGTCAGTTGAAATGGCCCATCCTGCCGATTCTGCGACCCCGGATCACCGGCCCCCACGCACGGGGACAAAATTTCTGCGACACTTTACGGGGCTGACGTTTGCGAGACGAAATTGCGCTCGCCGTAGCCGTGCGTGCCGCCGCAGCGGGGGCAATCGGTGGGCGGTTCGGCATTGTCCACGCGGTGCTGGACCGGCGTGAGGGTGCGCAGGTAGGCGAAGATGGCTTTCAGGTCTTCGTCAGTCATGTTCCGGAAACTTTTCCAGGGCATGATGTGATTCAGTTCCCGCACCCCGCCCACTCTGCCCGTGCGGATCGTCTTCATGAAAAACGCTTCGTCGTAATAGGAAATTCCCGAGGGGTCCGGAGTAATGTTTGCGCTGGCCACATCTCCCCAGGGCCCCTTCAAGGGTTGTCCTCCGGAGAAATCCATCCCCGGGAGCGGTAGGAACTGCGCGTCGAGCGGCGTGTGACAGGCGGCACATTCCGCCAAGGCGGCCAGATAGGCGCCGCGCTGGACGGGATCGGAAAAGTCAGGCGGCGGCACGGGTCCGGTGAGCGGCATCGGCTCAAGAGCCTGTTTGATCTCTTCCGGCAACTCCGTTTGCGGCACCTCATTGCGCACCGGCGGGATCGAGCGCACATAGGCGATTACGGCGGCCAGGTCTTCGTCTGACATGGTCCGGAAAAAAGGATATGCCATGAGGGGGAACAGCGTGCGCCCGTCGTTCCCAATCCCTTCGCGGATGGCGCGGGCGAATTGCTCATCAGTCCAGGTGCCGCCGCCCGTCTCCGGGTCAGGCGAGATATTTGGCCCGTACACTTTAAAGGGCAGCACCTCATCAGGGATCAGACCGCCACCGCCCTTTGTCCCGGGCATGGGTTCGCCGGTGTTTTCCCAATCTACTTCTGAGTGACACAAGAAACACTTGGCGACGTTTTCCACCAAATAGCGGCCACGCTCCAGCCGCGCCGGGGTGGCCTCGACCCTGAATTCCCTCGCGGGAGGCTCGGCAGGAGTGCACCCCCACAGTGAGCCCAGCAAGTACACAACCGTTCCCGTGATTCCCAGCCGGCCAATCCTATCCCTCTTTGCCCCCTTTCCCATTGCTACCCCCTTTGAATACGATCCCACAAGCTGATGACACTTGGTGCGTGGGGACTGGCGCCCTTTTTGATCTGAATTCCCACCGCCTGGGGCTTCCTCGCGCTTCGGAGACCCCCAAACAAGTGGAACGCTGCCAGGTGCGTATCACATACTGCCAGACCTGTCAATGAAGGCGGTTACAAGGCAGGGATCCTATCGCTGCCGCCGTCGTAGGCCACACCCGCCGGCAAGTCAACTCGCTGGCCTACATTCGGGCCGGCCCCTGAGCGCCTTTGCCAATGGGAAAATCCGCCTCGGCTCAGCTACAATGAGTTGGCTCGGAACTACGAAGGGTAGCTCCCGGCGGACCCCGTCGCGCGCCAAACAATTCGCGTGCGGGCAGAGCGGGAGCGATATATGCGCACGCCTCCATCCTGCAGACTCGCCCTGGCGCTCGCAGCCACGGCATGGCTGGCCGGCTCACCCAGCACCAGGGCGCAGGCGCCCCCCGGGGCTGCCCTGCCGCCCCCTCTCCAGGCCATCGAGCTGACCGAGCCGGGCGGGCAGATTCTGAGTTTCCGCCACCTGGCGGGCAGCACGGTGGTGGAGATGAAGGGCACGGCGCGCGCCCCTGCCGCCTCGCTGCGGCTCAAGGTTGAAAGCCGCCCTGGCTTTCTCGAAATTGACATCAAGCGCGGTGACATCAAGGGCCTCGAGCCCGCGCGCTCGTTTGGCCGCGACTTCCTGACCTATGTGCTGTGGGCGGTCTCGGTGAACGGGGAGGCCATGAACCTCGGCGAGCTCACCTTCGATCGCAGCGCGCCGGTCGGCCTCAAGGTCACCACGCCCTACCAGACGTTCTGGCTGCTGGTGACGGCCGAGCCTGACTTTGCCGTCAGCCAGCCGAGCCCCGTCGTCGTCCTCTACAGCATCAACCAGGACGCCGTCGATACAGAGAACAAAGCGCTGCCGCTGCCGGGCAAGTTGATCTACTACACTCACTACACGCGCTACGACACTGCGCCGGCTGCCGGTGGCTTTGATGTTCCCAACGAACTTCTCCAGGCGCGCAAAGCTGTCGAGCTGGCCTCGGCGGCGGGATTCCTGGCGGTGCCGACAGCGCCCGGTGAAGAGCCACTGCCCGACCAAGAACGTGCCCACCAGACGCTCGCGCAAGCGCGTGCCTTCCAGCAGCAGGCCCAAGAAGCCTTCCGCATACGCGGCCGCACGCGCGAGGCCTTGCAATTGGCTCGCACCGCCACCCAGCTTGCCGAGAACGCTCGCGCCCTCGCACGGGGCGCGGTGGGTGGCATCTACGTCCGCCAGCTCGACCGCGCACTCCAACGCCAGCGCGCGCAAGCCGATGAGGTGCGCGCCGAGCTTACCGCTCTGCGCCGCACCCACGCAGACGCGAGCGCGCAACTCGCCGACTCCCAGCGCGAACTCGCCGGGCTGCGCGACCGCCTCCAGCACCTGGAAGCCGCGCTCGACCTCGAGCGCCGTCGCAGCCGCCAACTGGACACGCAGTTTCTCGCTCTGCGCGACCGCATCGCCTGGCTCGAACAACAAGTCGCCGCGGCCCAGCGGCTGACTGCGCGGCTCGCCCAGGACCGCGATACCCTCTGCGCCGAACTGCGTCGCCAGCTCGCCTCCCTCGGCCAACTCACCGAGCAGGACGGCGACTGGGTGCTCACGCTCGGCTCCGACATTCTGTTCAACTCCGCGAGCTACGAACTCCACGCTGCCGCGCGCGAGAATCTGGCTCAGCTTGCCCTCCTGCGCCGGCTGCTGTTTCCCCCGGCCGACGTCCGCTACGAAGGCCACACCGATCGCGTCGGCCAAGAGGGCTACAACCAGTGGCTCTCCGAACAGCGCGCCCTGGCGGTCTACCGTTACTTTCTTGAAGAGCAACTCACCCGCGAGCCCGATCCTGCCCGGCGCAAACCGGTCCAGCAACGCCTCGCCGCGGTTCAGCGACTCCTCGCCATGAACTACACCGCTGCGCGCCGCAACTTGACCCAACGCCGCAGACTCCTCGCACAACTCGGCCACACTGTCATTGGCAAGGGCGAACGCGAACCCGTCGTCGACACCCGCCGCCGCGAGGTGCGCAACCGCCGTGTCGTCCTCCGCTTTCCCCGCGCCCAGGGCGGCCAACCTCCCGCGCTCTGCTCCCCCCTGCGACCCTAGCGCCACCACCGACCACCCCACAGCATTCCCTCCGGCAGGTGCCTGGGGGCTCAGCGTGTGTGCGGCTAGCCGCCCTGCGCCATTCCCCGCCGAGCCCGGTGGCTTGTCCTGTCGAAGCGCAGCGAAGACCCTGAGCGGAGTCGAAGGGAGCGAAGTCGAAGGGCACCCGCCACCGGGAGACGCTGCCCGAAGCACGCAACGCTGCTCACCCCAGCGGCCCCTGCCTGCCTGTCCCTGCCCGTACGGGCGCAGGCGGGCCGCTGAAAAAAAAACCCAAAGTCGCGGGGGGCCGGGGGAAAATCTGGCAAGGCTCCTGTTTTCTATTTTCTGATTTCTGAGTTCGTTTTACTTGGCGGCGGCCGGCTTCTTCTTCGCCACAAACGTCCCGTTGGGCTGGTAGAAGACCAACTCGCTCACCGCACCCGCAGCATCCTTCTTGAATTCCACGCTGAACCCTGTCAGGCCCTTGATGTCGAACGACGTACCCCGGGTGGGAGCCAGTTCATACGTCGGCTGGCCCGGCACGGTGAGCGTGAGTGTGTCCGCACCCGTGAGCGCAACCGTCACGCTCCGGGGCCCGAGTTCGTACTCGCCGACAAAGGCCTCGAGAAAGCTCCTCTGCTTCATTGCCTCGTCAGCCATCCGGGTGAAGATGATGTCGCTGACATTGGGTTCGAGCGGAATAGCCACGCGGTCAATGTCGCCCTTCTTGTTGTAGAAGAAGGTGACTTTCCGCCCTTCCAGCGGATTCAGGGGGTCTTCGGGGAATTCGAAGATGTCGTAGTGGAAGTGCTTGAGGGGAGCGATCAGGTTGCTGTTGAAGGTGGCTTGGAGCTCAGCACCCTCCACTGCGATGTTGACCACGCCATAGCCGGGGTGCGCGTAGCGGCCCGCGTAGTCGGCCAGCGCGTGCGACGCTGAGGTGCCCTCCTTGCGCGCCGTGTAGCGCTTCTTTTTGGCTTCCGCGCGCGCCTTTCTGGCTTTCTCCTGCTGTTCCTTGATGCGGCCGACCCAATCCACTTCCTCTAAGCCCAGCAGCCGGTCATAGACGTTGCGGGTAACGATGGTGGGCACCGGGTTGTTGCCCGACAGGTTGGTCAGCACGATCATCCCCATCTTCTTCCGCGGCATGAAGGAGAGCAGCGAGATGAAGCCGTCAATCCCGCCCCCGTGCGAAACCAGCTTCTGACCCCGGTAGGTGGAAATGACCAGTCCCATGCCGTAGCTGGCGTGCCCGAGCTCGTCGTAGCGGATGGTTCCAGGGATGACCATCTGCGGCGTCTGCATCTGCCGCGCATTGCCCTTCGAAAGCAGCTGCTGCTCGCCGCGCTTGCCCTGGTTGATGTGGAACTGGACGTAGCGGATCATCTCCGCCACGTTCGAGTTGATCGAGCCCGCCGGGCCCACCTCGTCAATGTTTCGGAACGCAACCTTCTTGACCTCCTCCTTCACCTTGCGGTAGGGCAGAGCAAAGTCGTCGGCCTTCTGTGAGTCGTTCACGGAAAGGTTAGAGCGGGTCATGCCCAGCGGCTGGAAGATTTTCTGCCGCACCAGCTCTTCCCACTTCATCCCGGCAAGCTGGCCGGCCAGGTAGCCCGCCGTCATGAACATTAGGTTCTGGTACTGCCAGGTGCTGCGGAACTCCTTGCTCGGCTTGAGATAGCGGAGGCGTTTGTACATCTCCTTGCGGGCAAAGTTGGAGCCGTACCAGAGACCGTCGTGGCGCGGCAGCCCGGAGCGGTGGGTGACCAGGTCGCGCGGCGTCATGTGCTCGCTGGCCACCGCGTCGTAGAGCCGGAAGTCAGGCAGGTAGGTGCGCACCGGCTTGTCCCAGTCGAGCTTGCCGTCGTCCGCCAGCATCCCCAGCACGGTGACGGTGAACGACTTCGTGATTGACCCGATGGCGAACAAGGTCTGCGGCGTGACTGGAAGCTGCCTCTCTACGTCGCGCAAGCCGTAGCCCTGGGCGTGAATCACCTCCCCGTCTTTGACGATGGCGATGGCCAGCCCGGGCACCTTCCACTCCTTCATCACCGCGACGATAAATTCGTCCAGCCCTTCGAGACTCGTTTGCGCGGCCGACGCCTCGGCCAAAGACCCAGCAGAAGCAGTGCTTGCGGGAGATGCAGTAGCCGACGCGCTGCTTGGTGTCGCCCCGAAGCTTCCCGACTGTGCGCTGGCTATCCCGACCAGCAGCGTACATACAAGGGAGAAAACTAAAAGCCCCACGGAGAACCTACGCATGTCCCCTCCTTCGCCCGCCCAAAGTTTCAACAGAAAAACTTTGCAAACTCTGCTCCCCTCATCCGCATCCCTGCAATGCGTTGCCTCCGCCCCCGGCGGGCCGCTGAGAACGTTTTGGCAGGGCGGGGTTTCTCGGAGCCCCGAAGCTTCGGGGCGGAGATCCCGCGTACTCTGCGGGAAACCCCGCCGTTTCCTCGCCAGAAAAATTCTGGGCTTTAGCATCTGAGGTCATTCGGCTGGACTTGCCCCCAGCGGCCGAGCGCCCCCAGATATTACTTCAGCGCTTGCTGGAAGTAGTGCAGCCGTCGCGCAACGATCTCGCGCCAGGAATAGTGGTGTGCCTTCTTGAGGGCTGCCCGCCGTAGCTCCCGGGCAGGGCGCGGGCTCAAGCTGAGTATCCGCAGCAGGGCTGCCGCCAGCGCTGCGACATCTCCCACCGGCACCGTCCCCCCGACCACGAAGGTTTCCGGCCCGCCTGAACGCGTTGCCACCACCGGCGTCCCGCAGCCCATCGCCTCCAGCGCCGCAATCCCAAAGCCCTCCGAGCGCGAGGGCAGTACGCTCACCGTGGCCAGGTTGTGCAGGTTGGCCAGCACTGTCTGCGGCTGGTGGCCGACCAGCCGCACGTTCTCGAGGTGGAACTCCCTCCGCTCCTCGGCGCTAAATTGCTCCTCCAGCCGCCCCGCGCCCAGCAAGAGCAGCAGCGCCTTCCGCTCCCGCTGCACCAGCCGGTTCGCCCGCAGCAGGGTGTCCACCCCCTTCGTGTGGGAAATCTTGCCCGAAAAGGTGATGGTGGGCAGTCCCGGGGTGTCGTCCACGCCCAGCTGCTGCAACACCCGCGCCCGGCTGACTCGTTTCGGACGAAAGATGCGCTGGTTGTAACCATTCTCGAGGATTACCACCTTCTCCCGCGGCACACCGGCGTAGAGAGTCAGCACCTCCCTCTCCACGAACTCCGAGATGGCAAAGATCCAGCGCGCTCCGGCGGCCGCCCGGTTGGCATAGGGGTGCATGCGAAGATCGTAGCGGTAGCCCAACTGGTCGCTGTGGTGCGCCACCACCACGTAGGGCAGCCCGAGTTCGCGCATCAGGTGCCCTAGGGACCAGATGTGGTGGCATTCCACGATGTCCGGGCGGAACCAGTCGATCACCTGCTCCAGTTCCCGCCGCGCCTGCTGGAAATAGAAGGCCAGCAACTCGTCCGAGAGGTCACGGAACGTGCACGCCCTGGGAAAGTTGCGCGGGTGCGGGTCGGTGATCATCAAGGGGAAGGTTTTAAGCACGCGCCCGTCCCCCTCCACCGGGAAGCGCCACACCCGGTAGAGGTGGGGCTTGGAATAGTAGTGTTTCTTCTCGGGTGTCTCGAACTGCGCGTCGGGAAAGAACAGGGCCGCCCGATGGCCCCGGCGCCGCAGTTCTTGCAGCACCGCTTCGGCCACGACCGCGCTGCCCGTTCCCCAGGGGCCGGTGTTGGTCAGCAGGACTCTCACGGTCTGTCAGGTCTGCTCGGGCTTTCCGCGCTGGCTACTCGTTGCGAATGGTTGCGCGCACTTTCTTGAGGAGGTCTTCGGGAATTTCCTTCATATTGTGCACTGCCTGCGCGTGCGCAGCAACCTTTTTCAAAATCTCCTCCTCGGTTTCCCCACGGGCCTCAAAGTCACAGTCCACACCAACTTCCCGACAGCAGAGTAGTTTTGCCATTGAGCACCTCCTGTTTGCCTTATGGTACGACATTATCGCCGGAGAGCGGGATGACCGCGCTAGCTTCGTCTCCTAGCTTCGGGCCGCACCAGGTCTTCCCAGCTCTCCCGGGCCCGAATCGTCCGGAACCGTTCGCCGGCAACCAACACTTCCGCTGGCCGCGGCCGCGAGTTGTAGTTCGATGCCAACGCGAACCCGTACGCCCCGACGTCGCACAGCGCCAGCAAGGCCCCCGGCCCCAGCCGCGGCAGCCGCATATTCTGCGCGAACGAGTCAGCAGTTTCGCAGAGCGGCCCCACAATGTCCACTACGCTCACTGCGCCCCCGGACCCGTTGACTGGCAGGATGCGGTGCCGGGCGCCGTAGAGCGCCGGCCGCAACAGGTCGCTCATCCCCGCGTCCACCACCAGAAATTCTTTCCGCAGCCCCCGCTTCCGCACGAGTACTCGCGTCAGCAGCACGCCCGCCGACGCCACCACCGCGCGCCCCGGCTCCAGGATCAGATGACAGTTGAGATCCCGCGCCGTGGTCTTCATCAGGGCGGCATACTTGGCCAGCGGAAACATTTTCTCCCGCTGATAGCGAATGCCGACTCCACCGCCGATGTCCAAGTAGCGCACCGCCAGCCCCTCTTGCCTCAGCCCGTGCGCCAGCCGCCGCAGCCGCTCCAGGGCCCGCTGAAACGGCGCTAAGCGCGTAATTTGCGACCCGATGTGGCTGCCGATGCCCACCAACTCCAGCCACGGCTCCGCGCGCACGCGCCGGGCGAGCCCCCCTACCTCACCCCAGGGCACACCAAACTTGTGGTCGTGCTGGCCGGTCGCGATGTGCGGAAGCGTACCGGGGTCTACGTCCGGGTTAACCCGCAGCGCCACCCGCGCCCGCTGCCGCAGATGGCGAGCGCGCTGCGCGATCAGGTCAACTTCGTCGGCCGACTCGGCGTGAAAGAAAAGAATCTTCGAGCGCAATGCAAAGTCCACCTCTGGCATCGTCTTGCCCACTCCCGAGAACACCACCCGGCGCGCCCGCAAGCCCGCCCGCAGCACGCGGAAGAGTTCGCCGCCCGAAACAATGTCAAAGCCCGCCCCGTGTCTCCCGATCAAGCGCAGCAACGCCAGGTTCGAATTTGCCTTCACCGAGTAGCACAACGTGTGTGGCACCCCGGCAAAGGCCTTCGCGAAGCGCGCGAGCGCGGCTTCGATCGCGGCTCGACTGTACACATAGGCGGGTGTCGAGACGCGCGCGGCCACCCGCGGCAACGCCACTCCTTCGCAGCAGAGCGTCCCGCCTCGATAGGAGAAAAATTTACCCGTCACCCTCAAATCCTCAAAACAGTTCTGGTGCCCAGCGCCAATTCTAGCGTCGCGGCTTCCGCCGGCGCGAGCGGGCAAAGACGCGTGCCGCCTGGGTCAGCGCGTCCCAGGCCGCCGGGAAGCCGATGTAAGGCGCCAGGTGCAGCAGCACCTCGATAATTTCTTCCCGGCGCACGCCGTTGTTGCGCGCCATCAGAAAATTCAGCTCCAGCCCTTGCTGCCGACCAGTGGCGGCGAGCGCGGCGATGGTGATCAAGCTCCGCGTGCGCAGGTCGAGCCGGGGCCGCGTCCAAATCTCGCCCGCCAGGAAGCCTAGCACATAGCGCTCAAAATCAGGCGCCAGCCGCCGCCACCGCCGCCGGATCACCCCCGCCTGCCGGCCTGCCATCTTCTGGAACAGTGCCGCCCCACGACGATACCTTTCCCCGTTCATCCCTGCCTCCTTGCCTCCCTGCGTCCTATATGGTCTGCGCCGCCCAGCCCGCACTCACGTCCAGCGCCTGCCCGGTGATGTTGCGGGCTGCCGGCGAGCACAAAAACAACACCGCCGCCACCACATCGGCGGGCGTCGCCATCCGCCCCAGCGCCAGCGCCCGCAGGTAGCGCCGCCGCACCGCTCGCGCACTCGTCCCCAGCGCCCGGGCGCGCGCCCGCAGGATTCGCTCCATGGCCTCCCCCGCCACCGGGCCCGGGCAAACCGCGTTGACGCGAATGTGGTCGGGCCCGAGTTCCTGCGCCAAGGTCTGGGTGAATCCAATCAGCGCCCACTTGGAGCAAGCATAGGGCAGGCGCAGCGGATAGGCAATCTTGCCGGCCACCGACGAAATTTGCAGGATCTGGCCGCGGCGCTGGCGTTTCATCACCCGCACCGCTTCTCGCGCACAGAGAAATGCACCGGTCAGGTTCACCCCCAGCACCTGCTCCCAATCCTGCCGCGCCACCTTCTCCACGGGCGCCGTGGGACCCGTAATCCCAGCATTGTTGATCAGAATGTCCAGCCGCCCCCACCGTCGTAGCACCGCCCGGAAGCTCCGCCGCACTTGTGCTTCTGAAGTAATGTCGGTGCGGAGAGCCAGCGCCCCACTGCCCAATCCGCGCACCAGACGCTCTGCGGCGCGAAAACCCGCACCCACATCCACCAGCGCCACGCACGTTCCCGCGCCCGCCAGACCCTCGGCCAGCGCCCGACCCAGGTTCCCACCGGCACCTGTGATCACCGCGACTTGGCCCCTCAGATCAGACACAGTGTGTTCACATCAGCCCCGCGTAGTGGGGCCAGCTTGCATGGGGAGTTGACAGGCGCGCCGAGTATACCACGCGCGCCCGTATGGGCTCAGGCAAGGACTTCGAGGCTCCGAGGAAGCGCCGCAGTGTGCTCCGCCCTTGTATTCGGTTCAGCCCACCTACGTTTGACAACTCGTGGTATTTCGTTCCAGAAGCGACCATCAAGCAGGCGGCCAGCCGCAGATTTTCTAGTTCCACCCCACTGCTTGAAGAAGAAAGGTATCCTCGCCACCACGCACTCATCGCGGATACTACGAACCCAGTCGGGTGCTACTGGGCGACACCTTGGCCCAGACTCACCTCCGACTATCACCCAATCGATTCCTGCAAGGGGAAGGTTGCGAATAGGAGCCAACAGGGGTTCGACCGAAAGAAAACGAACAGCTGCAGGCACTGACACTAGGTCCGATATGCGCCATGTGTACTTGGGTGACTCCACGCTTGTCCCCATCCAAACGTTAGGGGGCCAAGGCAGATCTGGAGCGAGTTCAACAAGTCGCTTGCTACGCTTTGTAAGAATTTGAAAAGTGTGCCAGTAGGCTTCACGCATCACTTCGAACACTTGTCCAATATATCGAGCCGGGACAAACTCATGAAAGAGATCGCTCATGGAGTTGACAAAGATCAGCCGCCGTTTATGCCACTTCAGAGGCAGGGACAAGACGTCGGACTGCAGGGTTACATCGAACCCATTGCGATACCGGAATACGCCCATCGCTTGGAGTCTTTTTGCCATACGGTCAGCGTAGCAGTGGGCACAACCAGGGCTGATTTTTGTGCATCCGGTGACCGGATTCCAAGTGGCCTCGGTCCATTCGATTGTAGATTTTTGTGCCATCAGCTGATCTCCTCACTGGGCTTCAAACCCAAGGGACCTTTGATCTGTGCTGTATTGCAGCACTTGGCTCCAGAATTTGTATGCCAGTTCGTGTTTTGAGA
>JBHIAG010000055.1:0-14264 GCA_046758465.1 Terriglobia bacterium | reverse complement strand
GGGGGGGCCCCCCCCCCCCCGCGCCGCCCCGGCCCCAGCGGCGCAAGCTCCCGGAAACCCGCGACTCCGTCACCCACAAGTTCTCCGTCGCGGGCCACGAGGGCTACATCACCGTAGGCCTCTACCCGGACGGTCAGCCGGGGGAAATCTTCATCACCATGGCCAAGGAAGGCTCAACCCTGTCGGGGGTGATGGACAGCTTCGCCTGCGCCATCTCCATCGCCTTGCAGTACGGGGTGCCGCTGAAGATTTTCGTGGACAAGTTCCAGCACGTGCGCTTCGAGCCCTCGGGCTGGACCAACAACCCCGAAATCCCCATCGCCAAGTCCATCATGGACTACATCTTCCGCTGGCTGGGGGCGCGCTTCATCAGCCCGCACTACAAGGTGGTGGATTTGGGAGTGGCCAACGGCGAGGGTACGGTGGAGGCGCCCGAGCCCTCACCTGCGGTCAAAGCGGTGGCGGAGATTTCCGGGGCCCGCCTGCCGGACGAGCAGGCCGTGAGCGAACCGATCCCGCAGAGCGGGAGCAAAATGCCAGCGCCCGTCGAAGCGCCGCCCGACGCCCTTATCTGCCCCGATTGCGGCTCGCTCATGACGCGCAACGGCTCTTGTTACAGGTGCCACAACTGCGGCGCCACCTCGGGCTGCAGCTAGAGGCAGGGGGCAGCGGTGCAGCAAGCACGGGCTGGCCGAGCACGCACTACTAGTTACTAGTCACTAGGTACTGGTTACTGGAATGGCACGCGTTGAACTCAAGATTGAACTGATCCCGCGCTACTGTCCCGTCTGCCGCGTTGAAACCCAGCATGCCATCCTGTTTCAACTCGTGGGCCCAGACGGGCGCCCCTCGGGGCGCAACGACAAGAGCAAGAAGCGCAGACAGCCGGACGAGCTGTTGAGCGCGTGTGCCGTCTGCAACCCGGACCGCTTCTGGGCGTTGCGCTTCGCCACCGTCGCCGACGCCCAGAAGCTGGTGGAGGAGGGCTGGACGACGCGCCTCGGACACAGCCCTTCCTGAGGCCGCCGGCAGCGGGCCGGGGAAAGGCGGAGGAGGGTCGGAGCCATGATTGACTGGGAGCGGATCAGCAAGGTGGAGAAGGCCATCCGCACCGCTGCGGCCGTGGTGATGGCGGTGAAGTTGATCGAGCGGCTGAACGATGAAGACATCCTGGGCGCAGCCGTTTGTGGGCTGACGGCCGTGGCTGTGCTGGGGTTCACCGCCGACGAGATTCGCGCCGTAGGGAAAACCCTGGCGTCTTACCGATAGGGAGGAGACGACAGACAGAACACATGATGAACTTTTTCGTGCTCAAGAGCTACGACGGAGGGCGTACCTGGGAACAGGCGCGCCGCTGCGATGACTTCACCTCGGCCGCCCAGGCGGCGGCGGGGATGCGCAGCCAGCACCCGATGATCCGGTTCCGGATCGACGTGGAGACGCCTCGGCGCGCCCCACGGCATGCGGGGCACCCGGCCCGGAGCCGGCCGGCGAATGCTGCTCAGCGGAAGAGGAGTTCCTCGGCCCGCAAGTAACTCCCCACGTCCCGACCCCATCGGGACACGGCGGCGGGTGGCCTCCCCCCACCCGCCGCCCCCCTCGTTTGACTGACTCATGAGGAAGAAAATGCGCTGGTCAAAGCCGAAGGGAGCTTGCGACCGGGAGCGGTTGGGTTCCATTTAGGGAAAGTTTCTCAAAATGTTCACCGTGTTCATCCTGTTCACGGTTATTGGACGGGCGGGAGGCAATCGGCTAGGCTAGCGGGGAAAGTAGGGCGGGAAACTAGTTTATTACGCGCAACGCCTTGTGGATGAAAGAGTTACCGGGCGAGGCTTACTACAACCCCCACCCCCCTGGGGTAGCAGGCAGCGAGCGAAGCGGCCGCCGTCAGCAAGCTGGTGAACAGTGTCACCAATCATGTGGACGAGTCGAGCGGCTAGCCATCGGTCTGGGGATTTGCTATGCTGGGCCCATCTGATCCGCCGGCAAACTTTGCCTGGCGACATGCAGTCCCGCCCACCGGGGGGAGGAGAGACCATGGCCGTCACAGAGCGCCTGAAAGAGTTCCTCGACCAACAAGGGGTTTCCTACGAGGTTCTGCGCCACGACCCGGCCTTCACCGCGCAGCAACTCGCGGCCAGCTTGCACGTACCTGGCCGGCAGTTCGTCAAGGTCGTCGTCGTCAAGCTCGACGGCAACCCGGCGCTGGCGGTGATGCCGGCGCCGCTGCGCATCAACTTCAAACAACTGGCGGCGGCGGCGGGCGCCAAGAAGTGTTCGCTCGCGAGCGAGACCGAATTCCAGCAATTCTTTCCCGACTGCGCCGTCGGCGCCATGCCCCCCTTTGGCAGCCTCTATAACCTGCCCACCTACGCGGAGGAGACACTCGCGGCCGACCGCGAGATTGTCTTCAATGCCGGCACCCACGAGGAAGCCATTCGCATGGGCTATGCCGACTTTGTCCGCCTGAGTCAGGCGTGGCTGGCAAAGTTTGGCGAGCCGCCACCAGCCGAAATTGCCGCCCAGAAGCGCGCCGCCAGGATCCGCGTCCGTGCGAAAGCCCGCAAGAGGCCTGCTCGCAAGAAAGTGGTCAAACGAAAGGTGGCGAGAAGAAAGAAAGCCGCCCGCAAGCGGCCAAGGAAAAAGGCAAAGCGGAAGGTGGCGAAACGGGCAAGAAGAAAGAAAGCGGCCCGCAAGCGTCCCAGGAAGAAGGCCAAGCGGAGGACGGCGCGCCGGCGGGCAAAGCGCCGCCGAGCCAAGCGGCGTCGCTAGTTCCGCCCCTGCCGGCAGCGGGCACGCTCTCAGTCCCGCGGGCTGGCCGCCGGGTCGAAGACTTCAATCGCGTCGCCCACCCGAATCCTGCCCCCGGTAAGCACCCGTGCCAGCATGCCGCGCCGGCCATGCAATTTTGCCTGCAGCCCCGGGCGGATTTGATTCATGCGGCTGCAGGGCTCGCACGGCTTGGTAATCTCGAGCAGGGCTTCCCCCAGGCGCAGACGCGTTCCGGGCGCGAGCCTGGCGAGCTTCAACCTGAGCGTGGTGATGTTTTCCTTCAAGCTGCCCGGGCGGAGGGAAAATTCCTTCAAGGTCTCGGCATCGAGCAACAGCACTTGGCGGCGGCTGCCGGGGCGCGCGTGCGCGTCGTCGGCGAAACCGTGGTTGGCCAGCGCCTGCACCTGCTGCCGGGCCACCATCGCTTGCGCGCGCGCCGGCGAGACGTAGAGCGCCACCACCCGCGACCCGCTCACACCCTGCCGCCGCTCATTCTCACCCGCGGCGCTTCCCCGCATCTTTGGCCTCACGCTCGGCGGGGAAGGGCCAGCAAGTAGAAAAGGTGCGAGGGTGCGAGGGGCGTTGGGGCCAATCTTCTGGGGAGGTGGGTTTTCCGGGCCCCGCAGCTATCGCCTCCCGCACCCTCTGGCCGCCTGGCCCGTCCGGGCCAGGCAACTCGTGTGGGGCTTCCTGTATGCGTAGAGGATAGCAGAAGTTGGCTGCGGTTGCACCTTTTTTGTGCAACCCGCTCCGCCCAGGAACTTCTCCCCGGCACGCCGGCCAACTTGCGGCTACTTCTTGATCAGACCCTCGACCCAGCCCTTCACCAAGTCTTTGCAGCCCAAGCCGAAGGCCAACGCCAGGCCAAAGGCCAGGGCGCCGAAAGAGATGGTGAAGGCGGTCGTGACCAGGGTCCCCGCGATGCGCAACTGCACCAGCGCGGCCGCCACCGCAAAAATCACCACCGCTGCCTGGGCGATTTTGCCGATGGTTTGGGGCTCCACCGCCCCGATGGCACCCACCGCCGTCTGCACCAGGCCGCGCACCAGGCTGCCGAGGAAGAACCCCAGCACCAGGATAAACACGGCCGCGATGACGTTCGGCAGGTAGTCCAGCAGGCCCTTCAGGGCGTCGCTGGCCACGGTCAGTCCCAGTACGCCCACCGCTCCAACCAACGCCGTGATGACCACGAGCCAGTAGGACAACTTGGCCACCAGCAGCGCCGGCGTGGCTTCAATGTTGCCCTGCCGTAGGGCCTCATTCAGGCCGGCCTTCTCGGTCAGCGTGTCGAGGCGGACCACCCGCAGGGCCCGATGGACAATGTAGCGCACCACCAGCGCGAAAAGCCAGCCTACTATCAGGATGCCGATTGCACCCAGCAGGCTGGGCAAGAATTCCGCCACGCGCGTCCACATCGCCTCGATCGGTCCCCTTAGTCTTTCCAACCAGGCTTCCATAGCTCCTCCTCCGCCAGAAGTCTCAGCGGCCAGAATCACCCTGGCCGCATGCCCCGAGCGGTCTTAGATTTCGGTATGAGTGCCCTCAAAGGCTACGGTGTGCGTGCGACCCCTAGGGTAGCGGCTTAGGGGTGAGAAGTCAACGCAAACCGGAGCGCCCTAGAAAACTGTCCCCCAAGCGGGTGCCTGGGGGCTCGGCGCGAACTTAGGACGCGACAAGGAACGCCGGCGCTCGGGTAGGGCAAGGCCTTGTCGGAACCCCGAAGCTTCGGGGCGGAGATCCCGCGCCTGTGGCGGGATGCTTGGCTGCGGCCCGCCTGCCGGACGGACAGGCAGGGGATAAGCCCCTGCCCTACCCAAAGCTGCGATGAAACACTGGTGCGTGCGGCCCCCGGTGTCAGGTGAGGCTCACTCGTAGCGAAGGGCTTCAACCGGCTGGAGGCGGGAGGCGCGCAGGGCGGGCAGCAGCCCGCTGAGCACGCCCACCAGCATCAGGATGCCCGTGGAAAGCGCCACGGTGGCCAGGGAGATGTCCAGGTGGATGTCGCGTTTGCCGGAGGTGTCTTCGAACGCATGCCCCAGCAGCGGCAGGGTGCCGACGGCGGCGGCGATCAGGTGGGCGAGCAGGATGCCGATGATGCCACCGAGCAGGGTCAGCAGGAGCGCTTCGGCAAGGAATTGGGCCTGGATGTGGTGGCGGCGGGCGCCGAGGGCGCGGCGCAGGCCGATCTCGCGCGTGCGCTCGTTCACCGACACCAGCATGATGTTCATCACCCCCACGCCGCCGATGCCGAGGGTGAGCGCGCCGACAAACAGCAGCAGCACCTGCAAGCCGATGCCGAGGCCCTCAATGATGGGGCGGAATTGCTCCCGGCCCATCATCCAGATGGCGCGCTTGTCGGTGGGCGAGAAGCGCTGGCGCTTGGCCACGATTGCCCGCACCTGCTCTTTGGCTTTCGGCTCGAACTGCGGGGCGACGGGGGCGAAGACCAACACACTGGCGTAGCGGGTGTTCCAGAGGTCGCCAGCAGCGGTGTAGGGGATGAAGGCGGACTCGTCGTCACTGCTAAAGTAGCTGGAGAACTGCGATTTGCGGTCCAGCACCGCAATGACGGTGAAGCGGACGTTGTCGATGCGCACGGTTTCGCCCACGGCCGGCCGGTTGCTGAAAAGTTTCTTGTAGAGGCGCTCGCCCAGCACCACCACCCGGCGCCGCTCGCGGAAATCCTCGGGGCTGATCCAACGGCCACGGCTGGGGACTTCGTTGCGAATCTCGCCGTAGATGGGATAGACGCCGCGGATGGCGGTGTTTTGCAGGCGGTAGCCGTAGGTGATGGGACGCCGGCGCACCGTCTCCAGGCTGGCGTGCTTGACCAGCGTGGCTTCCGCCTGAATCAGCTCAAAGTCCGCCTTTTCGAAGCGAACGCGCTTACCCGCGCGCTCACCCCCGGCCTGTTCGCTGGTTTGCCCGGGCCAGCAGATGACCGCGCTTTTGCCGAAGGCATTGAAGCCGTCGAGCAGCACGCCCCGAAAGCTGCTGCCGTAGGCGATCAACAGGGTGACGGCGACGATGCCCCAAACAATGCCCAGCATGGTGAGGAAGCTGCGCAGGGGGTGGCGGCGCAGCGCGTCCCAGGCTTGAAGAAGAATTTCGCGCAACATCGCTTCTAGCCTCCCGCTTCGTAGCGCAGGGCTTCGATGGGGTTGACGGCGGCGGCGCGGCGGGCGGGATAGAGCGCGGCGAGGATGGCGACCGTGCCGAGCAAACCGAAGGCCAACAGCCCCGATTCCAGCGTGGGCAGCAGCCCGGCAAAATAAGAGGTTGTGGATGGGTTGCGGAACAAGGCCGCGTTGACCAAGGCACACAGGCCGTAGGCGATCCCCAGACCCAACAGCCCGCTGGCAAAGACGATGATCAGGGTCTCGGTGAAAAACTGTCCGAGGATGGCGCGCGAGGTGGCGCCGACGGATTTGCGCACGCCGATTTCGCGCGTGCGCTCGCGTACGCTCACCAGCATGATGTTCATCACCCCGATGCCGCCCAAAAACAGCGTGACCACGCCGATCGCACCCATGAAGTATTTCATCCCGTCGGTCATGCGCCGGAAGGCCTTGGCATTCTCGATGGTATCCCAGACGCCGGCGGCCTCTTTGTCCCGCGGGTCGAAGTTGTGGATGCGGGCCAGGGCAGCGCGGACTTGTCGCTTGCAGGCTTCGTGTTGTTCGAGCGATTTCGGGCTGACCAGCAGGCGGTCGATGGTATGAGGAGTGCCGGGGGGTCTGTCGGGGAAATCGCGCAACTCGGCGCTGAAGGGGATGAACACTTTGGTGATGTCCATCCCGTCATAGCTGGAGTTCTGGTCTTTTTCCTGCATCACGCCGATGACCGTGTAGGGGAAGTCGCCGACCTGGAGGGTCGCGCCTACGGCATCCCGAGTGGCGAACAGTTGCTTCTTCGCTTCGCTGCCGAGGAAGGCGACGCGGCGCGCTTGGGCCTGATCCTCCCAGTTGTAGAAGCGGCCCGCGCCCACCGGGAGGCTGCGAATGTCAGCGAAGGGCGGCAGGGAGCCGGTGACCATGAACGTCCCGCTGTTGTAACGGCTGCGCACGGGGATGCTGCCCTGCCCGAGTTCCGGTAACACATGCTCACAGGCGGGCGCCTGCGGGGCGACGGCCAGGTGGTCGGTGGCCTGCCAGCGGATGCGGCGGCCCGCACGCGTGCCACCGACCTGCAGGCTGGTGCGGCCGGCGAAGACGATCATGATGTCCTTGCCAAAGGTTTCCGCAGCCCGGCGCTGGCCCACCCGCAAGCCTTCACCCGCGGCCACCATCAGGGTGATAGAGATGATGCCCCAGGCGATGCCGAACATGGTGAGCCCGGTGCGGAGCTTGTTGGCCCAGAGCGTCTCGAGCGTCTGCTGCCACAATTCGCGAACCTGCATACTCCTCCCCTCTTCTGCTTCTAAATACGCATGCGCGGAGGTAAAAGTTCGCCGCCTTTATTAGACGGCGCCGCGCGCGAAACGTCTCAGCGCGCGAATAGTGCTGTGCCGCTGCGCATCCTGCTATACTGCGTTTTCCCCAAGGCAGGGCGAGGGCGACTGCAGGCTTGCACCGAGAGAAATAGATAGCGTTCTGGAGATCCAACGATGCGTTCCCGTTTTTCCTATCTGGCAGTCTTCGCTTTGCTTCTGTGCGTGATTCCCTCGGTGGCGCAGACAACGGCGGAGCTGCCGGCCGAGACAATTGAAACAATCGAGGCGGCCATCGCGGCGGAGATGGCCCGGCTGAAGATTCCCGGACTTTCGCTGGCCATCGTGGTTGAGGGCGAGCTCCGCTATGCGAACGGGTTTGGCATGGCAGACGTGGAGAACTCTGTCCGTGTCACTTCCACGACGGTCTTTCGCATTGCGTCGATCACAAAACCCATGACGGCGACTGCGGTGCTGCAACTGGCCGAGCGCGGGAAGCTCGACTTGGACGCGCCGATCCAAACCTACTGCCCTACCTTTCCCCAAAAGCGCTGGCCGGTGACGGCCCGGCAATTGCTCGGCCACCTGGGAGGACTTCGTCACTACCTGAACAGCGCCGAAGCCCGAGGCACAGGACACTACTTTACTGTGGTGGATTCGCTCGCACTGTTCAAGGATGATTGGTTACTGCACGAACCGGGTACGAAGTTTAGCTACACAACCTACGGCTACAGCGTGCTCGGCTGCGCGATTGAGGGGGCTTCGGGGATGAGCTACGAGGACTACATGCGCGAAAACATCTTCCAGCCCGCCGGCATGAGTCACACCCGCACCGATGACACCTATGCGATTATCGCGAACCGGGCGCGGGGCTACCTCAGGTTAGACAGATGGAGCTATTCCCAACTGCCGGATGCCGCCAAGGCCAGCGCGAAAATTGGCGAACTGTACAATGCCCAGTTGCACGATACCAGTATGAAGGTTCCCGGGGGTGGGCTGGTGTCGACGGCGGCCGATCTGGCCCGATTTGCCATCGCGGTTCAGGCCGGTGTCCTGGTCCAGGAGGAGACACGGAAGCAGATGTGGACCAGGCAGAAAACACGGGATGGAGAGGAAACGGGTTGGGGCTTGGGGTGGATTCTGCCGCGCGAGATGGCCGGGGAGAAGCCGGTCAGGATCAGCGGCGGCCAGCCGGGGACGTCTTCGGCGCTTGTCATTCTGCCTGAGAAGCGTTTTGCAGTCGCTGCGATTGCCAACGTGGAGGGGACAGACCTCTATCCTCTGGTTGTTCAGCTCGGCAAAATTTATGGTCACTTTCCCGGAACGCTAGAGGATTAAGGACAAGGAGGTCGGATGGCGGTTGCGGGTTTTGCGACCGAGGAGGGGACACAGCGCTACGTCGCGCGGTTTGCGGGGCAGGCGGGCGCGGGGTATTTTCGGCGGACACCGCTGGGCTGGCTCTCCTCGATTGGAGTCGGGACCTATTTGGGTGAGCCGGATCGGGCGACCGACCAGCGCTATCAAGCGGCCGTAGCACGGGCGCTGGCGCTGGGCGCGAACGTTGTCGACACGGCCATCAACTACCGCTGCCAACGCAGCGAGCGCACGCTGGCGGCAACCTTGAGCCGGCTGTTCGAGCGCGGGGAGTTGGCCCGCGATGAAGTTGTCATCGCCACCAAAGGCGGTTTCCTGACCACCGACGCTGACGTTCCGGGCGATCCCAACCGCTACTTCCACGAGCAGTACATTGCGCGCGGCGTCATCACCCGCGAGGACGAGGTTGTGGGAGGGATGCACTGCATGACGCCCCGCTATCTCGAAGACCAACTCGCCCGCAGCCTGCGCAACCTGAATCTGGAAACCATCGACATTTACTACCTCCACAACCCTGAGACCCAGCTCCAGGTGCTGGAGCGAGCGCGCTTCCTCGAGCGCGTGCGGGCCGCCTTCGAGGCCTTGGAAGGTTTTGTGGCGGCCGGCAAGATTCGCGTCTACGGCACCGCCACCTGGAACGGCTACCGGCAACCACCGCAGGCGCGCGAGTTTCTCTCGCTCGCCGAGCTGGTGCGGCTGGCGGAAGAGGTTGGCGGCGCGAACCACCACTTCAAAGCCATCCAGCTCCCTTACAATCTGGCCATGCCGGAAGCCTTTGTGCGCGCCAACCAATCGCTCGACGCCCGCCCGGCGAGTCTGCTGGAAGCGGCCCAGCAGTTCGGCATTGCGATTTTTGCCAGTGCCTCCATCCTCCAGGGGCAGATCACCGCCAACCTGCCCGAGGAATTTCGCCGTCTGTTCACGGGACTGGACAGCGATGCCCAGCGCGCCATTCAATTCGTCCGTTCTACGCCGGGCATCACGACGGCGCTGGTGGGCATGAGCCGCGTCGAACACGTGGAAGAAAACTTACAACTCGCCACGCAGCCGCCCCTGCCGCGGGAAAAGTTTCTGCAACTGTTTCGGAGGGAAAGCTGAGGATGCCGGTAGAGTTCGAAACGTGGGACCCGGCCTGGGGCAAGTTGAGTGAAGCGGCGATGCGGCGTCGGCTGGAACAGGAAGGCTACACCGTCAGCCGCTACGTTTATCCCCCCGGCACTGTCTTCGACGACCACACGCATCCGGTGGTTCAGGATGAAAAACGCGCGGATAACCCAGCCCCCGCAGCGCGGTCCAGTGAACCACCGGCGCGGCGCCCTGCGGTCCACACCCCAACCCTTCCCCGCCTCTTTCTCGATTTTCGCTTTTCGAATTTCGCTTTTCGGATTTCCCCCAATATCTTTTCACGGGTCACGAGTCGCCAGGGTATCGCGCAGCCAAGAGTCCAGGGCGGCGCGGAATTTCTCCAGCCGACCGGTGAAGAAATGGTCGGCTCCCTCGACCCAAAGAAGTTGCTTGGGTTCGGCGGCGCGCGCCACCGCCGCGGAGACAGCCGCGGGCGAGCCGAACTGATCGCGTGTGCCCTGGATAAACAGCTTGGGCCTGCTGCAGTGCTGCAAGCAGGAAAAATCGTCGGTATCGGCGGGCAGGCCAACGCCGACGAGCGCACCGACCCGCGCGTCGCGACATCCGACCCCCAGGCCCACCCAAGCCCCGAAGGAAAACCCCGCCAGGCAAATCTTTGCCTCGGGGAAGTCCGCAGCCAAGTAGTCGAGCGCGGCGCGCACGTCGTCGGCCTCGCCCCGGCCCTGATCGTATACCCCTAGGCTCAGCCCCACGCCGCGGAAGTTGAACCGTAACACCGCCAACCCCTGCTCCCGGAGCGCCCGCGCCGTATGGTGGACGACCCTGTTGTGCATTGTGCCGCCGTAGCGCGGATGGGGATGGCAAACCAGCCCGACCCAGTCGCGCCGCGGCTCAGGCGGAGCTTCCAGTTGTGCCTCCAGCCGCCCGCCCAGCCCGGGTAAAAACAGTGACTCAATCCGTCTCTTCACTTCCCACCCTACCAGTGGTGGCACCGGCCTGCCCTGAGCCCCGCAGCTTCGGGGTCGAAGGGCGTCTCGCCGGTGGCCTCTGCCGTTTGCTTCCTCTGCTTCCGTTCCCGGCGTTCGCCGGTGTTGCTGAGCAATTTGCTATCCTACCATCCCGCCGCCCAACCCATCGAGCCCCGCGGCTTGTCCTGAGCTTGTCGAAGGACCCCGGCCGCGGGGAACACGGGTCGCGGGCTTGCCCTCAGCCCTGAAGCTTCGGGGCCGAAGGGGCACGGCTCGCTGAATCCCCACTGCGCCCACAGCCTGCCGCAGGCAGCCACCGGCCGTCGCGTTGACTTGCCTGCGAGCGCGGCCTAAGATGCCCGTACGGGCCTGCCTGCGGCAGGCCCGCCGCGGCGGGCAGGCATGAACTTCCCGGAGGATTAGCTGATTAGTTGCAGGGTTGATTGGGTGCGCGTGAGCCCGCAGGGGCTAAAGCCCCTGTTTTTCCTAGCTCTTGGATGTCAGGGCTGAAGCCCTGACCCGCCATGCAGAGGTTATGCAATAGCTTCTAGTCAACCAATCAACTAGTGCTCTCGGTGTCCTCGGTGTTTCTGTGGCAAAGAGCGGGGAGGGGATAAGCGGATGGGCAAAACCGCGGACGTGGTCGTCATCGGTGCGGGGGTCAATGGGTGCAGCATTGCCTACCACCTGGCGAAAAAGGGAATCAAAAAGGTCATGCTGGTGGAACAGCAGTATGTGGCTTCCGGGCCTACCGGGCGCTCCAGTGGCATCGTGCGGCAACACTATACCATTGAGGTATTGGCCCAGATGGCCTTGTACTCTCTCCAGGTGTTTCAGCGCTTCGGCGAGGAAATCGGCGGCAGCGCCGCATTTGTGCAAACCGGCTATCTGTGCGTGGCCTCCGAGGCGAACGCGGCCACCCTGAAGAAGACGGTGGCGATGCAGCAGCGGGTCGGAATCAAAACCAGCGTTTTATCCCCGGACGAATTGCGCCGGCTGGAACCGCTGATGTACTGCGACGATCTGGCCTGTGGCGCCTACGAACCGGATTCCGGCTACGCCGACCCCGCCTTGGCCGCCAACAGCTTTTGTGAAGCGGCGCGCGCGCTGGGGGTGGAATGGTTGCCGCGCACGCGGGTCACGGGGCTGAAGGTGGCGCGCGGGCACCTTCAGGGGGTTCTGACCAGCGCGGGCGAAATTGCCACAGACATTGCCATCAACGTTGCCGGCCCCTGGGGGAGCCGGATTGCGGCCCTGGCCGGGGTCGAGATTCCGATTCGGCCCAGCCGCCATCCGGTGGTGCTGCTGCGCCGGCCGCCCCGGTGGAGAAATCCCATCCCGGTGGTCAATGACTTCGTGACCGGGGCGTACTTGAAGCCGGAAGGGGAGTCGAACAGTGTGGTGGGCTCGCTCAGTCCGGAGGAGGGAAAAGAACCAGCAGACCCCGATGCCTATGCGGAAATACCGGACTATCAGACCACGGTCGAATTCTCGGAGAAAATCATGAAGCGCTTTCCGGTGATGAGCGAAGCGCTGGTGCAGGGGGGCTGGGCGGGCATCTATGACGTGACGCCGGACTGGACACCCGTCATCGGCCAGATGGGGGAGGTTCGCGGGCTGTACTGCGCGGTGGGCTTCAGCGGCCACGGGTTCAAGTTGTCCCCGGCGGTGGGCCGCATGATGTCGGACCTGGTGGTGGAGGGGATCTGCCCGCGTTTCGACATCCGGCCGTTTCGCTTGAGCCGCTTCCAAGAAGGCCAACTGACCCGAGGCCAGTATGCCTATAGCATCATCGGATGAGATTGCGACCCACAATCACCGTTACAGTGCGCCAGAGAAAAGAAAATAGCCTATCCCACCTTACCAGTTCTTTTGGGTAGGGCAGGGGCTTGTCCCCTGCCGTCTCGCTTCCCAAGCACGCAATCCTCAACCGGCAAGGCACCCCGAAGCTTCGGGGCCTTGCCCTACCCTACACTCGAAAAGCGAAACTCGGGGCAGGCGCATGGACGAAAACTGAAAACAGCCCTCTCTGTGTCTCGGGGTCTCTGTGGCCGGCCGGCGCTAGGTCTGTTTTGCGCTGGGCCAGTGCCCCACCAGGCGGCGCAGGCGGTGGACGACCCGTTGCTGGCCGAGCACTACCATCGTGTCGAACAGTGGCGGGGCGACACCCTGGCCGGTGAGGGCGACGCGTGTGGCGTTGATGAGTAGGGCGGCTTTCACGCCTGCCTTCTCGGCCAAGCCGCGCAGCGCGGCTTCGGCACCGTCGTGCGTCCACTCGCTCACTGCCGCCAGCGCCACCGCCAGTTGGCTCAGCAATTCGGGCAGGCGTTCATCCTGGAGAAATTTCTTCACCGCTGCCGGGTCGTAGTCGAACTGGTCGCTGAAGAAGGCGCGCGCCCAGGTAGTGAAGTCGGTGAGGAGTCGCGCGCGCGGCCGCAACAGCTCCACGGCGCGGGCGAACCAGTCGCGTTCAGCCCCGGCCCACTCCTCCCGCCACAAACCCTGGCGCCGCAAGCTCACTGCCACCTGCGGCACAATTTGCTCCAGCGGTTCGTTGCGTAGGTACTCGGCATTGAACCACTCGAGTTTGTTGCGGTCGAAGACGGCGTTGGTGCGGCTGACCTGCTCGAGACGAAAACGGTGGATGAGTTCCTCGGTCCGCATCAGCTCGGTGTCATCACCGGGTGACCAGCCGAGCAAGGCCAGGAAGTTGCGAAAGGCTTCCGGCAGGAAGCCGGCGTCGCGGTAGCTGGTGACCGAAGTAGCGCCGTGGCGTTTGGAGAGGCGGGTGCGGTCGGGGCCGAGAATGAGCGGCACATGGGCAAACAGCGGCTGCGAAGCGCCGAGGGCTTGGTAGAGGAGGATTTGCTTGGGCGTGTTGGCGAGATGGTCGGCGCCGCGAATCACGTGGGTGATGCGCATCTCCAGGTCGTCGGCGACCACGCCTAAGTGGTAGGTGGGCAGCGCGTCGCTGCGCAACAATACGAAGTCTTCGATTTCGCTGTGGGCAAACTCCACCCGGCCATAGACCACGTCATCGAACGCAGTCGCGCCTTCTGCGGGGATGCGAAAGCGCACCGCCGCCGGGCGAGCGCGCAGCGCCCCCTGCGCGGCCGCCGATCCTGAAGCCCCGAACGGTTCGGGGGGACGGCAGCGACCATCGTACTTCCACGCCCGTCCGGCCTGTTCGGCCGCCGCCCGCCGCGCCTCCAGTTCCGCGGGCGTGCAATAACAGCGGTAGGCGTGTCCGGAGGCAAGCAGACGCTCGGCCAGCTCGCGGTAGCTCGCCAAGCGCTCCGACTGGCGGCAGGGGCCTTCGTCCCAATCGAGTTCGAGCCAGCGCAGACCCTCCAGCACGGCGTCGAGCAATTCCGGCCGCGAGCGGTCTACGTCGGTATCCTCGATGCGGAGGATGAAGACACCGCCCTGCTGGCGGGCATAGAGCCAGTTGAAGAGCGCCGTGCGCGCTCCTCCGACGTGCAAGTAGCCCGTGGGGGAAGGCGCAAAGCGCACACGAACCGCGTCCATGGTGCGAGACGTTCATCATACGAGAAAGCCCCGGCAAATGCGAGCCAACAGGACACTGCCTTGCGCCCGCGCAACGAAACCGCTACCATAGCCTCCGCACACTCAGC
>JBHIAG010000054.1:0-14699 GCA_046758465.1 Terriglobia bacterium | reverse complement strand
CCAGGCCGGCGCGGTTGGCCTCCAGCAACTCGTCGGGAATCGCCCACGCCCCACCGTGCACCGCCACGCCAATTTTCCTGACGGCTTCATGGGCTGTTTACCCCTCCGAAAACCTCAACCGCTGTTCTCGGTTGCCGGGTTCCACACCAAAAAACCGAACTGCCGTGCCGCCGCCGCCAGCCGGGCATCGGTGGTAATGAATTCCGCCCGGTGGCCGGTCTTTCTCTGCAACCATACGGCTGCAGCCAGGTGGATAGCATCCATCCCGCGAAGGGGCACGTGCTCTACCAATTGGCTTACTGGGGCTAGGGTTTCCCCGTCCACAGCGATTTCCCGCACGAGTAACCAGTCAACTTCGAACCGGTTTCGTGCTTGAAGAAACTCAGTTCGATTCCACCCGCCTTCTCGCAGCTTCCGGGCTAGGGCGGCGTGCACCTCCGCATAGCAAATGGCAGAACTGTAAACAAGCTCATCCTCTTGCAGGCGCTGCTCCAGAGATGTGTGGCCAGCTTCACGGATGTAGCGTTTCGCGAGGGCGGAGGCGTCCAGATACAGCACTAGCCGCGGTCCTCAATAATCATCTCCGAGAGCGGCTTGCCTCGCAGCGGGAGCGGCTTGAACCGGGGCCACGGACCACCGCGTCCCCGACGGATGTGTCCCTGACGTTCCAGTTCCGTCAGCTTTTCCTCCAGGGTCAAACTCTCCCAATCGTTCACAGGGGTCACACGGGCGATGGGCTTGCCCCGGTCGGTGACGACGATGGTCTCGCCCTTGCGCACCCGCTTCAGGTAGTAGCCCTGGCGGTTCTTGAATTCGCGGCTCCCAACTCTTTTCATGTAGCTACCTCCTCACCTATTGTAGCTACCTTGGGATGACTGCGCAACCCGCGTCAAAGAGTGGGGCCTGAGACGCTGCCGCCAGTGCGAGGCCTACGCCTCGTGGAGGGTGGTGAGTCCGACAATCTCAAACTCGCGCCGCCCCGCCGGCGTCTGCACTCTCACCTCATCGCCCACCCGCTTGCCCAGCAGGGCGCGGCCGATGGGCGAGCTGGTGGAGATCAGGCCCTGGGCGGCGTCGGCCTCTTCCGGTGTCACGAGTTGATAGGTGACCTCGGCCTGCTTCTGCTGGTCGAAGAGCACCACCCGCGAGCCATAGCCCACGGCGTCTTTGGGAATCTTGCTCAGGTTCAGGAGCGAGAAGTCGGCCAGGCGCTTGTTGAGCTGGGCCAGACGGGCCGCCACGTAGTCCTGGCGCTCCTTGGCAAACTTGTACTCGGCGTTTTCGCTCAGGTCACCGTGCGCCCGCGCCTTCATCAACTCCTTGGGTAGCTCGTGGTTCAACTCGTGTTCAAGCACGGCAATTTCGGCTTCGAGCTTCTTGCGGATTTTGCTGGCCACATCGGTCACAGTGGCTCTCCGCCTTGTCGGCTCCGGGATGCGGGGCGGTGATTATAGCCCTGCCAGCGGCGGGCAGGCAATCGCCTGCGGAAGAACCGGGGCCTGCACGCGCGGGTCTTCGCGCATTCTTCGCCTTGACCGCACCGGTGAAGTGACCTAAAATGAGGGTCTTGCCTGTCACTTAGCAGATGCCGTTGATGTTTAAAGTAGGGGAGAAAGTCGTCTACCCCAACCAAGGGGTAGGCGTCATCGAGCAGATCACCTTCGGGAGCCTGAACGGCAGGCCCGAAAAGTTCTACTCGGTGTATATTCTGGCCAACCGGCTCAAAGTCACGGTCCCGGTCTCCAACGCGGCGGCGGTGGGCCTGCGGCGCACCATCAAGGCGAGCGAGGTCGCGAAGGTCCTGAGCGCGTTGCAGAACGGCAGGTTCGCTTCCCACCAAAACTGGAAGTCCCGCTTCAAACAGAACTCAGAAAAGATGCGCACCGGCTCGGTCTACGAGGTGGCCGAGGTGCTGAAGAGCCTGCTGGCGCTGAGCCGGAAGAAGGTGCTCTCCTTCCGCGAAAAGAAGATGCTGGAACAAGCCTACCGCCTGCTGGTGAACGAGCTGGCGGTGGTACGCAACGTCACCGACGTTACCATCCAACGCACCCTGCAGAAAGTCCTCGCCAAGTGCAAACTGCAACTGCCCGAACCCACCCAGCCCTCCTGAAAGCCACTTAGAGAATCGAGGCCGCCATGCGCAGCTCGCTGCGCTCCTCTCTCAAAATCTTCGTGTGAACAGCCGCGCATATTACTCACCGAGAAGGCCGGAAAGCCAGCGAACCACGTTCAGGCAAAACTGGGCGTTCTGCAAAGCAACTGGTGTGTTCATCCCCATCGGTGTGCGGTTTGGCCCCTCGACCTGCGCCGTACACATGGCGGCTTCTCCCAAGATGACCACACGCCCTTCACCCAACCGCAACGCGGCGCCTTGTAGCCAACCGCCCACCGAGAATTGAGGCCCATCTTCCCAGCTTGCATCTTCGAAATTCAACTTCAGTGGAACCTGGCAAACGGCCTTTGGACCAAATACGAGGATCGGCTCCACATTGGCAGACGGGTAGAAGGCGTGACCCGTAAAAGTCACAACTGAATCAATCTGTTCCTGCGGCGTTCTGCCTTTGACGATAGGATGGCTTTCCAGCGTGCCGGCATTGGCGAGGATGGGACGAAGCTGCTCGTACGGGATTCCATACGCCCGGGCGGCTTGCTGCCAGAGTTCCTCGTGAACCGCTCCGAAAACGACGTCGCCAGGTGCGTCCGCGCTGCTGCGGGTAGAGCCGTCCAACATATGAACGCCCAGCAGGGTCGCCAGGTCGGTGGCCGCGCCCGGCCAAGGCGCATGGTCCACGATGAAGAACAAGGAACCACCCTCCCGAATCCAGGTAACCAGTGCGTTGATTTCTTCCCTCGTGAAGGCGGACGGATGAGGAAACGACCAGTCCGTCAAGGCCCACTCCCTTTCCATCCCGTGAGAATTTGCCTTCGAGAGGGCGTTGGCAATCACGAGGATCTGGCATTCGCTGAGCGTCTTTTGGCTGAAGGCAGAAGCAAAACCTTTTACCTTGTAGCCGTCGCCCCGCAGCAGCTCCGCAAACGCCTTGTAGCGTCCCTCCGCGGTGTGGAAATTGAAATGGGCTTCGTCAATGCACACCTGGGGTCCGGCACCGCTCTCATAAGCCGGGTTCGGATTGTCAAAGCGATACGACGTGTCGGCTACCTGTTGAGCTGAGACGGGCACTGCCATGACCATAAAGACAAACAGTCGAATTGCTTTTCTCATCGCCGCGCTCCTTTTCTCTTTTGCGATTTTCGTTTTTTCCGCCCCAGGCGCCAGCCCCAGGCTGGCCCGCCTCGGGAGGGGATGCGTCCAGACGGACGCCCGTATGGGCGCCTCGGGCGCACACGTTTCGGCTTTCGAAGTCGGCCCCAGGCGCCGCCGGCGGGCGTGGCAATTGAGATGACGGCGCCGCGGGGGGCAACGCGAGTGCATTTCGACGGCAGGCGTTCGACCCGGTCGCCGACGATGAGACGGGTCACGCCCAGCGTGCCGGGGCCGCCCCCGGCCAAGCCGTAGGGCGGAATCTTGCGGCGCTCGCACAGCAGCGCAAACTGCGCCGGGGTCAGCAACTCGACCTCGCGGATGATGCCGTCGCCGCCGCGCCAGCGCCCGCGTCCGCCGGAGCCAGGCCGCACGGCGTAGCGGCGCAGGCGCAGCGGGTAGAAGAGTTCCAGCGCCTCGATGGGCGTGTTGAGCGAGTTGGTCATATGGTTGTGGATGGCGTCGACGCCGTCGGCACCGGGGCGGGCACCGACGCCACCGCCCACAGTCTCATAGTAAGCGAAGGGCTCGCCGTTGGGCCCCAGCCCGCCGACGGTGAAGTTGTTCATCGTGCCCTGGCTGGCGGCGGGGATGCGGTGGGGGATGGCCTGCGCCAGGGCTTTCAGCAGCACGTCCACGATGCGCTGCGAAGTCTCGACGTTGCCGGCAGCGACCGCAGCCGGCGGGTCGGCAGCAACGACGCTGCGCGGCGGCGTAAGGATTTCAATCGGCCGCAGCAGGCCGGCGGTGGCCGGAACTTCCTCCGGCACCAAGCAGCGAAAGACGTAGAAGACCGCCGAGACGCTGATGGCGCGCACGGCATTGACGTTGCCGGCGCACTGCGGCGCTGAGCCCGCGAAGTCCACGCGCGCGCGCCCGCCGCGCACGCGTACCTGCACGCGAATCCGGATCGGCTCATCGCTGATGCCGTCATCGTCGAGGAAATCCTCGGCGGCGTAGCTGCCCGGGGGGATGGCGCGCAGGGTGGCTTGCATCATGCGCGCGGAGTAGTCGAGCAGGTGGCCCATGTAGTCTTCAACCTCGCGGGCGCCGTAGCGGCCAACGAGTTCAGCCAGCCGCCGCGCCCCGATGCGGCAGGCGGCCACCTGGGCGGTGAGGTCGCCTTCGCGTTCGCGCGGGGTGCGGACGTTGGCCAGAACCAGCTCAAAGACGTCGCGGCGCAGGCGGCCGCGCTCGGTGAGCTTGACGGGCGGGATGCGGACACCCTCCTGGTAGATGTCGCGTGCCAGGCCCATGGAGCCGGGCTGGGCGCCGCCGACATCGGCGTGATGGGCGCGGCTGGCGACGTAAAACAGCGGCCGGGCGCGGCGGGCAATGTAGACCGGCATCACCAGGGTGATGTCGGGCAGGTGGGTGCCGCCGGCGAAGGGGTCATTGAGCATGGCGATGTCGCCCGGGCGGAGGTCGAGCCGGGCCAGGGCGGCTTCGACCGACATTGGTATCGAGCCGAGGTGGACGGGCATGTGGTCGCCCATGGCGATGACCCTGCCGGCGGGGTCAAAGACGGCGCAGGAGTAGTCGCGGCGCTCCTTGATGTTAGGCGAGAAGGCGGTGCGGCGCAGCGCCGCCCCCATCTCTTCCGCGACGGCGTGGAAGAGGTTCTTGAAAATTTCGAGTTTGACAGGGTCGAACTTCATCGCGACCTCGTGCAGCGTGCATCGTGTCCGGCGACTGCTGAAGGGGAACCCAAGAACGCAGGGGTAGGGCAAGGCCTTGTGCCTTGCCGCGGCAGGGGACAAGTCCCTGCCCTACCCAGTCGGTTCGAGCAGCAGGTTCTCATAAGCGTCCATCTGCGCGCGCCAGCCGGGCGGGACGACGGTGGTGGCGCTGTATTCGGCAATGACGGCCGACCCGCGGAGGCGGTTGCCAGCCCGGAGACGCTCACGCAGGTAGAAGTCGGTGAGGCGATAAGTTCCATTGAACACGACCGGGGCGCGGCGGTAGTGGGCGGCGCGGGGGGAGGATCCTGCCGGGGGCTGTCGCGGGAGGGCGGGCTTGGCGGTCAGCCCCACGGCGCGCAGGCGCACGTTGACGACCTCGACCGGGCGCTCAGGGTCGGCGTAGCCGTAGCGGTAGTGATGGGCGCGATGGAAGGCGCGGTCGAAGTCGCGCGTGAACGGCACGGTCAGCTCGTAGGCTTGGCCGCGGTAGCGAAGGTCGAGGGAGTGTTCGAGGCGCTGCTGGCGCGGGGTGAAGCCTTCCTGCTGCAAGGCCGCGCGGGCCTGACGGGCGAGTTCGCGAAACCGCCGCTGGAGCAAAACGCCGCTGCGCCTGCTCTCCGTCACGGGCAACATCACCGTGTGGACGTAGTCCTTGACCACATCCGAGCGCAGAATGCCGAGCGCGGAAAGCGCGCCGGAGAACTTTGGCACCAAGACGCGCCGGATGCCGAGCGCAGTGGCCAGCTCACAGGCGTGCAGGCCGCCGGCGCCGCCAAAGGCGACCAAGGTAAATTGGCGCGGGTCATGGCCGCGCTCGACCGAAATGACGCGGATGGCCTTCTCCATGGTGGCGTTGGCGACGGCCAGGATGCCGGCGGCAAAGTCGGCAATGTTCGGAAAGCTTCTCCGGGCAGCGCGCTCCATGAAGCGGCGCGCACGCGCCGGGTCGAGCCGCCAGGCGCCGCCGAGAAACTGCTCCGGGTCGAGGCGGCCGAGGATGAGGTGGGCGTCGGTGACGGTGGGCGCGGTGCCGCGACCATAGCAGATAGGGCCGGGGTCGGCACCGGCCGACTGCGGGCCGACGCGCAGGGCGCCGCCACGGTCGAACCAGGCAATCGAGCCCCCGCCGGCGCCGACGCTGTGGATGTCGAGCATGGGCACGGCAATGGGGACGCCGGCGACGCTGCCTTCGTTGGTGGTGGCGAGGCTGCCGTCCCGAACGTTCGGGATCAGCGCCACATCGGTCGAAGTGCCGCCCATGTCGAAACTGATGAGGCGGTCGAGGCCGGCAAGTTCGCCGACGTAGCGTGCGCCGACCACGCCGCCGGTGGGGCCGGAGAGGATGGTGCGGACGGGCTGCTGGGCGGCCACGCGGGCGGAAATGGTGCCGCCGCTGGACTGCATGACGCGCACTTGTACGCCTTGGTTTTTCCCCCAGGCAGGGGCCTGGGGGCTCGATGCGGTTTGCGGTGCCGGCTTCGGCAGCCGCCGCTCGATTTCTGCGAGGTAGCGGCCCAGGACGGGCACCAGGTAGGCGTTGGCGGCGACGGTGGCGGTGCGCTCGTACTCGCGGAACTCGGGATGAATCTCGTGCGAGACACTAACCGGAAAGCCCGCGGCGCGCAGGGCGCGGGCGATGCGGCGCTCGTGGGCTGGCTGCGCAAATGAAAACAGCAGGCAGAGGGCCACGGCTTCGGGGCGCGCGCGGCGGATGCGCGCGAGCAGGCGGCGGAGTTCGGCCGGGGTGAGCGGCGTGACGACGCTGCCGTCGGCGCCGATCCGTTCCCGGACGCCCAGGCGGCGCGCCGCGGGAACCAGCGGCGGCGGGACGGTGAAGAAGAAGTCGTAGAGGCGTGGGCGGGCCTGGCGGCCGATGACGAGCAGGTCTTCAAAACCGGCGGTGGTCACCAGGGCGATGCGGGCACCTTTCCGCTCCAGCAGGGCGTTGGTGCCGACGGTGGTGCCGTGGGTCAGGGCAACGGCAGTATCCCGAAGCTCGCCTGCGCCCGCCTGCCGGAGGGGCAGGCGAGCAGGCTTCGGGACGAGAATTTCGTTCACCGCGCGGCCAATGGCCTGGGCGGGATTGCGCGGGGTGGAAAAGACTTTCAGAATCTCCAGGCGGCGGTCGCGGAGATAGATGCAGTCGGTGAAGGTGCCACCGGTGTCAATGGCGACTCTGCCTATTTTTTGTCGAGGCATGGCAAGGGGCGGGTGCAAAGCACCTCTTCCAAGCCGGATAGCTCTAGCGGCAAGCCGACAGTGAAGCTCGCCGTGGGCGAGCGATTCTAACTCGAAAAGCGGCAGCGAGCGAAGGGCCCGGGTAGCGGGCGAGGCCGAATGCCGGGCGCAGGGGTCCCACCCCCAGCCAGGGCTGCTACCCACCCAATGCGCGCTTGAGTAAGTTCCGTACGGGCTAAAGCCCGTACCCGCCAAAAAAAAGTTCAGGGCCGGCAATTAGCGGCCGAGCGGCAGGGAGGCGTCGGCGTTGAGTTCGAGGCCTGCGAAGTCGCCGGCGAGGAACTTGGGGTAGGCGGCAGCGGCGATCATGGCGGCGTTATCGGTGGAGAGGGCAACCGAGGGGAAGAAGACCGGCACGCCACGCATGGCAGACTCTTCGCGAAAAATTTTTCGCAGCAGGCTGTTGGCCGCGACGCCACCGGAGACGAACACGGCGCGGGCGTTGAAGTCATCGGCGGCAGCGAGGGTGCGCTCGGTCAAATCTTCAACCACTGTTTTCTGGAAGCTGGCGACGAGGTCGAGCGTCTGTTGGCTGCACAACTCCGCCAGGTTCGCTTTTGGGTTCTCGCGGAGTTTCGTCTTTCGCGCCTCGATTTCGGGGGCGTGGCCGTGGCGCTCGACGTAGCGCACCACCGCGGTCTTGATGCCACTGAAGCTGAAATCGTAGGGCGTGCCGTGCTTGATGTGGGGCTTGGTGAAGACGACGGCGTCGTCCCGAAGGTTCGGGACAGCGCGCGCCAGCCGGTCAATCACCGGGCCGCCGGGATAGCCGAGGGCAAGGTGCTTGGCGACTTTGTCGAAGGCCTCGCCCGCAGCGTCGTCCACGGTTTCGCCGATGCGCTCATAGCGCAGGCGGAATCCCGAAGTTGCGGGACCCGGGTGTGCTGCAATCGGCTCTTGCTCAACGCGGTAGAGGACGGTGTGGCCGCCGGAGACAACGAGCGTGACGACGGGAAACTCCAGGGGAAGCTGGCCATTGCGGTGTCGCTGCTCGAGCAGGACAGCGTGGATGTGGCCTTCGAGATGGTTGACGCCGATCAGGGGCTTGGCGAGCGACCAGGCCATGGTCTTGGCGAAGGTCACGCCGACCAGCAGCGAGCCGATCAGGCCCGGCCCCTGGGTGACCGCAATCGCATCCACATCGGCGTAGCTGAGGCCCGCCTGCGCGAAGGCTTCGCGCACCACGGGGACAATTTTTTCCAGATGGGCGCGCGAGGCGAGCTCCGGCACCACGCCGCCGTACTTGCGGTGGAGGTCAATCTGTGAGCTGATGACGTTGGCGAGGATGCGCGCGCCGTCGGCGACAATCGCCGCCGCAGTCTCGTCGCAGGAAGATTCAATCCCCAGAATTCGCACCATCCAAGTCTCCCCTTCGACATCTTAGCATCCGGTCGCTCGGCAGTGCTAGAATAGCGCTGATGCCAGCCGGTAGCGAACGTGTTTGCTTTGGGGGGACTGGGTTTTGCGCCCGAGGTGCATCCGCCTTCGGCGGATAACCCCGCCGAACAGTTAGTCAAAAATAAATCGGGCTTTAGCCCCTGAGGTAAAAATGCTTTCCCTCGCCTGCTGCGGTGGCAGTCCACCCACCCAGTCTGCGGGCAGCGAAGCGAGCCTGCTGCCAATTCCCCGTTGCTTTGGCACCGATAAAACGTCAGGGTGCCCCGCAAAAAGCGCGGGGCAGGCTGGGCTGAAGCCCGGCCCTACGAGCCCTGACCCGCCCAAGCGGAACCAACGCTCGCTGCCGTGTCGCCAATCATCCTGAACGAGCATAGAATAGGTACGACTATCACAGACTTACGATGGCGGAGGCGTTTCACAGCGCGCGCAAACGAATCCACGCGCTGGGGCGCGACCACCGCTCCGGCGCCGCGGAGATTGCCGAGCGTGCGGCGGCCGCGCTGCTGGACTTCATTCGCCGCAGCCAGCGGCCCGAAGCCCGACAGTTGGCCATACTAGCCGAAGCGACTCTGCGGGCGCAGCCTGCGATGGCACCGGTAATCAATCTGGCGAATCGCGTCGCGTGTGCTGCCGAGCAGGGCGTTTCCCCGCGGGAACTCCAGAAAGCGCTCGCCCCGAAGCTTCGGGGTTTCCGCCGCGCGCTGCGCCACAGCAATCGGAAAATCGCCCGCCAGTTTGCCCGACGGCTGCGCCCGCGAGCGGTCGTACTGACTTATTCCTATAGTTCCACGGTGCTGGCGGCGCTGCTGGCTGCCCGCGGGAAGCTCGCGCGCGTGGTCTGTTCGGAGGGGCGGCCGCAGCTCGAAGGCCGGCGGCTGGCGGAGAAGCTGGCGCGTGCCGGGATTCCGGTGGTGCTGGTCGCGGACGCGGCTCTACCCGCTCGCGTGCGGGAAGCCGACGCGGTGGTGGTGGGTGCCGACGCCATCCTGCCCGGCCCCGCCGCTGGCGGGGCAGGCGCCTACGTGAACAAAATCGGCACGCGCGTGTTGCAAGACGCGGCGCGTGCGGCCCGCAAACCGTTCTACGTGCTGGCGGACACTACGAAGATTCTTCCGTCCCGAATGCCTGGTTACCGGGCATGCGGGATGGCGCGACTCTACCGTCCCGAAGCTTCGGGAGAAGAGAAGCCGGCGGCGGAGCTCTGGCGGGGTGCGCCGCGCGGCGTTCGGGTAGAGAACCGCTACTTTGAGCGGATTCCCTTGCGCCGCGAGGTTCGGCTCCTGACCGAACGGGGGCCGCTGACGGCTGCGGCCCTCCGCCGCTGGGTAGGGCAAAGCCCACGACGGTGAGTCCCACCCCCAAAGCCATTCGGCCAGCTGGGGGCAAGCGGGGCCCGACCCGATCGCAAGGCGCTGGATAAGCTGGGGTGGGGCAGGGCGTAGTTTGGCTTCGCTCAATTCCAGCGGCAAGGCACCCGGACGGGTCTCCGCCCGGTCGCGCCGCGTCGGGACGGGGGGGCGCCGAGGCCGTGGGCTACCCAGAACAAGGGGATTATGCTGGGGCCGATGTTTACGCTGGAGAAGTTCGAGCAGACGCGGGCGCTGCTGCGGGATAAAGTGCGCATTACGCCGCTCATCTATTCGGACGCGCTGAGCGCGCGCAGCGGCAACCGGGTCTATCTCAAGGCGGAGAATCTGCAACTCACGCACTCGTTCAAAATTCGCGCGGCCTATGGCGGGTTGCTGCGGCAGTTGGAGGCGGCGCGGAAGCATGGCGTGGTCACGGGCTCGTCGGGCAACTTCGCGCGGGCCATCGCCCATGTGTGTCGCGAGCAGGGCGTGCGGGTGACGGTGGTGATGCTGGAGCGCAGCGCGCCGAACAAAATCGCGGCCGCCCGCAAGCTCGGGGCCGAGGTAGTTTTCTGCGCCAACGATTTTGCGGTGCGCAGGGCGACGGTGGACCGGCTAAGCCGGGAGCAGGGCAAGGTGCTGGTGCACTCGTTCGACGACGAAGGCACAATCCGCGGCAACGGCACGCTCGGCTTCGAGCTGCTCGAGCAAGCCCCCGACGCCGATGTGGTGCTGGTGCCGGTGAGCGGCGGGGGTTTGGTGGCGGGCACGTCGGCAGTGCTGAAGCAGAGCGGCGCGCCCGCGCGCATCTACGGCGTGCAGCCTCAAGTCCTCCCTTCGATGAAGGTGTCGCTCACGCAGGGCAAGCCGACTGCAGTGCCCAACGAGCCCAGCGTCGCCGACGGGCTCGTCGCCAACCGCCCCGGGCGGCTTACCTTTGCGCTGGCGCAGCAATACGTGGACGACGTGCTGCTGGTGAGCGAGGAGGAGATTGTCGGCGCCACGGTGCGGCTGCTGGAAGAAGACAAGCTGGTGGTCGAGCCCGCAGGGGCGGTGGGGGTGGCGGCGCTACTGCGTCATCTCGCCGGTAAGGAAAAGAACCAGAAGATTGTCATCGTGCTCAGCGGCGGCAACATTGAACCCGGGCGGCTGGCCGAGATGGTGCGGAGCCGAGCCCAACGCACAGCGGCCTCCGCCCGCTCCTAAGACAGCGGTTTGAAGCCCAGCCAGAAAATCCGTAAAGCGGTGCTACCCGTCGCCGGTCTGGGCACGCGTTTCCTTCCGGCCACCAAAGCCCTGCCCAAAGAGATGCTAGCGCTTGTGGACAAGCCGCTCATCCAGTACGCGGTGGAGGAGGCGGTGGCGAGCGGCATCGAGGTCGTCATCCTGGTGACGAGCGAGGGCAAGGATACGCTCGAAGATCACTTCAGTCGCGACCCCGAACTCGAGCGTGTGCTGGCCGAGCGTGGCAAGAGCGAAGAACTTGAGCTTGTGCGGCGGCTCTCGCAGCTCGCCAGCGTGCGCTCGGTGCGACAGCCCGCGCCGCGGGGGCTGGGCGACGCCATTGGCTGTGCGCGGGCGCTGGTGGGCGCGGAACCCTTTGCCGTGCTGCTGCCTGACGACATCATTGATCACTCGACGCCCTGCCTGCGGCAGTTGCTGGAGGTCTATGGGGAGTTTCCGGGCTGCATCATTGCCACGCGCGCGGTGGCGCCGGAGAAAGTGAACCGCTACGGGATGCTCGGAGTCGAGCCGGTTCATCCTGCGGCGCGGCGGGAGTGGAAAGACCGGTTGTTCCGCGTCAGCGCGCTGGTCGAAAAGCCGCCGCTGGGCCAGGCGCCGTCGCCCTACGGGGTGGTGGGGCGCTACCTGCTCGAGCCCGACATCTTTGCTGCCATCGAGCAGACCGAGCCGGGGCGGGGCGGCGAAATCCAGATTACCGACAGCCTGCTGCGCTATGCGCGCTCCCGGCCAGTCTATGCCTTTCGCTTTGAGGGTGCTTATTACGACGCCGGCCACAAGCTCGGGCTGCTGCGGGCCACGGTGGAGCTAGGGCTGAAGCACCCTGAGCTGGGGGCGGCCTTCCGCGCCTACCTGAAGTCGCTCAAGCTGTAGTCGCGCCCGGGCGAGTTGAGTTCGAGCCGCGCCCGCAGTAAGATTTTAGCCACTGTGGGGTTTCCCCGTGAGGTTTGGCATCTTAGATTTCACCGGCAAGGAGAAAAAAATGAAACGCAGCCTCGCCTTAGGAGTAGGTGTTTTGATTCTTTTGCTGCCCCTGACTCTGCTGGCGCGGAAAGAACCCAAACTTGACCTCAGCCAGCGCTACCTCTTACTCGCCACCAAGAAAACCTCCACCATGCAAAAAGAGCTGAACGAAGCTGCGGCCGCCGGCTACCGCATTCTGGTGGGCTCGCCCACCAGCGGCACGGAAATGGCTCTCATCCTGGAGAGAGTCACTGAGCCGCCTGACACCTATGAGTACTTGCTGCTCGCCACCACCAGGACCTCCACCATGCAAAAAGAACTCGATGAAGCTGCGGCCAAAGGCTTTCGCTTGCTCCCGAGCACCATGATCTCTAAAAAGCGGATGTTTGGCTCCGAGGAAGTCGTGTGTGTGTTGGAGAAAGCGCCCGGTGCTGAGAACCGCTATCAGTACCTGCTGCTGGCAACCACGCTGACCTCCACCTTGCAGAGAGAAATGACGGAAGCCATCGAGCAGGGGTACGAAGTGGTTGGCATGGTGAGCCGCGCCGAGCACATGGCGATCCTGGAGAAAGGCGTCGCGGAGTAGCGCGCCACGGTGGAGCTGGGGCTTCCCGCAGAAAACGCGGGATCTTCGCTCGGCTACGCCTCGCTCCGAGAAGCACCCTGAGCTGGGGGCGGCTTTTCGCGCCTACCTGAAGTCGCTCAAGCTCTAGCCTTATCGAATCCCAGGGGCTCTAATCCCCCGGTGGCCGGTGCCACCGGGCTCGGCGTCCAGAATTCACCACAGAGGCACAGAGGACATAGAGACAGGACAAATGTGATTCGTCTCCACCCGCAGCCAGGGGGAGGCATTCCCCAGTGGCTGGAGCCACTGGGTTGAACGCGGGGCTCCCAGCAAGCTCGCAGGTTTGCACTGGGCCCCGAAGCTTCGGGGCTCCGAGAAGCCCTGCCCTAGACTGCCTGAGCAGCGGGCTAGTCGGGGAGTTTTTCGACCAGGAAGACGCGGTCTTCCTGGTCAATTTCGCGGAGGCGGACTTCGACGGTTTCGTTGGCGTGGGTTTGGACGAAGCGGCCGACATAGGTAGCCTCGACGGGCAGTTCGCGGCCGCCGCGGTCGATGAGGACGCAGAGCTGGACTTTGTTGGGCCGGCCGAAGTCGAACAGGGCGTCGAGGGCGGCGCGGGTGGTGCGGCCGGTGTAGAGGACGTCGTCCACGAGGATGACGGTCTTGCCGTCGAGCGGGAAGGTGAGTTCGGTGGAGCGGACGACGGGTTGCTCGGCGATGAGGGAGAGGTCGTCGCGGTAGAGGGTGATGTCGAGGATGCCGATGTCCACCGGGCGGCTTTCAATGTGGGCGATACGGGCGGCGAGGCGCTGGGCGAGCGGGACGCCGCGGCGGCGGATGCCGACCAGGGCCAGGGGGTCGGGGCCGGCTTTCTCGACGATTTCATGAGCCAGGCGGACGAGGGTGCGGTCGATTTCGGCCGCTGACATCAACTGGCTTTTTTCTTGGAAGGGCAAGTTCGAAACTCGAAACGCGAAACTCGAAACTCGAATCTGCTCTCACGCTGCCAGCAGGCAAGCGATTGATAGTAGTGGCGCGAAGAGAGGGTGTCAAGGGAGCAAAGGAAGCACAAGAAAGCGAAAATGGAAAATAGAAAATAGAAAAAGAAAACAGAAAAGTCCGAGCCCCCAGGCTTGTCCTGAGCCCGCCGAAGGGCTCCCGCCTAGGGGACACGGGTTCTCTTTTCTGCCCCGCCCCTACCTCAGGCTTCGGCGGGCAGTGCGGCTACTGGGTAGCGGGGGCCGCTGGCTGGTCGGAGTTCCAGATGTCCACCGCGATTTTCCAGGTGCCGTCGGCCTGCTTCTTCCAGAGATGGACATCCTTCCCCTTCTCGGTTACGGGGTTGCCCTCGGGGTCGCTCGTGGTGATTTCGATAGCACTGAGCGTGTAAGCCCAGTCGCCCCCGGCGGACACCTCCACCGCGTTGACCACCCAGTTCACCGCAAAGTTCGGGTCTTCCAGCACCTCGGACGCAAACTTGCGGATGGCTTGCTTCCCGTCCTTCCTGGCACCGTTGGGCGGCAGCATGGCTGCATCTTCGGTGTAAAAGGAAACAAAGCTATCCGCGTCCTTGGCTTGCACTGCTTTCATGTACTCGCCGTCGGCCGCGCGGATGGCAGCCCGCTCGGCCGCAACATCCACCCGCGGGGCGCAGGCAGTCGCTGCGACGGCGAGCAAAGTTGCGAAAACGAGAAAAAGTTTGTTCATGGGACACCCTCCTTTCTCAAGTTGGAATATGGCTCTCAAGAAAGCGAAGGAAATCACCCTCAGGGGCCTGCCTGCCGCAGGCAAGCTGAAGCCCCTTTTGTCCTCGGACCTGTACGGCGGGCTTGAAAGCCCGCCCCGCCAAAACGTACCCAACGGCAGGGGACCCCGCAACGAACGCCCTTCGATCCCGTAAGCCCGCCATGGCCGGCCGGCGGGACTCAGGGCAAGCAAGCCCCTGCCCTACCTCAGGCTTCGGCGGGCAGTGCGGCTACTGGGTAGCGGGGGCCGCTGGC
>JBHIAG010000053.1:0-14965 GCA_046758465.1 Terriglobia bacterium | reverse complement strand
GGGTTCTCTCTCTATGATTGGGCAGACAGTTTCCCACTATCGCATTCAGGAGAAGCTCGGGAGCGGGGGCATGGGCGTCGTCTACAAAGCCGAGGACACCAGGCTTGGCCGCCGCGTCGCCCTGAAGTTCCTCCCCAAAGAGCTGTCCCGCGACCGCCAGGCCGTGGAGCGCTTTCAACGCGAAGCGCGCGCCGCCTCGGCCCTGAACCACCATCACATCTGCACCCTCTACGACATCGGTGAGCACGAGGGCCAGCACTTCATCGTGATGGAGTTGCTGGAGGGCCAGACCCTGAAGCAGCGGATTACGGATGGGCCGCTGGCAACCGAGCAGATCTTGGAGATGGCGATTCAGATTGCTGATGCGCTGGACGCGGCGCATGCGGAAGGGATCGTCCACCGGGACATCAAGCCCGCGAATATCTTTGTGACCCGGCGCGGCCACGCCAAGATTCTGGACTTCGGCCTGGCCAAGTTGACCCCGCGCCGGCGGGTGGCGGAGGCAGGGGGCAGCTCGGCACTGCCGACCGCTGGCACCGCCGAGGAGCATCTGACCAGCCCGGGTACGGCACTGGGCACGGTGGCCTACATGTCTCCCGAACAGGTGCGGGGAGAAGCTCTGGACGCCCGCTCTGACCTGTTTTCCTTCGGACTCCTGCTCTACGAGATGGCCACGGGACGGCAGGCGTTCTCCGGTAACACCTCGGGAGTAATTTTTGACGCCATCCTTAACCGGGCGCCGACCTCTCCGGTGCGGCTAAACCCCAAGGTGCCCGCCGAGCTGGAGCGCATCATCAACAAGGCACTCGAAAAAGAGCGTGACTTGCGTTTCCAGAGCGCCGCAGACCTGCGAGCCGACCTGAAGCGACTGCAACAGGAACTCGACTCTGGCCGGACATCCGCGCCAGCACCGCCAGGGCTGGCGTCGCAGGCAGAAAAGTCACTCGCCGTGCTCTACTTTGAAAACCTAAGCGGGTCGGAAGAGGACGAATACTTTCGGGACGGGATTACAGAGGACATCATTACAGAGTTGTCAAACATCGAGGGGTTACGGGTGTTCTCGCGCTCGGCGGTGCTGGCCTACCGTGACAAGCGTGGTTCTGCTCCCGAGGTCGGTCAGCAGCTGGGCTCTTCCCATGTATTGGAGGGAAGCTTGCGGCGAGCGGGCAACAGGGTCCGCATTGCTGCTCAACTCGTGGAGACAGGCACGGGCCACTCCATCTGGGCCAAACGGTTTGACGGCCAACTCGAGGACATCTTTGCTATCCAAGACGAGATTGCACAGAGCATCGCCGGTGCCATGCAACTGGTGCTGACTGACCAAGAGAAGAAAGCGATCAAGAAGGCGCCCACCGCCGATGTGCACGCTTACGACTTCTACCTTCGTGGGCGGCAGTACTTTCACCAGTTCCGGCACAAAGGGTTCGATTTCGCGCGGCAGATGTTCGCACGCGCTATCGTGGTCGACCCCAATTACTCACGAGCCTACGCCGGCGTGGCCGATTGTTGTTCCTTCCTCTACATGTACTACGAATCGAACGAGGCCAACCTCAAAGAGGCTGATGCCGCCAGCCGCAAGGCCGTAGAGCTGCTGCCTGATTCGGCTGAGGCACATGCTTCGCGCGGGCTGGCGGTTTCGCTGAAGAAACAGTACGAGCAGGCAGTACTGGAATTCGAGACTGCCATTCGCCTCGACCCCAAGCTATTCGAAGCGCATTATTTTTACGCGCGGGCGCGTTTTGCGGAAGGGAATCTGGAAGAGGCAGCGTGTCGGTTCCAGTGGGCGTCGGAGGTGAACCCGGAGGATTACCAAGCGCCCTATCTACGCGGGATGTGCAATAGCGGACTCGACCGCCCGACGGAAGCCAATGCGGCCTAGCGGCAAGCATTGCAAATCATCGAGAAGCACCTGGAAATGAACCCAGACGATGCCCGCGCGCTCTACTTCGGCGCCGGCGCCCTCTGCCAACTAGGCGAGAAGGGACGAAGCGTAGAGTGGGCCAGGCGGGCGATGACCGTGGATCCAGACGATTCCTCGGTGCTCTACAACGTTGCATGTGTGTATTCGCTACTGGGAGAAGTCGAGAAGGGCATCGATTGCTTGGAAAAGTCCATCACGTCAGGCATGGGGCAGAGAGAGTGGATCGAGCACGATCCAGACCTGGACACGCTTCGCAACCATCCACGCTTCCAAGCCTTGCTTGAACGGTTATAGGGCTTTCCTCCTAGGCTTTGCACCCCAACCCCACCTCACAATCCCTCCTCCGCCGCCTGAACTTCCCGGAGTAGGCTCCTCTCCACACGAGCCGTGCCTTGTCAACCCCGTCGCTGTCTCCCACTGAGCGCCGCCGCGCCCTGCGCCTGCGGCTGCAACACATCCGGCGGAAGGTCGGCAAGGTCGAGGAGGAAATTGCCGCCATAGAGAACTCGCCCCATCCAGAGGCAGGGCTGTTTCAGCAAGAGCCTCCGGGTCTCAGCTCCCTTCGTAGTCGGCTAGCCCATCTACAAGAGTTGGCCGCCGGAATAGAAGCGGAGTTGCGTTTGACTCCCCACGCCCGCTTGCGAGATGATTTGCCCACATAGCTGGAGCGACGGACTCACCCCGGTGGAGGGAGTCCCCTTTTTCCTGACTGCCCGCAGCTCTGAGCCTGCCCCTTCAGCCTAGTGCCCCGTTGAAGAATCCACAACGGGCAGAAGGAGCGTATCGGTGAAGAAACTCTATGTGGGAAATCTTCCCTCCCAAGCTAGCGAAGGTGACTTGCAAGCTTGGTTTGCTGAGGCCGGCATCACCGTGGACAGCGTCAACCTCATGCGCCACCGCGATTCCAACCAGCTGCGCGGTTTTGGCTTCGTCGAGATCGGCAACGATGAGGAAGCCGAGCGCGCCATCCAAGCCCTCAACGGGAAGGACTTTCTCGGCCGCAACCTGGTGGTCAACGAAGCCCGTCCACGCCGCGAAGGTGGTGGAGAGCGCGGGGGCGGCCCCCGCGGGTAGCCTCTTGCCGCAAGCCTAGCCTCCGCTCCCTGCGGGACCGGCTGGCTCAGTTGCGGGAGGTGGCGGAAGAGATTCAGGGGCAGGTCACTACGTCCTGGGCCTGGCTCTCGGCATCTTCCCCTTCGTGAGGCAACGCGCCACCATGAGGCCACTCCCAGAACTAAGTGGACAGTCGAGCCAGGGAAAGACAACCGGCGGTACGCGATTTCTCAGGCTGCATGGACTTGGCAAGGTCCAGGGGGACTACTCGCTCGCACTGGTAAAGCGCGAGGGGGACGTAGGTCTCCTCATTCGGGACAACGTGGAGACGGAGAACCTGACCAGAATTTTGGAAGATTTCTTTCTCTTCAGCTCCACAGAAGGCGAATGGGGGCGCGTGGGAGCGGGACGGCACTCAGAGCACCCCGTCGTTGCTGTGACCACCATCGAAGGCATCGCTAGGCGGCAGGAGACAAACCGCCGCTTGCTCCGTTTCGAGTTTCAGCGCACTTCTGATCCCTGGGAGGAGGCGTCGATCCTGGCAGACATCGACAGCCACCGCACTGTGATCTTCCGGGGGATCGTGGAGCTGCTGCGATGCACGCTGGCACAGAACCCGCCGCCCGTCCCGAAGACCATTCCGGCGGCAGATTTCGTGAACTACTGCTTCCTTCTCTTCCGGCTGCTGCGGGTTTGGGAAGAGGTGGCTGGGAACCTCTACCGGCTTGGTGTTCCCGTCAAGACCATCCAGCTGATCCTGCGTCACGCGAACGTCTCGACCACACTGTCCTGCTACGTCAGGTCAGTTTCCGAAGACGCGGCGGCAGCGATGCGTTGTCTAGAGGAAGCATGCACCAACATGCACCAGATCGTAGGTAAACCTGGAGCGCACGTTGTCTAAGCGGAACAAAACCCGGAGGAAACTGGCGCGCCCGGCAGGACTCGAACCTGCAACCGTCGGATTAGAAATCCGATGCTCTATCCGATTGAGCTACGGGCGCACGGCTACGAAATAATAGCACGTTCGCTGCCTGTGCTGCTTTGACTGGGGCAGCCCATCGGTGGGAAACTTCATAGCTCACTAGCCCTATGCCACGTCATTCACTCATTGACTACCTCGACAATTTTTACCGTCACGGCGCTGAAATTGCCTACGTTCACCGGAAGGCAAGAAGATGGCACGCCCGGGCGCGGTCAAAGTAACGACAGGGTCGCCGCGGCGATTTGAGCCGGAGACCGACCGACCGTGATTGCCCGCGAGCTGAAACCGCGCGTGGCGTCTCTGGGTGTTTTCTCAACGGCCTGAGCGCACAAGGAAGGAGCGCGACGCACCTGTTCAGCGGGCCGCTGCTTTCCCGTACCAGCGGGCAAGGACTTCGGCGGCAGGCTTGCCGATGGGGTTGTAGGAAGCCTGGTAGCGGTTGCCGCCGCCGTGGCTCGGCCACTTCCACCAGTAGAGGCCCGCGAACCAGGGCTGGTGGTAGAAGGCTTCAAAGACAGTGGCGTAGCAGCGCTGTTGGAGTTCCGGGTCGAGTGCCGCGCCCCGTTCCTTCCAGGGCTCAGCGGCAGCGGTGGCGGTCGCGGGATAGCCAACTTCGCTAAACAGCACCGGCTTTTTGTACTTGTCCGCCAGGGCAGCGAATTTTCTCACCAAGTCTTGCACCCGCGGAGAATCCGCGCGTGGGGTTTGCCCGGGCGCGGCCAGTGGGTAGTACATGTTCACGCCCAGGTAGTCGAGCGCATCCCAGAAGGGCAGCTCTTCGAAGTCGTTGCCCCAGTGGGCGGCGTAGGTGAGCGGGCCCCGATAGACGCGGCGGAGGTCGCGAATGAGCGCGCGCCACGCCCCTTCGTAGCGAGTGACGCCGCTCAACTCCGTGCCAACCACGAGCAGGTCCGCGTCGTAGAGTTCCGCCAGGCGCGCAAAGTGCAGCAGCCAGCGGCGATAGGGCGCGAACCAGCGCGCGAACGCAGCCTCGTTGTCGAAGACGATGTCTCCCGTGAAGACACGGCCCCAGAGCTGCGGCTTCAGCATGGTACGCAGCCCCAGTTGCTTGGCGGCTGCGAGGGTACGGATGACGCGAGCGTCAGTCTCAGCGGTGCGGAAGAAGATGCGCGATTCACGGGGCGCGCGAGTGAAGGCATAGGGGACGGCAGCGATGGCGTTCGCGCCCAGGTCCTGGATCCGCACTAATTCCTGCTGTGCGCGGTCCGAGCCATACCCCCAAGCGCCGCCGAATTCGTGGGAGAAAGAGATGCCGCGATGGAAAAACGGCGCCGGACGCGCGCGCAACGCCGGCGGCAGGGGCCGGTCGGCATTGGCCAGTTGGTAGCTGCGCCATGCGCGCTCCAGGCCTTCCCAGGATGAGCCCAGGGTGCGCGCGAATTTTTCTTTGGCGCCAGTGACGAGCAGCTCGCGATACAGAACCGGCAGAATGTCCTGGCCGCGGCGCCGCACCAGCAAATCCACCCAGGCACCACCTAAGGCGTCGCGCACCAGTGGAGAGAGATAACCGCTGTCCAGTTGGAAGATGTCGCGCAGGGTGTAGGGTGCTTCCTCGCGGGTGATGCGAGCGGCGTAGTCGGCGAGCGCGGCGCCGTGGAAGTCGCCGACCGCATAGCGGGCCAGTGCGCGGGCCACGGCTTCCGAGCCGGGCCGTTCCCAGGCGGTGTGCATGAGCAGGAGAGCGTCGCCGCGTGCATCGGTGATGCTGCCGTCGAGCGCGAGCAAGTGGTGAATGCGCCGTCGCCCGGGTTCGAGGCTAAAGGGTGCGTCGCCAAACCGTTTGTCGCTGCCGACCATTACACGCTTGGTTTCTGTGGATGCGTACAGATAGGCGCTGAGCGCCGGGTTGGGTGGCGCAAGCCCAAGCCGTTTCGCGATGCTCGTCAGGCGCTTGTCAGCGGCTGCAGCCAGCGAGGTCAATGGGACGCGGTCGAGGACTCCATTTTCGAACTGTAGACGCCAATGCGTAGATGCGTAGTCGGAGAAGCCGGTGCGGCTGACAAGACGAGCGATGTGGTTGGAGCTAAGCCAGCCCCCAAACGTGATTCCGAAAACGACCAGCAAGACCACCACACCCGCCAGGCTCGGCTGGAGACGAGGGGCCGGGCGGCTCCGGGCCAGCGCTGCCGGCAGTCCCGCCAACAGCACCAGCAGGGGAGGGCCCACGGTGAAGACCGTAACCAGCCGGCCCCAGTAACGCAACAGTTCAAAGTTAATGAGGAGAGCCACGAGGGCAGTCGGCAGCACGAGCCAGCGCACGAGTGCCAGAACGCGTTCCAGTCTGGTTTCCGCAGCACTATCGAGAAAGCTGCGAATGGAAACATAGAGGGCGGAAAGTACGATGATCCCAATTACGAACGCAAAGGAGGTGCGCACAGCCAGTGAATCAACCCATCCTGGCCAGAGAACACGCAGAGCCGCGAGGAATGACCTCGAAGACCAACCGACGAAAATGCCGGAGTAGAGCACGAGAGGTACGGTTGGCCAAAAAACAGTTTGAACCCAAAAGAGTCGCCACCAGCCCCGCGCACGGCGCGCTGCCACCACGCCCAGGCCCAGCAGAGCTGCGCCCCAAAGAAGGGCACCGCTCCTGTAGAGGGCGTAGAGGCTGGCGGAGCCCTCAGGCGGAAAGCGCGTGACGACGTGGGGCCAGACACTTCGCGGGAAGAGGGCAAATGTTCGCCGAATGTCCCACCCGGCAAACTCGATATCCGTGACGAGGGCCAGGACTAGGCGCGGCCATTCAAAAAGGACAAATGAGGCCACCTGGTAGGCGAGGTAGCAACTGGCAGTGGCGACCCCGAGCGTGCCGAGGAATTTCAGGGTGCGATGCACAGCGCTCTCCCTTTCAGGATGCGAAGAACGAGAGGCGAGATTCAAAGTTTTCGGTTGCTCGAAGCGCGCGCGCGTCTAGGAAGTGGCCACTTTTTCCGTCACGGTCTTCGCCTGCAGGAACAGCAGCAGGTAGTCTTTCCCGCCGCTCTTGGAGTCTGTCCCCGACATATTGAACCCGCCGAAGGGATGCCCGCCCACCAGCGCGCCCGTGCACTTGCGGTTGAAATAGAGGTTGCCTACATGGAACACTTTGGCGGCTTTCTCCAGCTTCGCCGGGTTGCGGGAATACACCGCACCGGTCAGGCCGTACTCGGTGTCATTGGCAATCGCGAGCGCATGGTCGAAATCCCTGGCCCGCAGCACGGCCAAGACAGGCCCGAAGACCTCTTCCTGGGCGATGTGCGCTTTTGTGTCCACATCGGCAATCACCGTGGGCTCGAGGAAATAGCCCTCGCCGCCCGCACGGCTGCCGCCGGTGAGCAGCCGCCCTTCCTTCTTGCCGGCCGCGATGTAGTTCAGAATGGACTGCATGGCCGACTGGTTGATCACTGGCCCCATGAAGTTGTGCGGGTCTTCGACTGAGCCGACGCGAATCGCCTGCGTGCGTGCGGCCAGCTTCGTCAGGAAGGTGTCGTAAACTTTTTCGCTCACAATCGCGCGCGAGCAGGCCGAGCACTTCTGCCCCTGATAGCCAAACGCAGAGATGACCACGCCTTCGACGGCGGCCTCCAGATCGGCTTCCTCGTCCACGATGATGGCGTCCTTGCCGCCCATCTCCAGCACCGTGCGCTTGATCCAAATTTGCCCGGGCTGCTTTTTCGCGGCCAGCTCGCTGATGCGCAGGCCCGCCTCCTTCGAGCCAGTGAAGGCGATGTAGCGTGTCTTGGGATGCGTCACCAGCGCCTCGCCTGCGCTCGTGCCCGGCCCGGTAAAGAAGTTCACCACACCCGTGGGAACGCCCGCCTCCGCCAGAATCTCCACGAACTTGGCCGCGACCGTGGGCGAGTCGCTCGACGGCTTCAGCACCACCGTGTTGCCCGTAACAATTGAGGCCAGCGTCATCCCGCCCATAATCGCGCAGGGGAAGTTCCACGGGGGAATCACCACACCCACGCCCAGCGGGATATAGACCAGGTAGTTTTTCTCGCCCGCTACCGGCGTCAACGTTTGCGGGCCCGCCAGGCGCAGCATCTCGCGCCCGTAGAACTCGCAGAAGTCAATCGTCTCGGCCAAGTCGCCATCGGCTTCCGGCCAGGTTTTGCCGACTTCATAGCAAACCCACGCGGCCAGTTCGAGCTTGCGCCGGCGCAGAATATCCCTGGTCCGGAACAAGCATTCGACGCGCTGCGCCGCCGGCACGCGCTTCCAGCTCTCAAAGGCGCGGCTGGCGGCCTCCACGGCCCCATGGGCCAGCTCCGGCGTGCCTTTCTGGAAGACACCGACGACCTGGTCGGGGTGCGAAGGGTTGGTAGAGCGAATCTTCTCGCGGGTCTGGATTTTTTTCCCGCCGAGAATGAGGGGGTATTCCCGGCCCAGCTCGCCCCGGACCTTTGCGAGAGCCGCTTCCATGGCCTGGCGGTTCTCGGGCTTGGAAAAATCGGTAAAGGGTTCGTTCACGAACTTGCCCCGCGCGAACTTTACTGCTGCTGTCGCCATGACGGGATAACCTCCTTGAGATCGGCGGGCCATTCTACTCTGGGTTCCCCGAGGCGGACAAGCCAGCGCTGGGGAAGGGAAGACCTACTTCCATAGACTTACTGACTCCTAGGGCCAGGGCCAGCTCTCCCCTAGCCCCGTTCTCGTGACATCACAGCGAGACCCCAAGCCCCTGCCTGGGAGTTTGCTTGACAACTTCTCTCCCACGGGGTAGCGTTCTGGTCAACGCTCATTCGCCAGTCGCATTGCTTTCGCTCCGTGCGCGACTTCCAAGAGCGGCCCGGAAGGCGCGAGGAAATTGTGTGGGTCGTCAACCGTGGCAATTCTGGCTAAGGGGCATGCCGGATTGGATTTGTCTTGAGCCCGAAAATTGGGGGCAAATGGGCAATGCCAGTGGAAGTGAAGGAACGCCAGGTCGACTCGGTCAGCGTGCTGGAACTGAGCGGACGACTGACCATGGGAGCAGGGAGCGAGGCGCGGGACGAGAGGTTGCAGAGCCTGATCGCCGGCGGTCACCGAGCCTTGCTGCTGGATTGTCGCCAGGGCAGCGCCATCGACACTCAAGGCATCAAAGCCCTGGTGCGGAGTGTGACTGCGGTCGAGAAGCAGGGTGGCAAGCTGAAGCTGCTCAATGTTTCGCCTCGCATGCGCAAGGTGCTCGACCTCACCCGCTTGCTGACGGTCATCGAGTCGTTCGACGACGAAGCCGCCGCACGCGCCAGCTTCTAGCGGGCGCGTGCGTGCTCGCGTTGCGCTGGCCCCGAGCTTGACCCGTTCAAAGTACACACGTTGACTACTAGCCTAGCGCATCGGAAAGACGCCACGTGAAAGTCCGCGAAGGGATCCACCTGGGCTCTGTAGGTGGGTGGTTCGGTTGTGTGACAGGAATCAGTGAAATTCGATCTGACTCCCATAGGTTCTAAGCGGGCACTTAAGTTATGAACACTCGAGACCCACGATAAGCTATCATGTCCGGGGCAAGATGCCGATCAAGTCAAGAATTTTGATCATTGATGCCGACCCAGCAGCGCGGCAACTGATTTTCCAAGCCCTCATTGCCAGCGAAGTGGAACCTCATGCCTTCGCGGCGGGGCGGAAAGCGGCCGAGCTTGTCGGGCGAGAGAAGTATGACGGAATCTTTCTGGACTGGACAATCCCCGATATGGCGGCAGAGGAACTGGTGCGGCAGATTCGCCGGTCGAAATGGAATCACGCGGCTCCGATCATCGCGATGGCGGATGAGCATGCGCGCCAGGCCATCACGGAAAGTTTCAAAGTGGGCGTGACATTTTTCCTGGGGAAACCACTCTCCGCGAGCAAGGTTCAGCGCCTGTTAACCGTGAGTCGCGGTCTGATCCTAGAAGAGCGGCGGCAGTTCCAGCGGGTGCGGGTGTCGCTGCCAATGGAGTGTCAGCATGACCAGGATAAGAGAACGGGTATCAGCGTCGATTTAAGTGCCCGAGGTGCTCGCGTCAAAACGAAACCAGCTTACCCAGCGGAGTCCTATCTTGAACTTGGCTTTGAACTTCCTGCTAAACCAGAGGTTACAGTGCGACCTGCGGGGCGGGTTGTTCGAGTCACCCCAGAGGAAGAGATGGGCATTCAGTTTCTCAAGCTCTCCGCGGAAGAACGGAGACAAATCACAGACTTTGTGGAAGAAATCTTGCAGAAGTTTCCCCGAAAGCGTAAGTCCTAGAGCGCGGGTGCGGCTGTGGGTCAACCTGCTTGGTGGTTTCAGCCCTGCCAAAATCAGGGGATGGGGTTGCCAGACTGCGGCAAAACCCGCTGAACTGCTTCCGGAAGCTGTCCCCGCTTCCCCCCGGACATCCGTCGGCGGAATCGGCCGCCCGCAATTCGCACGACCGATTTAGCCATAGATGTGGCACCAGGCTACCAAGGGAGGAGAGCATCCTCCGCTAACCCAAAGAAAAGAAAGGAAAAGGGCTGGGGTGAGCGATGGGATTCGAACCCACGACCCTCGGAGCCACAGTCCGATGCTCTACCGCTGAGCTACGCTCACCACTGAGGGCAGATTACCCGCCGTCGTTCGCTCACCGGGGCCATTATTTCTTACGCGGTGGGGTTTGTCAAATCAGGTCTAAGAGCGTTTGCGCTCATCGGTCTGCAACTGCTGGCGCGCGTAATGTGCCCAGGGGCTGTGCGGGTCCAGCTCCAGGTAGCGATGCCAGTGGCGGCGGGCTAGGGTGGAACTGCCGAGCTTTTCACAGACCAGCGCCAAGTTGTAGTGGGCATCGGCATAGTTCGGGTCGAGCCGCAGGGCGGCCTGCAAGGAGTTCCGTGCCGCCGCCAGCTTTCCCAGCTCATCCAGCACGCTGCCCAGGTTGAAGTGGGCGAGGGCGCTCGTCGCATCGACGCCGACCGCCTGGCGGTAGCAGTCGGCCGCATCCGCCAGGCGCTCCTGCTGGTAGAAAAGCGTTCCCAGGTTGATGTAGGCCTCGAGCCACGCAGGGTCTTTCTCGAGCACGCGCAGGTAGGCGTCGATGGCCTGCGGGTGGGTCTCCGGTGCGGCTTCGTATTCCAGCGCCAGGGCAAACCACTCCTCCACGGAGCGCTCGCGCATCGGCCGCACCTTTTCGCCCAGCGCGCGCGTTTCGAAGTCGAGCAGGAGCTGGCCGGTCAATGGCTCCAGGGTCTGGCCTTCGTATTCCACGGCCACGTTGCGGCCGTTGGAAAGGATGCGCAGTTCCGTGAGTGGAGCCGCGACCGTGGACAATTGCCGGGCCAGGGCATCGATGGCCCGGCGCAAGCGCCGGGCCGGCACCCGCGCCTGGGTGAGTTGCTTGACGGTGCGCAGGCTGATCAAGTCTTGAAAATGGTAGAACTTTTCACCCCAGCGCGCCCGGGGTCGCACCAGGTGGAGGCGTTCCCAGTAGTTGAGTTGCCGTTCGGTGACACCCAGGATGCGAATCACTTCACGCCGTGTGAATTGCTCCATTCCTGGACGGGACTAGTTGGCTGCCTTCCGCTGCGCGTTGCCCCGGGCGAACCGTGCCACACTGCGGTTGCCCTTGTCAATTCCGCGCTCGGAAAACGCCCGGGCATCTTAGCGGAACTCGGCGGGAGTTGGCAAGCCGAGCGGGGGCGTGGGTGGTAGAATGAAGCGCGATGAAGAGCACGATACCGCTCAAAGAATACCACTGCGTCAACCTGAAACACGGGGAGGGGCGATGCCAATAGGGTGGATGGAATGCCAGTGGTGCCGGAGCAAGCGGCGCACGTATTTCGACGAAGAAGAGAGGCAGCGGTTTGCACAGGGTGAGAAGCGCTACCAGGTCTGCTCCTTCTGCCAGGTGCCGACGGTGTGGTTGCTGGTGGAACCCCGCCCACCTGCTGAAGCACTGCCGGGCACCGTGGTCTCGCGCCCACGCTCGGTGTTGGTGATCGATGATGACGACAAGGTATTGGTCCTGCTGAGCCGCGTGCTGGCACAGAATGATTTTTGCGTGGATGCGGCGGATTCGGGGCGCGAAGCCCTGATCAAAATGGTGAGCGAGGAGTTCGACGTGGTCATCGCGGACATCCACATGCCGGGCTTCGACGGAAAAAAACTCTATTTGTTTATCGAAGAGTACATGCCCGAATACAAGAACCGCGTCATGTTCTTGACTGCGGACACGGAAAGTTCCGAGACCCGCACGTTTCTCGAAGGCACCGGCTGCCCCTATATTTTCAAGCCCATCAATTTTGAAGAGCTCCTGCGCACTATCGAGGACCGACTTGAGCAGCGCAAACGCCAGAGCGACTAGAAGGGACTCAGCTACACTTGCTGTCGCGCGGCTGCGGGTGCTGGGTCGCTCATCCGGGTCAAGTTCCCCGGCCCGTTTTGTTTTTTGTGCAATTGTCAGAGGGTGGCATTTTTCAGTATGATGCGCAGCATCGAAATCAGCACAGTCAGGCCCACATGAGTCCCAAGGAGCCACCCCCTGCACCCCGCCCCCTGACCGGCATCGAGGTGGAGTTTTCCTGTGCGGGCGTGAGGGGGCACGCCAAGGGGAATCTGCTGGGGGTGGGTGCCCTGCTGTTGCTGACCGAACAGAGAGCCCCGGAGGCGACGGAGGTCGCACTGCGGTTTCGGCCCACGCCGCAGTCACCGCTGATGTCGGCGCGAGGCGTGGTCTCGCGTCAGGTGCCCGGCGAGGGGCTGGGGGTGCGCATCACCGAGCTGGCGGAGGAACACCGGCGTCACATTCTCGAGCTGCTCTATCCACCGGGGGCGGAGCGGCGCGCGTCCAAGCGCATCTTGCTGGTGACGCAAATTCGCACTGTGGTGGGCGGTAGGACGATCGTTGGCTACTCGAAGAATATCAGTACCGGCGGGATGTTCATCGAGACGGAGATGCCGGCCGAGAAGGGCAGCGAGCTCGTGATGCGGTTCAAGCTCAACCCGGAGGGGGAAATTCTCGAGACCCGGGCAGTGGTGGCTTATTGCCTGCCGGGGGAAGGGATGGGACTGCGTTTCGTAGACCTTGCCGCGCAAACACACCAGCGCATCGAAGCGTTCGTGAATGAGCAGGAAGGCTAGGATTCCGACCCGGGAGGTGTTTCTGGGGGCGGAGTGTGCCGGGGGCGCACCTGGCGGGGAGCGCGCCCCGCGGTGCGATGCGGGCGGAAGCGCGCCAAGGCGTTCCGGTGCAGATGCAAGTGGTCGCCGCGGGCGAACCAGACGACTAGGGTGCCCACGTCGGAATCAAGCCGGAAGCGTAGCGCGCGGCGACCCACTGCCAATTGCTTGATTTCCTCCACAAAGCCCTTGTCGTCGCCGTGGCTTTCCCCGCAACTCTCGCAGCAGCACTCCAGGCGGTCGCCGGTGTCGAAGACGAGGTAGAGGTGCTGGCCGGAGCGGGCAACGCGCCCAATGCGCCGGGGGGCGACAAAGCGGTTCAGGTATTCGAGGGCGCAAAGCCGCTCGTCGGCGCGTCGCAGCAGCGGCAAGCCGTGTTCACACTGTTCGCGGCGTCTGGATTTCTCTCTGGACTCCTGCGTCATCGCAAACGTTAGATGGTCGCCCCAAGTCTGGCAGACACCATGGTACGGCAAGACATTGAGTAAGCGCAAGGGAGAGGCCGCGGATGGCACGGGCAAATCACGAAGTGTTTGGGTGTGAGCGGAGACCTCGACTCTCCTCGGGGGAAACGCTATGATGGGCGCGGAGGCGGAGCATGGCGAGACGGAGAAAGAGCAAGCTGAAGAAAGTAGCGGTCATAATCGGGCGCACGGTCGGCCGCGCAGAGCGAACTGTGCGGCGCGCGCGGAAAAGGTCGAAACAGGCGGGCAAGCGGCTTCGCAGGGGCGCGCGACGCGCGCGCCGGGCATTGCGTGCGGTGCGCCGTTAGTGGCTGGTAGAAAAAGGTGGAGGGAAGGGGTGGTGTGGCCGCGGGCAGTGGCTCCCACCCGGGCTCTCCCTTCCTACTTTCTGAACCTCACCTGAAGGGCAAGCTGTTGAGAAGGGGTGGTCGGGGCGAGAGGATTCGAACCTCCGACCCCCTGCGCCCAAGGCAGGTGCGCTACCAGGCTGCGCTACGCCCCGAAGGCAAGCATTCTAGCACGGCAAGCGCGGGTGCGCAGCACCTCTTCCAAGCTGTCAAAACTGGCAGGTGAGGGTAGGGCAGGGACTGGTCCCCTGCCGTCTTTCTTTGCTTCTGTGCCCCGCAGACAAGCATTCTAGCACGGCAAGCGCGGGTGCCCGGACGGGTAAACTCCGCACCTCTTCCAAGCTGTCAAAACTGGCACGAGCGGGTTGAGTGGTGGCAGGGAGCCCTTCGAGTTCGCTCCCTTCGACTGCGCTCAGGGTAAACAGGACAAGACTGGGGACGCGGTGGGGATTTTCCGCAGTGGGGCTAGCGGCGCGTGGTTTTGGTTTTTTTGGTTGCGGGGCGGGCTTGAGCGCGCGGGGGTTTGGCTGCGGGTGCGAGCTGGAAGACGCGCAGGGTGGCGATGCGGGCATTCTGTTTGATCTGGATGCGGGCGCTGCTGACGCTGAGCAGGGTGTGGAGGGGAGCGGCGTGGCCGCGGATAAAGTTGGCCGGGTGAGAGGCGCCGGCGCGCAGCAAGCGCTCGTGGGTCTCGAGCAGGGCAATCTCGTTGTCGGCGAGCTCGAGGGCCTCGTTGAACTCGACACGGTACGCGCCATGATGCAATTCCCACCACTGGTAGCGGTCTTGGGAGTGTTTCTGGTGGGTGCGTAGTTCCGCGGGCTGCGCCGGGATGTACTCGCTGCCGCCGAAATCCACTTCGCCCGTGGGATTCACCCCGTAGATGTTGCAGGCGGTCAAGTCCACGTGGTAGGCATGGACTTGATGTTTCTCGCTCACCAAGTTCTTGAGGCGCTGCACGGCTCGTTTGCCCGGGAGCAATTGCATGCAATCCTCCTCTGCGCTGGCCTGCGGCGGGCAGGCCCGCCTGCCGCGGGCAGGCGCAGGCAGCTGGGTCAAGCTCGCGCGCCACTATAGCGCGTCTGATGGCATGCGTCCAGCAGT
>JBHIAG010000052.1:0-15100 GCA_046758465.1 Terriglobia bacterium | reverse complement strand
CTCCCGATTGTCTATGTCGGCGGGGCGGTGGCGGAGGAACACTAATAACGGACTCTTGTCCGTCAGCGTGCGCCCCGGCTGTACGAGGGTGGCCGGGGAACCACCCACTGCGGACACTTCATAGAGGAAGGAGGATGACCGTGAGGAAAACTCTTGTGCTGGCTGGACTCTCTCTCATTCTATTGAGCTTTGCCCTGCCGGCGGCTGCGCAGGCGCCGGCCGAGGAGCAGAAGCCGCCCGATCAGGTCGCGATGTGGATTGCTATCACCTCAGGCTTTGCCATGGCCATCGCCTCGGCCGCCTGTGGTATCGCCCAGGCCAGGGCGACCTCGGCTGCCTGCGAGGGTCTGGCGCGGAACCCGGGAGCCGCCCCGGCCATCCGCTTCTCGCTGATTCTGGCCTTGGTGCTGATTGAATCGCTGGCGCTCTACACCTTCGCCATCGTGTTCATAAAGGTGACTTACTAGCTAGGGTGAGACCCAACTCGGGCTCAGGTGGGGGAAGCCCGCGCGCATCGGCCGTGTGGCTTCCCCCGATTTTGTTAGCGGAGCGCGAGGGCCGAATCGGTGGCGAGCTGAAGAACGGGTGAGGCCAGCCCCAGATAGATCGTGACGAGGGCGGCGAAGGTAAGGACAAAGGCGAGCGAGGCAGGCAAGGGGGCCAGGCTGACCTCGCCTCGCGGTTCGCGAAAGTACATGGCAATGACCACGCGCAGGTAGTAGTAGATGGAAATCGCAGTGTTGATAGCCCCGAAGACGACCAGCCAGACCAGTTCGGTGGAGCCTGCGTCGAGCGCGGCGCGAAAGATGTAGAGCTTCCCCAGGAAGCCACCGGTCAGCGGGACGCCAATCAGCGAAAAGAGAAAAACCGAAAAGCAGGCGGCCACAAGCGGCTGGCGGCTGCCGAGCCCCGTGTAGTCCTCGATGCTCACGCGCTCTTCACCCGACCCCGAGACGTGCGCCACCACGGAGAACGCCCCCAGCTTCATCAGCGCGTACGCCACCAGGTAGAAGAGAACCGCCGCGATGCCAAATTCATTCCCGGCAGCAAAGGCGATCAGAATGTAGCCGGCGTGCGCGATGGAGGAGTACGCCAGCATTCGCTTGACGTTGGTCTGCACCAGCGCGGCCAGGTTGCCCACGAACATCGTCAGCACCGCCGAGACCCAGATAAGCCAGAACCACTGGTTAGCGAGCGGCTCGAGTGCGATGAAGAAGATACGCAGAAAGGCCGCGAACGCCGCTGCCTTGGGCCCGACCGACAAGAAGGCGGTCACGGGTGCAGGCGCGCCTTCATAGACGTCGGGTGTCCAGACCTGGAACGGTACACTGGCAACCTTGAAGGCCAGGCCGACGAATAGCAGCGCAACCGCCATCCAGGTCAAGGTTAGATTAGCTTGACCGCCTTCGAGAACAGCGCGGACGTCGCCGAGAAATGTCGTTCCCGTGGCACCGAACATCAAAGCGATGCCGTACAGCAGGAAGGCGGTAGCGAACGAGCCGAGCAGGAAATATTTCATCGCCGCCTCGTTCGAGCGCAGGGCGGTGCGGCGGAAGCCGGCCAGGATGTAGGTGGCGATTGAGGAGATTTCCAGTCCGAGGAAGATGAGCACCAGTTCGTTGGCCGCCACCATCAGGCCCATCCCGATGGTGGCGAACAGCAGCAAGGCATAGTACTCGCCGCAGTGGATCTCCTCTCGGTCGAGGTAGCGGAATGACGCCAGGATGGTCAGTCCTGTCACCAGCAGGATCAGGAAGTGCATGAAGACGCTGAACGCATCCACGGTCATCATGCGGCTAAAGGCCATGCCAGCATACTGTGCCTGAACCGCGGTGGCTGCGAAGGCAGCAATCGTGCCCACCAGAGCCAGAGTCCCCAGGTGATGCTTGTGCGGTCGGCTGACGAAGGGGTCAGCCACCATCACAACTACGCCGAAGATGGCCAGGACGATCTCGGGGAGCAGGCGCAGCAAGTCGGCGGGTGCAAAGGTCATCAGCGTGCCTCGAGCGGCTCGCCAGGTTGGGCAGCCCATTCCACAGGAGCAATGCGTGTCTGGTTGAGGATATGGTTGGTGGTCGCCTCCATGCGGCGCGTGAACATCGGGGAAGCAACGCCCAGCCAGAGGATCATCACTGCAATGCTCGCCAGGATGGCGAGCTCACGGCGGCTGGCGTCGGGCAGGGTGCGGTTTTGTTCATTTGTTAGCTGCCCGAAGACCACACGCTGGTACATCCAGAGCAGATACCAGGCGGCAAGTACGATGCCGACCGCGGCTAACGCCGCCTGCCACACGCTGACTTGGAAGACGCCGACGAGAATCAGGAACTCACCGACAAAGTTATTCAGCAGTGGCAGCCCGAGCGAGGAGAGCACGACGAGTAAGAAGAAACTGGAGAGAACCGGCAGGGGGGTGGCGAGACCGCCAAACTCCTTGATCGAGTGTGTGTGGCGCCGGTCGTAAAGCATCCCGACGATGAGGAACAATCCGCCTGTGGAGACGCCGTGGGCGAGCATCAGGAAGATGGCGCCCTCGATGCCGATTTCATTCAGGGCCAGGATGCCGAGTACCACGAAGCCCATGTGGTTCACGGAAGAATAGGCAACGAGCTTCTTGGCGTCGGGCTGGACCAGCGAGAGCAGAGCACCGTAGATGATGCTGATGAGCGCTAGGACCACAATCAATGGGGTAAAGTCCCGGGTCGCGTTGGGGAAGAGCGGCAGGCAGAAGCGTAGCAGGCCGTAGGTGCCCATCTTCAGCAGCACACCGGCCAGAATCACCGAACCGGCCGTAGGGGCTTCGACATGAGCGTCCGGAAGCCAGGTGTGGAAGGGGAACAAGGGTATCTTGATGGCAAAGGCGAGGAAGAAAGCAAGGAAAAGCAACTGTTCCTCCGTCCGGCTGAGTGGGATCAGACCGGTTTGCAAATCCTGTGCGATCCGGAGGAGGTCGAAGGTGCCAGCAAGGTGGCGCAGCCACAGGATGGCGACCAGCATCAGCGCCGAGCCCGCCATGGTGTAGATGATGAACTTTATCGCTGCATAAACCCGCCGCTCGTGGCCCCACACGCCGATAATGAAGTACATCGGCACCAGCATCACTTCCCAGAAGACGAAGAAGAGAAACAAGTCGAGCGCGATGAAGACGCCCAGCAGGCCGGTTTCAAGTACCAGCAAAGTGATGAAAAACCATTTGACGCGCTGGGTGATGGGCCACGAGCTAAGCACGGCCAAGGGGGTGAGAAAGGTAGTGAGGAGGATTAGGAAAAGGCTGAGCCCGTCCGTGCCAACGTGGTAGTTGACGTTGAACCCTGACACAGCAATCCAGGGGGCGAACTCCTCAAACTGCATTCCGCCCTGGGTGAGGTCAAACCAGAACGGGAGAGGCAGGCTGAGCGCAAACGTGGCGAGACTCACTCCCAAGGCGGCGCGGCGGAGGCGCTCGTGGGCGTGCGTGGGCAGGAGGAAAAGCAGAGCAGCACCCGCGAGCGGCGCGAAGATGACGAGCGAGAGCCAGTGTTGTCGTAGAGCGTCCAGCATCTAGCGCACCACCGAGACCAGATAGGTAACGACCAGATAAGTAACAATCAGCAAAGCGCCCAGCACGATCCAGCCAGCGTAGCTGCGTGTGTTGCCCGACTGCCACTGGCGCAGCCAGCCGCCTGCCGCCCGGGCCTGCCCCCCCAAGCCGTTCACAGCACCGTCAATGACCGCCACGTCAATGGCCCGCCAGCAGACGCGGTCGGCAAGCCAGTGGGCGGGCCGAACGATGAATTTGAGATAGAGTTCGTCTACGTAGTACTTGTTGAGGAGGACTTGGTAGGGGCCGTGGAATTTTTGCGCCATCTCTTTGGCCCGCACCGGTTGCCGCAGGTACATCCAATAGGCTGTGCCGAAGCCAGCGGCGGCGAGCACCAGCGCAATCAGCATCACTCTGATCTCCTCGGCATGGGTATGGGAAACCGCTAGGGCCTGAAGGCGCGTCGTGGAAGAGGCAAAGACCGGGGCCAGGAAGTGCTCAATATGATTCGCCCCGCGCAGCGCCGCGGGAATTCCGATCCAGCCGCCGACCAGCGACAGCGCGGCCAGCACGATGAGCGGCCAGGTCATCACCGGCGGCGATTCGTGGATGCGCTCGGCCGTCACCGGTGTGTAGCGCGCTTCGCCGTGAAAGGTGAGAAACAGCAGGCGAAACATGTAGAACGAGGTGAGCGCGGCGGCCAGGAGGGCAACGAACCAAAGCACTGTGTTCCCGGCGAAGGTCTGCCAGAGAATTTCGTCCTTGCTGAAGAACCCGGAAAAGCCGGGCGTGCCGACAATGGCCAGGGTGGCAAAGAGAAACGTCCAGTAGGTGCGGGGGATTTTTCTCCGCAGCCCCCCCATGTTGCGGATGTCCTGCTCGCCGTGCACGGCATGGATGACACTGCCGGCGGCCAGGAAGAGCAGCGCCTTGAAGAAGGCGTGGGTCATCAGATGAAAAATGCCGGCGGCGAAGGCGCCCACGCCAAGCGCGAGAAACATATAGCCGAGCTGGCTGACGGTGGAATAAGCCAGCACGCGCTTGATATCCGTCTGCACCAAAGCGATGGTGGCGGCATAGATGGCGGTGAGGCAGCCGATGACGGCGACAGCCAGGAGCGCTGTGGGCGCCTGGGAAAAAAGCACGTGCGAGCGCGCCACCATATAGACGCCGGCGGCAACCATGGTGGCGGCATGAATCAGTGCGCTCACGGGCGTGGGGCCTTCCATCGCATCCGGCAGCCAGACGTAGAGAGGCACCTGGGCCGATTTGCCGATGGCGCCGCACAGCAGCAGCAAGCTGATCCCGGTGAGCACGCCCATTTGCCCGAAAGGTTCGGGGGACATCGCCCCCGCCTGCTTAAAGACGGTGTCGAAATCGAGTGAGTGGAAGGTGGCGAACATCAACAGCAGCGCTAGGGTGAAGCCGTAGTCACCAATGCGGTTGACAAGAAAGGCTTTCTTGCCGGCCGCCGAAGCGGAATCGCGGAGGAAGTGAAAGCCGATCAACAAATACGAACAGAGCCCCACGCCCTCCCAGCCGATAAACAGCACCAGGTAGTTGCCCGCCAGGACAAGCAGGAGCATGAAAAACATAAACAGGTTCAGGTAGGCAAAGAAGCGGTAGTAACCGCCCTCCTGAACCATGTACCCGATGGAATAGACGTGGATGAGGAAGCCCACGCCGGTGACGACCAGAACCATGAGCAAGGAGAGCTGGTCGAAGTAGAAGGTGAGGGGAACCTCAAAGGCGCCGGCTTCTATCCAGGCAAAGTAGGGTTGGACGAGGGGAGTGGCGAGATCGCGCTGGAAGAATTCGCGAGCCACTGCGAGCGCGACCGCGAGCGACAACCCTGCAGAGCCCACGCCCACCACGCTCACCGTGCGCTGCGCGAAGCGCCGGCCGAATACCCCGAGGATTGCGGCGCCAGTGAGCGGCAGCAGCGGGATGAGCCAGAGGTAGTCCAGCATAGTTAGAGCTTCAGCAAGTTGACGCGTTCGACATTGAGCGAAGCGCGGTTGCGGAATACCAGGATGATGATGGCCAGGCCGACCACGGCTTCAGCGGCGGCCACCACGATGACGAAGAAGACGAATATCTGCCCGTTCAGTTGCTGGTGCAGAGAGGAGAAGGCGACGAAGGCGAGGTTGACGGCATTGAGCATCAGCTCAATGGACATAAAGATGGTGATGACGCTGCGTCTAAGCAAGAAGCCCACCACGCCGAGTCCAAACAGGATTCCGCTCAGCACCAGATAGTAGGAAACTGGGACCACGCGACCTCGCTAGAGCTCTTTTTTCGCCAATACGATGGCGCCCATCAGGGCCACCAGGATCAAAATAGAGGTCACCTCGAACGGGAGCAGAAATTCTGTAAATAAGCGTTGGCCCACGGCGTGTACGGTGCCGACGAAGCGGTTGGGGTCGACGGTACGGCTGGTGGGCACTGCGCGGTAGAGCAAGTAGCCGACCTCAGCGAGCAGCAGCACCGACACTGGCAGCCCCACGTACTTGGCCACCCGGCTCCAGCTCGTGCGCTCTTCTTCCCCAATGTTCAACAACATGATGACGAAGACAAACAGAACCATGATGGCGCCGGCATAGACGATGACCTGGACAGCGGCGATGAATTCAGCGCCGAGCAGCAGGTAGAGCACGGCGAGCGAGCCCATCACGAGAATCAGGGAGAGCGCGCTGTGGATAGGATGACGCTGTCGGATGAGATTCAGCGCGCCCAGCACGGCCAGGCCGGCGAAGACGAAAAAGAGCCAGTAGTGCACACTCATGGCTAGCTTGCTCGCCAGGCGACGATGAGACTCGTGACGACGACGTTGGCCACCGCCAGCGGCACGAGAAACTTCCAGCTAAAGGCCATCAACCGGTCGTAGCGGAAGCGCGGCAGCGTGCCCCGAATCCAGACATAGACAAATAGAAACGCCGCCACTTTGCTCAGGAACCAGAAGACCCCTTGCACGGCCTCAAGGACAGGCGGCTGGGCCACCTGCCAGGCCAGGGCTGCGAGGCCGAGGCCCAGTAGGAACATCAGGAAGCGATGTAAGGGCCGGGGCAGGCGGAATACATCCCACAGGCAAACCAGTGCGAGCACCCCCAGTGCCGCAGCCGGCAAATAGAGCAAATAGCGCGCAAACGCTCCCGTCGTGGGAAACGGTGAATGCCAGCCGCCGAAAAAGAGAATCGTCGCCAGACAGGAGGCGGTAATCATATGGGCGTATTCGGCCAGAAAGAACATCGCAAACCGGAAGCTGCTGTACTCGGTGTGGAAGCCGGCGACCAGTTCGGTTTCGGCTTCCGGCAAGTCGAACGGGAGGCGGTTGGTTTCCGCCACGGCGCTGATAAAGAAGCAGGTGAAGCCGACAATCTGGGGGAACACGAACCAGTGCGGCAGGCTCCACGTGCTGCCCTGGGCTTCCACGATCTCTCGCAGCGAGAGCGAGCCGGCATGGAGCAGGACGCCAATGACGGAGAAAGTGAGCACCAGTTCATAGCTGACCATCTGGGCCGAACTGCGCAGGGCACCGAGCAAGGGGTACTTGCTGTTCGACGCCCAGCCGGCCAGGGCGACCCCATACACGCCCAGCGAGGTTACGGCCAGGATGAAGAGCAGCCCGATATTGAGGTCGGCGACATAGAGGCCAGTGCGGCGGCCGAAGAGTTCAACGGTGTCAGGGCCAAAGGGGATGACGGCAATCGAGAGCATCGCGAGCGTCATCGCCAGGAAGGGCGCGAGGCTGTAGATGAACGGGCTGGTGACGTTGGGGCGGCTGACGTCTTCCTTAAAGAGGAATTTGAGACCGTCGGCCAGGGGCTGCAAGAGTCCGTGCGGGCCCACGCGGTAGGGGCCCCAGCGCGACTGGATGTGTGCCAGAACTTTGCGCTCAAACCAGACCAGGTAGGCCACGCCGGTCAGCAGAAGAAACACTACGGCCCCGACCTTGATCAGGGCGAGCAGCAGGTCGGGATGGGCTCGGAGCCAGTCGCTCATAGGCGGTCGCGGGCAAGCTCCCGCTCGTGCACGGAGTTCAGGGTGTGGCTGTAGCGGCCCAGCGTCCCCGAGGTAAACAACGAGTCGTCGCTTGAAAAGACAAGTCCAGGCGGTGTTTCCACCAAAGGCCCACCCGCAGGCAAGGTCGTGTTGACTGCCTGGCCGGCCAGCAGCGTGGCGAGGGAGACCTGGTAGCCGGGCACGTGCTGGCGAATCTCTTCGAGCGCCGCTTCCGGCGTACGCAGAGGCATGGGCTGGCCGAGGAGGTGCGAGAGCAGCCAGAGAATTTCGAAGTCACTGCGCACACCCGTGGGTGGGTCGACGGCACGCTTCAGGTGTTGCACCTCGCCGCAGGTGTTCGTGAACGTGCCGTCTTTCTCGTAGGCGCAGGCAGCCGGCAGCACCACGTCGGCGAGCCGGGCGGTTTCGGTGAGGAAGAGGTCCTGGACAACGAGTAGGTCCAGACCTCCTAAGACCTTTTGTGGTTGGGTTACGCGGAAGGTTCTCACCGGGTTGGCACCGACGACGTAGAGCGCCCGCAACTTGCCTTCAGCAGATGCCGCCAGCATTTCGTGGAGGTTGAGTCCACGACGCTCAGGGATGCGCGTCTTCCAGATTTGTTCGTATCGTTGCCGGGCGTTAACGTCGTCGAGGTGGCTGTAGCCGGGCAGGCAATCGGGCAACAAGCCAAGGTCGGCGGCGCCATGCGAGTTGGCATAGTCGCTGAGCGCGATGTAGCGAGTCGTACCCGGCAGCTTGTTGCCGAACTCAACCAAGCGCGCAATAGCTCGCCCGGTCAATTCCGCGCCAAAGAGGATGACGACGTTATTTTCTTTTTCAAGTGCCGCTCGCAAGCCGGCGAGTGCCTCCGCTGGCAGGGAAGCCGCCGGAGCGAGCAAGGCTTCGACGGCAGCGCGTTCGGCGCCTTCCGGCACGCGGACGACGTGGCGTGCCTGGCGCTCGAGCTTGATCCAGCGGTGGTTGATGAGGTAGAGGCGAGCGCCGAGATGGCGCGCCGCGGCGCGGATGTTGTAGGCGAGCAGCGGATGATTGTGCGTGGGATCGTTTCCGACAAGCAAAATGGCGGTCGCGTGGGCGAGGTCGCGGGAGCGCGCCCGGCGGGCCGCGTTGCCGCCCAGGGCGGCGGCAACGGTGGCATAGTCGGCGGTGCGGTGGTGGTCAACGTTGTTGGTGCCGATGACGGTGCGGGCGAGGCGCTGGAGCAGGTAGTTTTCTTCGTTGGTCGTGCGGTTGGAGCCGATGAAGCCGATGGCGTGGGGGCCGGCACGCGCGATGATTTCCTTCAGGCGCGTGGCCACAGCGCGCAGGGCTTCCTCCCAGCTTGCTGGCTCAAGCTTTCCGTTGCGACGCATAAGAGGTTGTTTGAGCCGCTCGGGATGGCTTGTGAAGTCAAAGGCGTAGCGGCCCTTGATGCAGAGGAAGTCGCCGTTGAGGCCGGAGGTGTCGCGGTTGTTGGCTCGGATGAGTTCGTGGTGGCGGACGCTGAGGGTGGTCTTGCAGCCGTCGGCGCAGTGGGCGCAAGCTGTGCCGACATATTTTACTTCCCAGGGGCGGGTTTTGTAGCGGTAGGCTTCGGGGAGGAGCGCGCCGACGGGGCAGATGTCGATGCACATGCCGCACTCTTCGCACTCCAGTGTGCCGTCGGGCTGATTGGGGATAATGGTCGAGTGGACGCCGCGCTGGCCGACGCCGAGCGCCTTGACGTCCATGGCCTCGTCGCAGACGCGCACGCAGCGAAAACAGAGGATGCAGCGCGGGTAGTCGAAGTAAACCACGGGCGAAAAACGCTGCTCCGGTTGGTGCTCCTTAATTTCGACGAAGCGACTTTCGGCGGCACCATAGCGGAAGGTCATGTCCTGGAGCTCGCACTCGCCGCCTTTGTCGCAGACGGGGCAGTCGAGCGGGTGATTGGTGAGCAGGAACTCGAGCATGGCCTTGCGGGCGGCGTGGACTTGTGGGGTGTTGGTGCGGACGACCATGTCGGGCCGCACCGGGACGGTGCAGGCGGTTTGGAGCTTGGGTGTCTTCTCGATTTCGACCAGGCACATCCGGCAGGCGGCCTGGAGTGACAGCCCGGGGTAGTAGCAGAACGACGGCACCTCGATGCCGGCCGACTTGCAGGCCTCGATCAGCAGGGTGCCGGCGGGCACCTCGATGCTGCGCCCGTCCACGGTCAGGCTGACTTTTTGTGGCGCGGGCATGGCTATTTCGCCACCACCAGCTTGCGCCGGGCGAAGGGGCAATCGCCGCTGCGAAGGTGCTCCTCGAACTCGGCGCGGAATTTTTCGACAATGGCGATGGCAGGCATGGCGGCGGCGTCACCCAGCGGGCAGAAGGTCTTTCCCAACATATTGCGGGAAAGCTGACCCAGCAAGGGAATGTCTTGCGCGCGGCCAGCGCCGGCGTGGAAGCGGTCGAGGAGTTTGTGCAGCCAAGTGGTGCCCTCGCGGCAGGGGATGCACCAGCCGCAGGATTCGTGGGCGTAGAACTGCATGATGCGGCGGGCGACGTCTACCATACAGGTGTCTTCGTCCATCACCACCACGGCGCCGGAGCCGAGCATCGAGCCGGCCTTGGCCACCGAGTCGAAATCCATGGCCACGTCGATCTCCTGGGGGGTCAACACTGGCGTGGAGGAGCCGCCCGGGATGACCGCCTTGAGTTTCTTACCGCGCCAGACGCCGCCGGCGACTTCGTCAATCATGCGGCGGAGCGGGAAGCCCATGGGCAATTCGTAGATGCCGGGGCGGTTGACGTGACCCGAGATGCAGAACAGACGGGTGCCACCGTTCCGGGGTGTGCCGAGACCCGAGTACCACGTGCTCCCCTTCCGGATGATGGCGGGCACGGAGGAAAGAGTTTCGACGTTGTTGATCACAGTCGGACAGCCGTACAGGCCGACGACGGCAGGGAAGGGGGGTCGGATGCGCGGGTAGCCGCGCTTGCCTTCGAGCGACTCCATCAGGGCGCTTTCTTCCCCACACTCGTAGGCACCGGCGCCGGTGTGGGTGGAGAGGCCGAAGTCGAAGCCGGAGCCGAGGATATTTTTGCCCAGGTAGCCGGCGGCAGAGGCTTCGGCGAGGGCGCGGTCGAGGATGTCCAGTACGTAGCGATACTCGCCGCGAATGTAAATGTAGCCCTGGTGGGCGCCGACCGCGTAGGCGGCCAGCAGCATCCCTTCGATCAACTGGTGCGGGGCGAACTCCATCAGCGGGCGGTCCTTGCAGGTACCGGGTTCGCTCTCATCGGCGTTGGCGATGACGTAGTTGGGCTTGTTCGTATCCCTGGGCACGAAGCCCCACTTCATCCCGGTCGGGAAGCCGGCACCGCCGCGGCCGCGCAGGTTCGATGCTTTCACTTCCTCGATGACCTGCTCGGGGGTCATTGCCTTGAGCGCCTTGGCTAGGGCCATGTAGCCGTCGTGCCGGCGGTAGTGGTCAAGGCCCGGCGCTGGGTCAGGGGTAAAGTGACCCGTGAGGACACGCACTTCGGTTGGCTGCGGCCGGTCGGGGAAGACTCCAGACGTAAAGGGCACGGGCTCGGGTTTCTTTCCTGCCCTTAAGTCGGAGAGGAGCTGCGCGAAAGCGTCCACCGTTAGATTTTCGTAGTAGTCGTAATTCACCTGGATGGCCGGCGCCCCGGTACAAGCACCGATGCACTCGACCTCTTCGTAGGAGAAAAGGCCGTCGGCGGTGGGCTGCTTGGGGGGCACGGCAAGTGTTTTCCGGGCATGCGCGAGCACGTGGCAGCCGCCACGGAGCATACAGCAGACATTGGTGCAGATTTGCAAGTGGTAGCGGCCCGCGGGCCGGCGGCGGAGCATGGAATAGTAGGAGACGGTTTCCTCGACCTGGAGGCGGCGCAGGCCGAGTTCCTGGGCGAGGAAGTCGACCAGTTCGTCGCGGACGCAGCCGAGTTCGTCCTGGGCAAAGAGGAGCATGGGGATGAGGGGCGAGCGCGGGGAGGGGTAGCGCTGCTTCAACGCGGCGAGCTTGCGGTGGAGCTGGGGGGAAATTAAGAGCGGCATCAGCGGTCCACCTCGCCGAGGACGAAGTCGATGCTGGCGATGATGGCGATGGCGTCGGCCAGCATATGGCCCGGCAGGAGCTTCGAGAGAACCTGGACGTTGAGGAACGAGGGGGGGCGGATGCGGCAGCGCCAGGGCCGCGGGCTGCCGTCGCTGACAATGTAGAAGCCAATCTCGCCCTTGGGGCCTTCGACAGGGACGTAGGCCTCGCCCGTGGGCGGGGCAAAACCGTCGGTGACGATCTTGAAGTGGTAGATGAGCGCCTCCATCTCGGTCTTCATCTTTTCCCGGTCGGGCAGGACGATGCCGGGGGCGTCGGCGTTGACAGGACCCTCCGGCAGGCCCGCGAGCGCCTGGCGAGCGATGCGGAGGCTCTGACGCATCTCCTTGATGCGGACGCGATAGCGGGCGTAAGCATCGGCGGCGGTTTCGACGGGGACGTCGAAATCAAACTTTTCATAGCTGGAGTAGGGTTGCGCCTTGCGCAGGTCCCAGTTGACGCCGGCGGCGCGCAGGTTGGGGCCCGAGATGGAGTAGTCGAGGGCAACTTGCTGGGTGAGGACGCCGATGCCGCGGGTGCGAGCGAGCCAGATACGGTTTTCGGTGAGCAGGTCTTCGTACTCATCGATGCGGGCGGGAAACATCTTCAGGAAGCGGTCCACGCGGTTGAAGAAGGGGTGCGGAGGTTCCAGGGCCAGGCCGCCAATGCGGAAGTAGCTGGTCATCATTCGCTGGCCGGAAACCAATTCGAAGAGGCGGAGAACCTCTTCGCGCTCGCGGAAGCAGTAGAGGAAAACCGACATGGCACCAAGCTCGAGTGCGGTGGTGCCGAGCCAGAGGAGGTGGTTGTTGATGCGGGTGAGCTCGGTGAGCAGGACACGGAGCCACTGAGCGCGGGAGGGGATTTCGAGGCCCACGATTTTCTCGACCGCGAGGCAGTAGGCGAGGTTGTTAGAGAGCGGGGCCATGTAGTCGACACGGTCGGTGAGGGTGATGACCTGGGAGTAGAACAGGTTTTCGGAGTTCTTCTCGATACCGGTGTGGAGGTAGCCGATGTCGGGGGTGGCGCGGACGATGGTTTCGCCGTCCAACTCGAGCAGCACGCGGAGCACGCCGTGGGTGGAGGGGTGCTGGGGCCCGAGGTTGAGCACCAGCGTCTGAGCCGCGGGGACCACGGGGCTGGGGATTTTGGCTATCAGCGGTAGCCCTCCACGGGATAGTCTTTGCGCAGCGGATGACCCTCCCAGTCGTCGGGCATCAGGATGCGGCGCAGATGCGGGTGACCCGCGAACTGAACGCCGAAGAGGTCAAAGACTTCGCGCTCGAACCAGTTCGCAGCCGACCAGAGGCCGGTGAGGGAAGCGACGCGAGGAGTGTCGCCCGGCAGGCGTACTTTCAAGCGGAGGCGGGCGGAGGTTTTGAGGGAGAGCAGGTGATAGACGACCTCGAAGCGAGGCTCGACCGGGTAGCGGTCCACACAGGTGAGGTCAACCAAAAAGTCAAACGCGAGATCCAGGTCGGTCTTGAGGAACTCGCAGACGGGGCGAAGGAGTTGAGCTGGAACCTCGATGCTGAGTTCGTTGCGGAAGAGGGCGGCGGCGGCGACTGCCTGGGGGTGAATGGTTTGGAGTTTTTGCAGCAGGGGGTGGTCGCTCAGCGCCGCGGGCACCGTCATCGGTCAGCGATCAGCTCCAGTCCAACGCCCCTTTCTTCCAGGCATAGAGGTAGCCGGCCAGGATGATGACGAGGAAGAGGAACATCTCGACAAATCCGAAGGGGAAGCCAAGCCCCGGCCAATCGCCCCGGGGCTTCGTAACGACAGCCCAGGGAAAGAGAAAGATGGCTTCGACTTCGAAGAGGATGAAAATCATCGCCAGCAGATAGAAGCGCACGGAAAAGGGTTGGCGGGCATCGCCGCGGGGGACCATACCGCACTCGTAGGCCATGGCTTTGGTGAGGGTGGGCTTTTTCTGGCCGACCAGGGTTGAGAGCAGCAACAGCAGCCCCGCGAGAAAAGCGACAACCAGCAAGTGGATGAGTACAGGTGCGTAGCTGTCCAGGTAATTTTGGTTCATCTTCTTGAGCGGGAGCCGAGTGCTGCTATAATGAAATCAGCCAAGAAACCCTAACCGGGCACTATAGGGAGCGGGTAAATCTTTGTCAAGCAAAGGCCGTCGCGCGGCCGTGGCCAACAGCCGCTGACGGTACACCCAGAGCTGCGAGGAGGGCGCGAGCCAAAATGATTTTCGGTTTCAATACTGACGTGCCGGTGGGCAAGACCGTCTTTCACGTGCAGACGGAAGACCGTGGGTCAACCCATCCGGTGATTGACACGACCATCTATGTCGGCGGACGGGTGCTGGCGAAGCGAGCGACGAGCTACCGCGACTTTCTGGCTTCGCCGGACTTCAGCGAATCGGAACTCCACGCCATGCTGGAACGCCAGCACCACCAGTTCATCGAAGAGATCCGGACGGGCCAGTTGCCGGAGATAGCTGAGATGGCGGCGGAGGAGCGGTCGGCCATCAGCGTACAGTTGCTGAATGCGGGTACCTTCATGGTGGGGACGACGGCGATGCTGCGCGTGGGCGTGACCCAGCGAGGGACGGAGAAACCCGTGCCGGCGACCGTGCGGGCACAAATCCAGGCGGGCACGGCGCACCCGGTGCAAGTGGAAGCCAAGACCAACGCCGAAGGGCAGGCGGAGTTTCAACTGCCGATGCCGCACTTGGGGCCGGGTGGGGCGGAGTTGTTCATCCAGGCCATTGCCGGCAACCAGCGCGACGCAATCAAGTACACCTTGCGGCGCAAGGCGTAGGAAGGGGACGCAAAAGCGCCGGAACGCCTCGGAAAGCCCCGGAACGGAGCGGAAAACGTCGGATCGCGACGCAAAAAGTGCCCGTGGCGCCAGAAGGTGTCGCATTCGTGGAAGTTATCGTCAACGGCGAGCGCCGCACCCTGCCCGCCAAGCTCTCCATTGGCGAGCTGCTGCGCAAGCTCGATATTCCTGCCGATCGCGTGGCCGTGGAGCGCAACCGTACCATTGTCCCCCGCGAGGCCTGGGAGACGGTACAGGTCGAAGCCGGCGACGAACTCGAAATCGTCCACTTCGTCGGCGGCGGCTAGCCCGGCCCGCGCGCCCCATCTCCAGCCCCTCCTAGGCAAGTAGCGGCGACGAAGGCACAACCTTCGTCGTCGCTCTGGTCTACCCGCTCTAGCCGCTAAGATTAGGAAACCCCAGCCGCTAAAGCCCTGACGCGTCCAACCCAGTGGCTCCTGCCACTGGCACAAACCGCAGCGGCTGAAGCCCTGACCCGCCAAAGAGAAAGCCAGGCGGGTCAACCCTTCTCGGAGCGCAGCGGAGACCCCGCCTGCCCTGAGCGAAATCGAAGGGCGCCTTCTGCGGGGAGGGTTGACACCAACAAGGGGCAATAAATCCGGGGGCTTCAGCCCCTGCGGTGTATAATTCCCCCCAGTATCTTCCTGGTAGTTTTCTGAACGAAGCAGCCGCACCATGAGCAGCCAGGAAAGCA
>JBHIAG010000051.1:0-15370 GCA_046758465.1 Terriglobia bacterium | reverse complement strand
GGTTGATTTTCACGCGCACCCGGCGGCACTCGGGGTCAGCGAGATCTATGCACTTGAGCTGGATGACAATGGTGCGGGCAAGTATATCTTCTCGGATCTGGGCGTCGGGCGGGGGCGGCTGCGGCACCAGGGCGTCAAGGCCTTTCGGCACCAACGGCGTGATCACCATAAAGATGATGATTAGCACCAAGAGCACGTCAATGAACGGCACAATATTGGGCTCTCTCATCTCGCCCTTGCTGGTTCCGACTTTCATGGCCATGGTAGTGCCTCCTTTAGGGCGAGGGCGTTTCCAGCGCGGCCGGGGCTGCCACCCTGCCGGGGCGCCGTTTTTCGATCTTTTCGGTCAGCAAGCCGAGCTTATCCACGCCGGCAGCCCGGACTTCGTCCACGACTCGGACGACTTCTCCGTAGCGGGCCCAGGCATCGCTTTTGACGTAGATCGTTTTGTCCAGGCGCTCTTTCAGGCGCTCGCGAACCTTGCCAGCGATGTCCTCGGCGGCGATCTGCTGATTGCCGAAGAAGATGTTGCCGGTGCGGGTGATGGCAATCAGCATGGCATCCTCTTTGTCGGCGTCAGGCATCTGGCGGGGGTTTTCGGTGCGGGCCAGATCGACGCTGAAGCCCTTTTGCAGCATGGGCGTAATCACCATAAAGATGATCAGCAAGACCAACATCACGTCGGCCATCGGCACCACGTTGGGGTCGGCGTTGACTTCGAGGGCTTTGGGCTTGTACGCCATACTGGCCTCCTCTACTTCTTGCCGCGCCGCAGGATGAAGTAGTTGAGCAGCTCCTTCGAGCTGTTGTCCATCTCGACGTCGAAGGATTCAATCCTGCCGGAGTAGTAGTTGTACATCCACACGGCGGGCACGGCCACGAACAGGCCGAGGGCGGTGGCAACGAGCGCCTCAGCGATGCCGCCGGCGACGGCGGCCAAGCCGGCTGCCTTCTCGGCCTGGATGCCAGCGAAGGCATTGATGATGCCGACCACGGTGCCGAACAGGCCGACGAAGGGCGCGGTGGCACCGATGGTGGCCAGGCCGCCCAGGCCACGCTTGAGTTCGGAGTGGACGATGGCGATGGAGCGATCCAGGGCGCGCTGGCTGGCCTCAATTTCCTCCCCGGGGATGCCCGAGGCGGTTTGAAACTCTTGCAAGCCGGTGGCAACCACCTTGGCGATGTGGCTCTTCTTGTTGCGCTCGGCAATGCGGATGGCCTCCTCGAGTTTGCCATCACGCAGCGCGCCGGACACAGCCTGGACAAAGAAGCGCGACTGCTTGCGCGCCGCCGCATAGGTCAAGCCACGGTCAAACATCACCCCGATCGACCAGACGGACATAATTAACAGGGTGAAGACCACCAGTTTGGCCGGGATGCCCATGCGGCCCCACATACTGATCGGGTCCCAGCCTATGACCGGTTGTTCTTGCAACCAAAAGGCTATCATGTAAAGAGTGGCCAGCATTCTCAATCCTCCCCGTGTAAGCTTGAAACCTCTGAGATTCTCTTGCTCTTTCCGGACCCTCCTCTAGTAGAGCCTGAAGTGCACATCGATATAGGTGACAACTTCGACCGGCTGGTTGTTGAGCAGCGTGGGCTCGTAGCGCCACCGCTGCACGGCATCGAGCGCCGCCTGCACCAGCAGCGGGTGACCGCTGAGCACGTTGAGATTCTGGATGCTGCCATCCTTGGCGATGATTGCCTCCAACCTGACGGTGCCCTGGATGCGCGCCTGCCGGGCCAGCGGCGGATAGACTGGATTGACGTGGTTGATCTTTTTGGCAGACTGCACACCCATGGAGACGCGGATGCGCTTGACCGGCGGCGGCGGGGGTGGGGCAGGGATGCTGCCGATGACGCCGCCAATGACGCCGCCCAGTTGTCCACCCGCGACTCCGGGTACACCCCCGACCACGCCGGTCGCGACGGGGGTCTCCTCCTCTACGATCTTGGTGATGCGTTCGGGAATTTTCTTGGGGGCGCGCAGTTTACCAGCCTCCATGAGACTGACTTTGCGCACAACACGTCGTTGCACTTCGGTCGCCGGCGGGGGCGGCGGGGGCGGCGGCGGCGGCGGGGCCACGACCCAGCTCAGCAACTGCTGCCGGGGCAGCGCCTCGGTGTACAGCAAGGGAATCAGAATCATCACGCCCAGTATGAAAGTTTGCAGGACCAGGGAGGCAGCATAGGCCCACGGGTTGCGCCGCGGCCGGCGTGTCGTCGATTCCAACAGTTGCTCAAACATACCCTAACGCCCCTTTCGGCCGGCTGAGCTGGCGCTGGCTCGCGGTTGTTCGGCCAGCTCGACCCGTTGCTTGTCCGCCCGGGCCGGGGCTCCCGTATGCCCTGCCGGCGGCTGTTTCCGCTCTATCCATCCTACCACAAATGGGCTGGCAATAAAGAGGGTTGAATAAGTGCCCACGATGAATCCCACCACGAGGGTAAAGGCAAAGCCTTTGAGCACCTCTCCCCCAAACAAGAATAACGCGAGGACGGAGACAATTGTCAAGCAGGAGGTGAGCACGGTGCGGCTCAGGGTCTGATTGATGCTGCGGTTGACAAGGCGGCCAAAAGGCTCGCGGCGCAGCAGGCGGACATTTTCCCGAATGCGGTCGAAGACCACGATGGTGTCATTGACGGAATAGCCTACCAGGGTGAGCAGCGCCGCCACCACATTCAGGCTGATTTCATAGTTGAACAGGGAAAGGAAGCCGAGCGTGATGGCGACATCGTGGAAGACCGCGAGGACAGCGGCGCTGCCATACATCCAGTGGCGAAAGCGCCAGCCAATGTAGAACAGCACCCCGCCCAGCGCCGAGAGGGTGGCCCACAGGGCTCGGCGCCGCAACAGCCGGCCCACCTTGGGCCCCACGATTTCGACTTCGCGCACCACAAAGGGCGAGAGGAAGGCGTTCGCTTCCAGGAAGTTCGCCACCGCCGGCGGGACACCTTCCAGTGTGCGCAGCTCGTTGAAGCTGCGAAAGAGCCCACCGCGCTCGGTGTCGCGCACACGCGTGAGAGTCGTGGCGATTTGGCGGTAGCGGGCGGCGGCTTGGGCGGGCTCAGCCGCCAGACCGATGGGATCGGCGGCGAGTAGTTGTTCGGTGAGGGTGTCGAGGCCGACCTGGTTGAGGTTGAGCTTGTCAGTTGGAATGGCGAAGGTGGTGCGCAGGGTCTCTCGAATGGCCAATCGTCCTGTATCGAGAGCTTCTTGCTCGCTGCCCTGCTGCTCGAGCCCGATGATGAGTTCGTGGTTTTCCTCCGGGCCGTAGCGTTGGATGGTACTGCTGCCGAGGCCACGCGTGGCGAGGGCCCGGCGCAACGAGTCAAGGTCGGGCGGCTGGGCGAACTTAACGTAGACAAGCGTACCGCCACGGAAATCAATGCCCAGCCGAGGGCCGCCCTGGCGGATGAGCGAGGCTGCCCCGACCGCCAGCACGACCAGCGAGAGGCCAATGCAGTACCACTTCTTGCCCAGGAAGTCGTAGTTGGCGTCGCGAAAGAGTTCAATCATCCGATGCTCAACTGCGTGGGCCGGGCCTGCCGGCCCAGCAGCCACTCAAAGATCGTCCGCGAGACGTAGACCGCCGAGAACAGGTTAGCCAGCAAGCCGATGGTCAGGGTAACAGCAAAGCCCTGCACGGGGGTCCCCCTGCCGAACAGGATGAGAAAGGCGGCAGCAATGATGGTGGTAATGTTGGTGTCGAAGATGGTGGTGAAAGCGCGGTCGAAGCCGGTTTCCACCGCCGAGACGATGCTCTTGCCCGTGCGCAACTCTTCCCGGATGCGCTCAAAGATGAGCACGTTGGCGTCCACAGCCATGCCGATGATCAGGGCCACCCCGGCGATACCGGGCAGGGTCAGGGTGGCGCCGATATAGGCCAGGGCGGCGAGCAGGATGACCAGGTTCAGCACCAGGGCGACGGTGGCATTGATGCCAGCCCCGCGGTAGTAGAACAGCATCGTCAGGATGACCACGACCAGGCCGGCGAGCGCCGCGGTAAAGCTCCGGCGGATGGAGTCGGCGCCGAGCGAAGGCCCGACGGTGCGCTCCTCCAGATAACGAATCGAGGCCGGCAGCGCGCCCGAGCGCAGCACCAGGGCGAGGTCGGAGGCGGTTTGCAGGTTGAACTGGCCGGTGATGCGGCCGGAGTCGTCAATGCGGCTCTGGATGGTGGCGACCGAATAAATCTTATTGTCCAGGACGACGGCGAGGGGGTTGCCGATGTTCTGCTCGGTGAAGGGGCCGAAGCGGGTGGCGCCGTCGCGGCTGAGGAAGAAGCTGATCTGGTAGCTGCCGGGCGATTCCGGGTCAACCTCGGCGCGGGCGCTGCGCAGGTCGCGGCCGGTGACGGCCGAGCTGCGACTGACAATGTACCAGCCCTCGCTGCCCCGTTCAACCGAGCGGCGCAGCATGGAGTCGGGCGGGAGGATGCCGCCGCGGCTCGCAAGTGCCGCCTGCTCGCTGGCAAAAGGGCCATCGTGGACAAGCTTGATTTCCAGCATGGCGGTGGACTGGATAATGTTCTTGACGCGGGCAGGGTCGTCCACGCCGGGCAACTGCACCAGGATTTCATACTCGCCGCGGCCGTGCTCGGCGATGGTGGGTTCGGTGACACCCAAGGCATCCACGCGCTGGCGGATGGTTTCAATCGCGCTGCGCAAGGCATCGCGGCGGAGCCCATCCGCATAGGAAAGCGTCATGGTGAGGAAGTAGGCGGTGGAGTCGCCCGGCACCGGCGCGAGTTCGTAGGCGGGTTGGTAGTTGTCGCTGATGAAATTGCGGAACGCTTCGGTCTGCTCGACCGGGATGCCGCTGAGCTGGATGCGGTCGATCTCCACGGGGCGGATTTCGGTGAAGGGGATGGCCTGCGCGCGCAGGGCGGTGGTGAGGCGCTGGGCCACCTGGTCGGTTTCGGTGCGGACGGTTTCGTCGGCCTGGACTTGCAGGATCAGGTGCATGCCGCCGCGGAGGTCGAGGCCGAGGTTGATGCGGTCACGCAAGTTCGCGCGCAAGTCCTCTAGGTTGGTCGGAAGGTGGAACACGAATTTCCCGTCGGGCTGTTTGCGGAACCCGACCAGGCCGACGAGGCAGATAAGCGTCAGGCCAAGGATAACGGTTGCTTTCCAGCGCAGGGGGGTCATCGCCGGTGAGACTAGTGCGTCATCGGTTCAGGATTTGGTTTCTGAGCCCGCCGCAGTGGGTTGGAGGCTGGCGATGGCCGAGCGCAGCACCTCGATGCGCACCTGGTCAGCGACGCGCAGGGTAATCACATTCTCCCTGATGCCGACGATGGTGCCGAGGATGCCGCCGTTGGTGATGACGCGGTCGCCGGTCCTGAGCGCGGCCAGCATCTGCTGTTGCCGCTTGCGTTGCCGCTGGGCGGGTAGAATCAGCAAAAAGTAGAAGATCGCGAAGATAAGAAGCAGGGGAAGAAAAGCGCTCCACGGGCTGGTTTGCGGTTGCTGCAACCCCAGCCCTATACCTCCCGAAGCTTCGGGAGGGTAGGGGGCCAGCCCCAGCAGGCTCGTAAACACCCTTCAGTCCTCCAACGGCCCTAAATGAGAATCCTGCCCCCGAACTGGCCACGTACGGGGCTGGGCAGGACGGCACCGAAGCGCGGCACCCCTCGACCCCGCTCTGCGGGGCTCGGGGTGCCCTGAGTCTCGCCGGCCTGCCGTGGCGGGCTTGCGGGATCGAACGGCACCCAGTTACGCAACTCCCCACGGCCCGACAGCAGCCGGTGTCGCGCACACGCTAAACGCGATACTCTGCCGAATGGTTCAAGGGCTGTCAAGGCAAAATTGGCCCAATAACGTCTGCTAATTTGGCGAAAGCAGTGGGAGCGGCGCGCCGGGGTAAACTGGTGACAGAGGGAGGAGGCGGATGGGTAGAGGCGAGCGAGGGCAGCGGTGGGTGAGCCGCTTCGGGCCCGGCCAGCAGCAGTGGTTGGCGGCGGCCGAGGTGGCGGTGGTCTTTGCCGGGGTGCTGCTCTATATCTGGCGCTGGCAATTTGTGTTTCCTTTCTTTGCGCTTTATCTCGTGGGGTTCATAGTGGTGAGTTTTTTCGTGCACCGCGATACGCCCAAGACGCTCGGCTTGGGGGCGCAGGGGCTGGCGGGGACGTTGGGCGAAGCGCTGCTGGTGACGGCGGCGTTGGCCGTGGCACTGGTGGCGATTGGAGTGGCCACCGAGCGCCTGACGCTGCTCCGGGTTTCGACTGAAAACCTCTGGCTCTTTGTCCGCTATTTCGGCTGGTGTTTGTTTCAGCAGGTCGGGATGCAGTCGTTTTTTACCAACCGGTTGCTGGCGGTGTTTGCGCGGCCGCGCCGGGCAGCCCTGGCCAGCGGAGTCATGTTCGCCGCCTTCCATCTGCCCAATCCGGTGCTGGTGCCGGTGACGTTCATTGGCGGTTTTCTGCTGGCCTGGCTGTTTGCGCGCCGGCGGAACGTGCTGGCCCTAGCTCTTGGGCAAGCCCTGATTGGCACACTGGCGGCCGTGGTATTTCCCCCGAGCTGGCACCACGGGATGCGGGTGGGGCCGGGCTACTATCTCTGAGCGACCTTGCCAGTTCCATTCAGCCGAAGTAGTGGGAACGGCACTAGTGGAAAAACAGTCCCCAAGCGGTGTTCACCAGCGTATGGGTGAGGGCGGAAGCCAGCAGGCTGCCGGTGCGTTGCCAGGCGCGGCCGTAGAAAACGCCAGCGATGCTGGCCATGAGGAAGTAGTGCCAGTTAGGGTAGGGTGGGCCGTTGTTGAGGTGAGCCGCGCCGAAGATAAGCGCGGCGAGCAGGAGCCCGGTGCGGCGGTTGCGCGTGCGGAGTTCCAACCAGTTCTGAATCAGGCCGCGAAAAAGTAGTTCTTCCGGGAGGGCAGTGAAGAGGAACGTCGTAGACAGCGCCAGCGGCACCTCGCGCCACTTCTCGGCGCTGTAGCTATAGCGGATGAAGCCGATGCCGAGGCCGAGCGGGATGGCGACGGTAGCGAACTGAAGGAAACTGATGGCGACGGTACGGAACGCGTCCGGACGCCATTCGCAGCGGTAGCCGATGCCCGGCAGGCGGCGCCAGAGGGCAAAGGCCGCGAGTGCCAAATTGACCCCCAGCAGTTGTCCCAGAACATAGTGGAGGCGCAGGCCGGGCACGTACAAGGTCGAGCGCAGCCACTCGATTTCAATCGGCAGCCACAGCCACAACAGCGCAATCGGCTCCAGCCATGTGGGGCGTGCTCCCGGGCTTTGCGGGCCGCCGACAAGCAACAGGAATGGGCCAGCTAGGTAGAGAGCGACCAGCAAAGTGTTGGAGGGGGTCGCGGTTTCGGTTCCGAGCGCATAGAAGACGTAGAGGCTCCAGAGAGCCACGGGAAAAATCACAATGCGCGCCGGGCGTACAGCGAGCCAGGCGCGCAGTCGTTCCACGACGCTGCCGCTGCCCCAGAAGACGAAGCCTGCCAGCAGCAGCGCCGTCGTCGCTACGGCGGCGAGCCAGGTCGTCGTGTCGAGGTCTGGCTGCCAGCTCAACACGCCGACTGCGGCGGCGAGCACGAAAGCCAGCCCGGTGGCCGCGGGCAGCGAAAGCCGGTAGACCTTCATAAGGGTTGCTCGACGGAAGCCGCCTGGAGTCGCGCTTGCAGCTCAGGGAGGGTCCCCGCGGGGATGGCCTGGCGGAGGCGGCGCATGACGTCGAAGTAGAAGTAGAGGTTGTGGTAGGTGGTGAGGATGGCGGCGAGCATTTCGCCCGCGGCAAACAGATGCCGGAGGTAGGCGCGGGAGTAGCGCCGGCAGACGCGGCAGGAGCAGCGGGAGTCAATGGGGCGGGTGTCGTGGGCGCAGGTAGCGTTGCGGAGTTGCAGGCGGCCGTCCCAGGTGAAGGCGCAGCCGTTGCGGGCGTTGCGCGTGGGTAGGACGCAGTCCATCATGTCCACGCCGCGGCGGGCGCACGCGACCAGGTCAGCGGGATAGCCAACGCCCATCAGGTAGCGCGGCTTTGATTCGGGAAGCTCCGCCACCGAGACTTCGGTCATCTCGAAACTCAGGCTCGGCGGTTCGCCCACCGCCAGCCCGCCAATGGCGTAGCCGAAAAAACCCATCTCCACCAGGCGGCGGGCGCAGGCGCGCCGCAGCTCAGGGTAGGTGCCGCCCTGCACGATGCCGAACAGGGCCTGGGCGGGCGTGGCGCTGGCCTGCCGGGCGAAGAATTGCCGGCAGCGTTCCGCCCAGCGCAGGGTGAGTTCCATGGAGTGGCGCGCCTTCTCGTGGCTGGCGGGATAGGCGAGGCACTCGTCGAGCACCATAATCAGGTCGGCGCCCAGAGCGGCCTGGATCTCGATGCTCTTTTCCGGCGTCAGGAAGTGCTGGCTGCCGTCCAGATGCGAGCGAAAGAGCACGCCTTCTTCAGACACCTTGCGCAGGCTGTCCATGCTGAAGACCTGGAAGCCGCCGCTGTCGGTCAGCAAGGGGCGCGGCCAGCCCATAAAGCGGTGCAGGCCGCCCAGGTCGCGGATGGCGTGGTGGCCCGGGCGGAGGTAGAGGTGGTAGGCGTTGGCCAGCAGCAGCTCGGCCGAGAGTTCCTCCAGCATCTCTTGGGTCATCGTCTTCACCGTGGCAGCCGTGCCCACCGGCATGAACACGGGCGTTGCGACCGTGCCGTGCGGTGTGTGGAGCCGGCCGAGGCGGGCGGCCGAGTTCGGGTCGCGCGCCAGGATTTCAAAGCGGAAACTTTCAGCCATCAGTTGGAGCATCATATCACTCACCGCACGCGCGTGCGCTTTCGGCCGCAGGCAGTCGGGGGAGGTGGCAGAAATTTCGGCGTTGGGCCGGCATGGGGTCGTGTAGGATAGCGCGGCGGGGAGCGGTTTTGATGCGGAGATGGTGGCGGTGGGTAGCAGTGCTGCTGCTGCTGGCCGGGCTGGCCTGGTTTTTCTGGCCACGGGGGCCGCGGGTGGTACTGGTGGGCGTGGACGGGGGGGCTGACTACCTGCTGGACGAATACCTTTCGAACGGGACGCTGTCGGCTGACGGCGGTTTTGCCACGCTTGCGCGCCGGGGCGTGCGGGCGGAGGCAAGCGTCCCCATCAACGCTTCGGTAACTGCGCCCAGTTTCGCCTCTCTCTTCACGGGCGCTTATCCTGAGCGCCACGGCCTGATGAGCAACATCTACTATCGCGTGCGCGACCCGCTGGGGCAAACGCGCTCTGCTTTTTACACGCCGTTGCAAGCCGAGCCCATCTGGCAGCCGCTGCGGCGCGCGGGCAAGCGCGTGGTGCTGGTGGGGCAGGACATCGGCGTGGCCACCCCGGGACTGGGCCCAGACCTGGTGTTCGGCTTCGGGGCGCGCGATGGGACGAGCCAGCTAGCGGAACTCGGGCGGGAAGACTTTGCCGCTACCCAGGGCTGGAAGTTCGGCCAGCAGCGGTTCGAACATGCGCAGGGCGCAGCAGTGGAGTTTGCCACCGAGCGGCACGGCGAGCACACGGCACACCTGCTGCTAGTGGATACGGTAGCGGACGGCGTCGAGCGCTACGACCGCCTCCTGATTGACTTCGACCGCAACCTCGCCAACGGCGTGGCCGCGGAATTAAAACAGGGCGCGTGGGCGGCGGTGCGGCTGCCGGTTGAGCGCCCGACAACGATTGGGGTGTGGGTGAAGTTGCTGGCGCTTGAGGGCGACCTCAGCCGTGTGCGGCTCTATGTAGGCCCCCCTCACTACAACCGCGGGAAGCCCGTGGAGTTTGTCCAGCGGGTCGAGCGTGCGCTGGCCCGCCCCAAATCCCGCTTTGCGGGAGGGGCCGACGGGCAGCCGTTCTGGCCGGGCGAACGCGACAGCGAAGCGCTCGGGCGTGGGTGGATTGACGAAGCGACCTGGTTCGAGCAGAGCGAGCGCTTGGGAAACTACATTCGCGACGCCGCGCTGTGGGTGATGGCCAACGAGCGCTTCGACCTGATGATTACCTATCAGCTTCAGGCAGACAGTGTGGGCCATCAGTTCCTGCTGAGGCATCCGCGGCAGGCGGGCTATGGCGACCCCGAGCTGCGGGCGCGTCTGGCGGAAAACGTGGCGCGGGGCTGGCGCGCGGTGGACGTCAACTTGAAAGCGCTGGTGGCAGCCGCCGGCCCGCAGACCAACGTAATGGTGATGGCCGACCACGGAATGTACCCGGTGCACACGGTAGTCTTCCTGAACCGGCTCTTGGAGGCGAGGGGCTTTCGCGTGCGCGGGCCTGAGGCGGAGGTGGGTGTCATCAGCTTTGGCGGCGGGGCTCATATCTATGTGAACTTGGCGGGGCGGCAGCCGGGCGGGGTGGTGGCGGCGGGCGAGTACCCAAAGCTAGTCGAGCGCCTGGTGGAGCTGTTTGAGGAGCTGCGGGATCCGGTCACGCAGGAGCCGGTGCTGGAGGTGGTGGCCCGGCGCAACGAAACGCGCGCCTTTCGCATCCTGCATGAGGAGACCAGTGGCGATGTCTGGCTCTCGGCGAAGCCCGGCTACATCTTTCGGGCCATCGACGTGCCGGGCGATGTCTTCAAGCGCGCAGGGCTGGGGCTGCGGGGCGGACATGGCTACCTGGCCAAGTTCCGCGAGATGCAGGCGATTTTTCTGGCCGCCGGGCCACACATTCGACACACTGAGCTGGGTGTTGTGAACAACGTGGACGTGGCACCGACGGTGGCGGCGTTGCTCGGGGCCAGCCCTCCCCGCGACGCGCAAGGCCAAGCACTTATCCAAATCGTGAAGCCAAAGAAACGTGACAACTGAGGAGGCATTGCTGTGGTTGGGTGCCCTTCAGGGGCTAAAGCCCTGAAATTTTTTGGGGTGCGGTACGGCACGGCTAAAGCCGTGCCCTGACAAGGAGGGGCCGATGGACTCGCTGTTTCCCGGTTTGCAGGCAATGCCGAACATCCATCCGGTGCTGGTGCATTTTCCCATCGCCTTCCTGCTGGGGGCGCTCGGGGTGGAGGCGCTGGCGGTGTGGCGGCGGCGGGAGGAGTGGCACCGCGCCGCTGTGGTGCTGCTTTATCTGGGCGCGGTGGGGGCGGTGGCGGCGGCGACCTCGGGCTGGTTGGCCGCCGAAACCGTGGAGCACAACGACGCCGCACACGAAGTGATGGACTTGCACGAAACCATTATGCTCTGGACCACCAGCCTGGCGGTGGGGCTGGCGGTGATTGCCTTTGTTGGGGGCCGCTACCTGGAGACGCGCCCAGACGGGCGCCCGTATGGGCGCTCGCTACAACTCTTCTTACTCGCCGGGTTGCTGGTGGTGAACCTGATGTTAGTAGTTGGGGCGGACCGGGGCGGGCAGCTCGTCTATGAGTTTAGCACCGGGGTCCAGCAGCCCGCGATGCCCGCCGAAGGTGTCCCGGGCGAGCCCGCGCCGGCCGAGCCCACACCGGCGCCAGCCGAGCACCAGCACGACCACGAACACTGACGCGAAAAAATATAAACCAGTTGGGTAGTGTCCTAATCAGGCCATGCAGAAAGCTGTCCCCCAGGCAGGGGCCCCCGCTGAAAAGCGCGGGGCAGGCTGGGGGCTCGATGCGAAATTAGGACACCAGAAACAGTTGACATGGGTGAGGTGGTGGGGTAGCGTTTCGGGTATCCGAAACTGAAATCGGAAATCCAGGGTTTTCTCTCTAAGTGAAATTGAATACAGAGGGAGGGCACTCCCCTTCCTCATTGGAGGTAAAGATGTCGAGGCGAATCTATTTGCTTGTGGCCCTGCTCTGCCTGCCGCTGCTAGCCCCGCTGGTGGCCACAGCGCAGCAGGAAGAGCCGCTGTTCACCTACGTTTCCGACTGGAACATCCCGCGTGCCCAGTGGGCCGAGTTCACCGCTTACGGGGAAGAGAACCTGCACCCGGTCCTAGAACGCCTCTTGGCCGACGGCACGATTGTGGCCTGGGGAAACTTTGTGACGGAAGTCCACCTGGAGAACGGCCGCACCCACGGGGCTTGGTGGTCGGCTAGGAGCATTGCGGGGATCGAACGGGTTCTTGCTGAGCTCCGGAAGCTGCCCCCGATTGCGGGTGTGGCCGGGGCCAAGCACTATGACTACCTGTTGCGCTCGCCCATCCACCGGGGTCGCGCTACCGGGCGCACCAGCGGCTACCTCTGGGTCAGCGCCGTGAAGGTTCGGCCCGGCAAAGAGCGGGAGTGGTATGAGCTCTGGGAGAAGTACTTCAAGCCTGCCCATGACGAGTGGTTAGCCAACGGGACGATCCTGATGTACCAGGTGGAGATCGAAGTGGTCCACACCGAGAATCCGCGCTGGCGCGATATTGTGTACGTGTTTCCCAGCGCGGAGGCGATTGACAAAGTTGACGCCGCCTATGCGGCTGTTTTGCAGAAGAACCCTGCCCTCGAGGTCGCCTTACGCAAAGTTATCGTCCAGGGCACGCACCGGGACTTCTTTGCGCGCCTGCTGAGCTACGCGCACAAGTAAAGTCGCTTCGGGAGAGCGAGAAGAGCGGGTACAGAGCACCTCTTCCAAACGGGTGCCCCTCGCCTACGCCCTTCGGCTTCGCTCAGGACAAGCTCAGGGTAAACAGAGCACCGGTTCCGGTTTTTGCGGCGGGCCTGCCGCAGGCAGGCTAGGCGGGGGTGACTTTGAGCACGACGACGGTGCGGTCGTCGGCGGGGGCGCCGTTGCCAGCGGCGAAGCGGTCGGTGGCGCGCAGGAGCCCATCGGCGATGGTGCGGGCAGAGCCGGCGCGGGCGAGTTCGGCCACTAATGGCTCCAGGCGCTCACGCCCGAATTCTTCTTCCCTGCGATTGACGCATTCGTAGAAGCCATCCGAGTAGAAGACGATCACGTCGCCCCCCTGCAAGGCCAACTTTTTCTCCTCGTAGTGCGTGTCGGGCAGAATGCCCAGGGGAACACCCTCGACCGGGAGGGGCTCGACGCGTCCGCCGCGCACGAGCAGGGGCTGGGGGAAGCCGGCATTGGCCAGGGTCAAGATCTTGCTGGAGGCGTCGTAGACGGCAAAGGTAAGGGCGATGAAGCGGTTGTCGATGCGGGGTTGGCGGAGGTGCTCATTCATCCACTCGAGCATCTCGGCGGGTTCGCAGGGATGCTGCACCACGTGGCCGCGCAGGATGCCGATGGCGAGCGAGCCATAGAGGGCGGCGGCGGCGCCCTTGCCGGCCACATCACCGACGGCGATGGCGAGGCGGTTGTCGCCGTAAGGCAGGAAGTCGAAGACGTCGCCGCCGAGTTGCCGCGCCGGGACGTAGCCGACGGCCAGGTCGAGGCCGGGCAGGTCGGGAGGAGCATCGGGCTGCAGGCCGGCCTGGATTTCGCGGGCGGTGGTCAGGTCGGACTCGAGGCGTTGTTCGTCTTCGCGGAGCTTCTCGTAGAGCCGGGCATTTTCCAGGGCGATGGCGATGTAGGAGGCGAGCGTGGCAAGCATTTGCTCGTGCTGCTCGCTGAAGGCGTTGTACTCAGTACTCTCCAGGTCGAGCACGCCGATCAGCCGATCCTTGAACACCAGGGGCACGACCAGTTCCGAGTACACGTCGACCGTGTGGCCGCAGCGGACGTAGCGCGGGTCGAGATTCACGTTGGGCACGCGCACGGGCTGGCGCAGGGCGGCGGCGGTGCCGCAGAGGCCGTGGCCCAGAGGGAGGCCGCCCTTCTGACAGAAGCCCTCGTCGTAGCGCAGGGAAAAGGTGTGGTCCAGAAGCTGTGTCTCCTCGTTCCACAGCATCACGAAGAACACCTGGTAATCGATCAGGCGTTTCACCAGTTGCGCGATCTTGCGCAGCAACTGCTCGCGGTCGAGGATAGAGGTGAGCTCGCGGCTGACTTCGTGCAGCAAAGAAAGCGTGCGTGTCTGCTCGCGGAGGTTTTCATACAGGCGCGCGTTTTCGATGGCGTGGGCCAGGTGTCCGGCCAGGAAGGTCAGAATCCGTTGGTGGTTCTCGGTGAAGTAGTGGAGCTGGCGGCTGTGGATATCCAGCACCCCGATGGTGCGGTTCCTGACAATCAGGGGAATGGCCAGTTCGGAACGGGCGTCGCTGACGGCGGTGATGTAGCGTGGGTCGCGGCGCACGTCGCCCACCCGCACCGGCTGGCAGGTTTTGGCGGCCGTGCCCACGATCCCCTGTCCCAGGCCGAAGCGCCAGTGCTCCATCACTTCCGGCGGATAGCCGATGGCGACGCGGACGCGCAATTCCTGTCCCAGCGGGTCGAGCAGCAAGATGGCGAAGCTGTCGTAGACGACATATTGCTTCAGCCACTCGGCCACTCTGTGCAGTGCGGGGTCCAGGTCCAGGGTTGAGTTCAGGTCTTGGGTCGCCTGCAAGAGGCAATTGATGATGTCGGTTTCGGTCGTGGCCTTGCCGTAGGTGTCCGCGAGCGGTTCGCGAGCGGCTTCGGCGGTGGCCGTCGGGTCGTCTGGGGGTGCCAAATTGTCTCTCACCACGTCGGTCATCGGACAGTGCCCATTATATATGATTTCTCCCTCTTCACTTAACCTAGCTTAACTTATTGGACGCATGGCAGCGGAAAAGGTTGTGCCCAAACTCGAAAATAAAACAGGAAAAACAAGGGCAACAAGGGCCCAATCCTAACATTCGAACTGGACCGGTTTTGGGGGGTCAGGTCAGATCCCTATGAGCGCTTTGTGGATTTCATTCTCAGCCGTGTCCGCCAGGAAGCCGTGCGGACCTAGCCGCCTGCTACACGCCCGCCTAGCGAACCTCAGCCACCCAACGTTCCCGGGACGCCCTTGCTTTCGCGGGGCTTCGGCCTCTTTGGGCCGCCGGAGTGCAGCGTGTACCGCCTGCTACCGCGGGATGGCGGGCTGGCGCTGCGCTGGGGCGTTATTCGGGGACGGGGGTTTCGAGGAAGGCCTTGAGCTTTTTCGAGCGCGAGGGGTGGCGGAGTTTGCGCAGAGCCTTGGCTTCGATTTGGCGGATGCGCTCGCGGGTGACGGTGAACGACTGGCCCACCTCTTCCAGGGTGTGCTCGGAGCCATCGTCGAGGCCGAAGCGCATCTTGATGACCTTCTCCTCGCGCGGGGTGAGCGTCTTCAGGATGGCGTCGGTCTGCTCCCTGAGGTTGAGGTTGATGACGGCCTCGGAGGGCGAGATGACAGCCTTGTCTTCGATGAAGTCGCCCAGGTGCGAGTCTTCCTCCTCGCCGATGGGGGTTTCGAGCGAGATGGGTTCCTGGGCGATCTTCAACACCTTGCGCACTTTGAAGACGGGCAGGTCCATGCGCTTGCCAAGCTCTTCCGAGGTAGGCTCGCGGCCGAGCTCCTGGACGAGTTGGCGCTGGCTGCGGACGAGTTTGTTGATGGTCTCGATCATGTGCACGGGGATGCGGATGGTGCGGGCCTGGTCGGCGATGGCGCGGGTGATGGCCTGGC
>JBHIAG010000050.1:0-15509 GCA_046758465.1 Terriglobia bacterium | reverse complement strand
GAAGGTGGGCGCGTCAACTGCACCCTGAATATCTTCTCTCACATGAAGGGGATCATGACTACATCGCCGAAATGTTCACCCGCAATCCGCAGATGAAGCAGTACTAGGGTTTCATGGGCACCACACGTCCAGCGACCCCACTCGCCGAGACAGTTCAACCCAGCGGCTCCAGCCGCTGGGTTGCAGCCCTTGCCGTCACCCCGTGGCTGGAGCCACGGGGTTGAACTCCAGTCAGGGCACGCCTGCCTGCCCGCCGCGGCGGGCCTGCCGCAGGCAGGGCTCCGGCCGCTGCGCCCTGTGGCGGGAGCCACAGGGTTGAACTCGTGCTAGCATTTAGAGTCTGTTGCCCTGCGCCGCCCTGCGGAGGTTATGCAACAGCTTCTAGAGTTCTATGGGCAGCACGCGTCCTACGACCGCACTCACCGAGATTCTGCTGGACCGCATTCGCCAGCACGGTCCCATTCCTTTCGCGGAGTTTATGCAGGCCTGCCTGTACCATCCCGAGCACGGCTACTACACGCGCAGAGTGGCTGCAGGCGCCGACGACTACTATACAAGTCCGCAAGTGCATCCAATTTTTGGTCGCTTGCTGGCACGCCAATTTCGCGAGATGTGGGAAATCCTCGGCCGGCCTGCGACCTTTGCGCTGGTCGAATTCGGGGCGGGCGACGCAACCCTGGCTTCCCACGTGCTCCCATGGATCGAGCAAAACAGCCCGGAGTTCGCCCGCAGCCTGCGGGTTGTGCTGGTCGAGTCCAGTGCCTCTTTGCGCGCGCAGAGCGCGGCGAAGTTGCAAGGCAGTATTTCGTTGCCCATCCGCTGTCTGCCCGAGCTCAGGGAAGGCACGTTGACTGGGTGTTTCTATTCCAACGAATTCATCGACGCGTTTCCGGTTCATCGTGTAGTGCAGCGCGAAGCTGGGTTGCGGGAAATCTACGTAACAGCTCGTGGCCAGGAATTGGTGACAGAGGAGGGCGATCTGTCTTCGCCGGCGCTGGCCGACTATCTCGCCCGCTACGGCGTGCCGCTAGCGCGCGGGCAGCAAGCCGAAATCAACCTGGCGGCACTGGCTTGGCTCGAAGCGGTCGCACGCGCGCTGCGGCAAGGCTTCCTGCTGACCATCGACTACGGCTACCTGGCGCGCGAGCTCTACAGCCCCCTGCGGGCCACCGGCACGCTGCTGGCTTATCACCAGCATCGCGTGAGCGAAAACTTATTGCTCTTGCCGGGGGCGCGAGACCTGACGGCCCACGTCAACTTCACCGCCCTCATGGAACACGGCCACCGGCTCGGATTGGTTCCTCTGGGCTTCACCACGCAGGCGAAGTTCCTGTTGGCGTTAGGTAAAGGGAATGAGTTTTCCGACCTCTATGCCCCGCAAGCCAGTGAAACCGAGCGCTACCAGGCGCGGCTGCACTTGAAGCAGTTGATCTATCCGCAGGGAATGGGCGAGACCTTTAGGGTGCTGGTGCAAGCCAAGGCAGTGAAGCACGCCTCCTTGACCGGCCTCCGCGAACTCTAGCACCTCAGCGTACGGGAACGGTCCGTTCGGTGCGCCGGTACGGTTCGTTCAAGTATTTCTCCGCCTCAGCCAGTGCCCCGGCGGTGTCGTCTCTGGTTTCTCGCGCGCGCCGGTATTCGTTGAGGGCGCGCTCGCGCTGACCCGTCAGGTCAAAAATTTTTCCCAGGAAGATGTGGCTCCAGACAAGCGTCCACGGTGGCTCCTTATCGCCGTTGATGGCCTCGCGGAACGCGTTGGCGGCAGCCTGGTAGTTGCGCTGCTCGAAGAAAGCTTCCCCCATTCGATAATGGGCCAGTGAACTGGTGCGGCGCACCTGTAGCGCCTGTTGGTATTCACGGATGGCCTCCAGGTACTTAGCCTGCTCAAACAGGCTTTCGCCGCGCGCGATGGCCACGCGAATGCGGAGTGCGTCCGTGTAGTGCAACACGTTGTAGTTGGGGTCGACCTGCATGCGTCCCGAAATCGGTTTGCCGAAGGTTTCGATGGCGAAGTCAGAGACCAATCCAGTGACCTCGATGCGGGCGGTTTCGGGCGGTCCTTCGGTTTCGACGTAAATCTCGAGCGGCATGCGGAAGACCTCGAGTTCGTGCCGAATCTGGCCGCCGATCCGGAAACCTTTTTGCGTGCGATAGACGACGTATTCGAGTTTGAATTCCGGGACCCCGGTGGAGCGGAGCCATTGGCCGAAGAAGTAGTCCAGGGGCTGTGAGCTGACTTCTTCTGCCAGGCGCTCGAAGGCGGCAATGGTTACCGAGCGCCCGGCGAACCGTTGGGCGTAGGTACTGAGGAGTTGGAAGAAGGGTTCATCGCCCAGCACGAAGCGGAGCATATGAACGACCATTGCGCCCTTATCGCGTACAACGGAGCGGAAGGCGGGCGAGAACGGCCGGAGTTGATCCGCATTCGCGATGGGTGCCGCACCCTCTTCGATGAGGGCGCCGATAGTGAAATCTTCGAGCGCCTGACGAAACGCTTGCTCGCCCGCGGCCTGCTCGACGTAAAGAGCCTCACTGTAGCGCGCGAAGCCTTCGTCCAGCCAGGCGTCGCGCCGGCCCGCCGGGCTCACGCGGAAGGCCCACCACTGGTGGGCCAATTCGCGCGCCAGCAAGCGAAAGTTGGGCTGAGTGCTCCACTGCCGGGCCGGCAGCAACAGCATTCCCGGCGCGGAATAGGCTTCGAGACCATCAGCAGCGATTTCCACCACCGCCAGTTCTGGTTGCGTGAGTGGGCCAAACTGATCCGAGAAGAACAGCAAAATCTTGCCAAGCGTCTCCGCGTAGCTGGAGGTGAGCGAGTTGGGTACGCTACGCAGCCAGAATGTAATCGGCACCCCCTCACTTGTAGTGGAGACTTTTTCGTACTTGCCGACGACGAGCGTGCCCAGGCGGTTCGCTTCTTCAGAGACGAAGACAAACTGTTGACGCCCGTCATCCAGAGAAATGGTTTCAACTGGCTTCCCCGACGTCAGCGCGGTTTCCTCGGCCGGGAGCGTGACGCGGAGTTCCGCGGTAAAGCGATCCCAGGGGTTGCCTGTTTGCGGAAGCCATTCTGCGGGAGGTAACAGGTACGAGGAGCCTGGGGCAATCCGTGCCAGCACCGGTCCGGTCTCGGGCCGCAAGGCCGGATCCAACACCCCCACATATTCGACCGTGAGCTGAAGCGCTTGCTGCGCGCCCACTGCTTCGGCCAAATCAACCCGCAAGCCGCCTTCCGCGAGCCGCTCAAACCTCAGTGGCTTCTCCTCGGCGTCAAGCACGCGCGCGACTTTCAAATTGCGATGCAGCACCAAACGCACCGCAGCCAGGGGTTCGAGCGTGAGCAGGTCGAGTCGGGCACGTGCACGCAACTGGTGCACTGCGGGGAGCAGTTCGGCTTCAATCCAGTAGTGCTGCGCATCGATCGCCGTGGGCGCTTCCTGGGCGGTGAGCGGCAGCGATCCCAGCAACAGGCCGATAACACACAGCGACACCCGCCCAGGGTGTGGGCAGTGGCGCCGGGGTGTCAAAACTCTCATAGATCTACTCTAAGACAGAGCAGCGGCTGGCGTGGGCCGCGGCAGCAGGGCAAGGATTGCGCGGCTCGCGCGTTCGATGGCTCCCGGCTCTCCCAACCGCCTACGGACGCCGTGGAGTTCACGCTTCATGGCCTCTCGGGCATCGCTGTCTCCAAGCAAATGGCTCACTTCACGGGCAACGCCTTCCGCTGTGAACTCATGCTGGATGAGTTCAGGAACCACAGGCTGGCCCGCCAGCAGATTGACCATGCTGTAGTAAGGGCTGCGCACCAGCCCACGCCCCAGCCACCAGGTCATTCGCGCCACCCGGTAGACGACCACCAGCGGCGTGGCCAACAGAGCTGCCTCCACGGTTGCCGTGCCGCTCGACACCACCGCCGCCGTGCTCGCGGCGAGTGCATTATAGACCGGGCCTTCCATCACGCGTAGGTCAAGTTCCGGGCGCAACTGGCTTGCGAGCACTTTCGGGTTCACAGTCGGCGCCCGGACCAGGACAAATTGCGCCCTATGCTTTTTCTGCAGGAGTTCCGCGGCCGCCAGCATACACGGGAGGTGGCGGACAACTTCCTGGTTGCGGCTGCCGGGCAGTAAGCAGACGAGCGGACGCCGCGGGTCGAGATGGTATTGGGTGAAAAATTCCTCTTGCGTCATTGTTGCCGCCGTGCAGTCAACTAACGGATGCCCTACATACTCTACATCCATCCCTGCACGGTGATAGATGTTTTCCTCGAAGGGAAAGATGCATAGAACTTTGCGCACATAGCGTTGCAGGCTGCGGAGCCGGCCGGCGCGCCACGCCCAAATTTGCGGCGGAATGAAATAGACCACCGGGATGCCCCGCGCATGTAGCTGCCGGGCCAAGCCCAGCTCCAGGTTGACGCCGGGCAAGTCAACCAGCACAGCCAACCGTGGCCGCCGCCGATCCACCTCCCTGAGCAGTTTCTGCACGATCCGGTAGATGCGCGGCAGATGCGCTACCACTTCCACTAGGCCCAGTATGCTGACTGCCCGCGCGTGCTCCACCAACTCCGCACCCGCTGCCTGCAGCGCATCGCCGCCCAGCCCAAACCAGGCTACGGGGTGCTGACGGGAGAGGCACGTGGCAAGCGCGGCCGCGTGGTGGTCGCCGGAAGCTTCCCCTGCAACAATCAGAGCCGGGACAGGCAGAGACATGGCCGAGGGAGTCGCACACGGTTAGTCGCCGGCGACTGCCACCTCCTGGTCGCGGTACTGGAGCTGATAGAGCTTGTAGTAGATGCCCCGCCGGGCGAGCAGTTCCTGGTGCGTGCCCATCTCGCGCAGCCGTCCCTTGTGCAGGACGACAATCTTGTCGGCCCGCTGCACGGTGGAAAGGCGGTGGGCGATGACAATGGAGGTACGTTCCGCCACCAGCTTCTCCAGGGCCTCGCGGATCTGAAATTCGGTCTGCGTGTCCACACTGGAGGTCGCTTCATCGAGAATCAGGATGCGCGGATCGTGCGCGAGCGCCCGGGCAAAGGAGATGAGTTGCTTTTGTCCCACCGAAAGGGTAGCACCGCGCTCGCGGACTTCATGGGTGAGCCCGTCGGACAGGCTGGCCACGAAGCGCTCGAGGTTGACCTGGGCCAGCGCCCGCGCCACACTCTCGTCGCCGAGCTGGGTGCTGCCCAAGCGGACATTGCTGGCCAGGCTGCCGGAAAACAGGAAGGGGTCTTGGAGGACGATGCCAAAGTGACGCCGCAGATCACGGAGCTCGAGTTCGCGGAGGTCGGCGCCGTCTAGCAGAATTTGTCCCCGCGCTACGTCATAGAAGCGGAGCAGCAAATTCGTCAAGGTGGTTTTGCCCGCGCCGGTGTGGCCGACGATGGCGACCATCTGACCGGGTTCGACGGCAAAGTTAATGTCTTCAACTACCCAGTCCTCATCTTGGTAGGCGAACCAGACATTGCGAAACTCAATCTGACCACGTCCGGCCGGCAGGCGCGGCGCCCGCACCGGCGAGGTGATGGTGACGCGTTCATCCAGCAGCTTGAAGATGCGCTCCGCACTCGCCATCGCCGCTTGCAGGATGTTGTACTTTTCGCTCAAATCCATAATGGGCCGGAAAAAACGCTGGGCATAGAGGATGAACGCGACAACGGTCCCCGCCGTCGCCCCGGCCGCGACGCCCCGTGCCAGACCCTCGAGTACCTGGAGGCCTCCAAACCAAATGACGAAGGCAATGGCGAGCGCAGAGAGAATTTCCACCGCGGGATAGAACCAGGCGTGGGCCAGGATGGCGTCTTTGAAGGCAAGCAAATGCTGCCGGTTCACGGCGTCGAACTGTTCGGTAGCACGTCGCTCGCGGTTGAAGAGCTGGACCACGCTCATTCCCGTGAGGTGTTCGTTGAGGAAGGCGTTGATGCGGGCGATCGCAACGCGGATGCGGCGATAGCAATCGCGCACGCGCTGGCGAAAGACCATGGTCACGAGGAAGATCAGTGGGAGTACGGAGAACGTCAGCAACGCCAGCTTCCAGTCCAGGTAGAGCATTACGGCCACAATTGCGAGCAGCGTGAAGAAGTCCCCGAAGATAGCTACCACGCCGGAGGTAAACATCTCGTTCAGGACGTCCACGTCGGTGGTGACACGCGTCACGAGGCGGCCCACAGGATTGCGGTCGTAGAAGGCAACGGGCAGGCGTTGCAGGTGGCCGAAGAGTTGCGTGCGCAGGTCGTACATCACCTTCTGGCCGGTCATCTGCATGATGAAGACTTGCCCGTACTCGACCAGGAAGGCCGCGAGCACCACGCCCAGCAAAAGCAGGGCCAAGACGTTGAGACCAACCCAGGGGTCGGCTGGCAGGTAGCGGGTCGGGCCGAAGAGCTTGCCCGCAAGCGGGTCATCGGAAATCGCCGCGGCGCCGTCACCCAAATAGCGGTCCACCGCCACCTTGAAGAAGAGCGGCCCGGCGACCTGCAAGACGGAATAGAGGATGATCAGCCCCACCGCCAGGGCCACGGCACGACGATACGGACGCAGGTAGCCGAGCAGGCGCTTCAGTAAGCGACTGTCGTAGGCTTTGCCCAGAACTTCTTCTTCGTGGTAGCCCACTTCGCTCATGTGCGTTCGAGTTCCTCTTCCAGCAACTGCTTTTGGTAGAGGTCGTAGTAGTAGCCCCCCTGGACCAGCAGTTCTTCGTGCGTCCCGCGCTCGACCACCGCACCGCCCTGCAGCACTACGATGAGGTCCGCGTGGCGCACGGTCGAGACACGATGCGAAATTAGGATCGTGGTGCGCTCGCGCAGTACCCGCGTGAGCTGCTGCAGGATCTTCTCTTCTGTATAGGTGTCGACACTGGAGAGCGCGTCGTCGAGTACGAGGATGCGGGGGTTGCGGAGCAGGGCGCGCGCAATCGCGGTGCGTTGTTTCTGGCCGCCGGACAGAGTCAGGCCGCGTTCGCCCACCAGGGTGTCGAAGCCGCGTGGGAAGTCCTCGACGTCTTCGGCGAGCCCCGCGATGGTGGCCGCTTCGCGGACTTGCTCTTCCGACGCCTCTGCGACCCCAAAGGCAATGTTTTCGCGCAACTTTTCACTGAAGAGAAACGTTTCTTGCGGGACACAGCCGATGGCGCGCCGAAGCGTTTCTAGGCGGTGCTGTTCGACCGGGATGCCGTCGATCAGCACACTGCCGGGCGGCGGGTCGTAGAGGCGAGTGAGCAAGCTGATCAGAGTGCTCTTGCCGGAGCCGGTAGGGCCCACGATAGCCAGTGTTTGCCCAGCGGCAATCTTGAGGTTGATGTTCTGCAGCACCGGGACGCCGTTGTAGCGAAAGTTGAGGTTGCGGAACTCAATCGCACCGCGAATTTCGCGGGCAGCTTCAGCCGCAGACCGGTCGATGATTTCAGGTTCAGTCGTAAGCAATTGGTTGAGCCGCCCCATGGAAGCGGCGCCCCGCTCGAAGAGGTTCACCACCCAGCCGAGCGCAATCATCGGCCAAGTGAGAAACAGCATATACTGTGTGAAGGCAACAAAGGCGCCCAGGGTGATGCGTTGAGCCAATACCGCGTGGCCGCCAAACCACAGCACCAGCAGAAAGGCGACTCCCAGCAGAGCTTCCAGGAACGGCCAAAACAATCCCTGAAGGATGATCAGGCCTCTGTTCTGCCGCATGAAATCGCGATTGAGTCGGTCAAAAGCGCGCACCTCGGAGTCTTCCTGGCAAAAAGCGCGCAGTAAACGAACTCCCGCCAGATTCTCCTGCACGCGCGCGGTGAGATCAGAAAATTTGCCCTGGATGCGCTCGGAACGTTCGTGGATGCGCTGGCCAAAGAACTTGACGGCATAAGAAATCACAGGCACGGGGAGGAGCGCGAACAGGGTGAGCTGCCAGTCGATGTGGACCATCCAGGCAATCGCGATCGGGAAGGCCAGCAGGGCATTGGCCGAATACATAATGCCCGGCCCCAGTACCATGCGGACGTAGCTGATGTCGCTAGTGGCACGGGTCATCAGGTCGCCAATGCGTTGGCCGGAATAAAAGCGAGCGCTCTGCCGGGTAAGGTGGCGGAAGAGGTCGTTGCGCAGCTCGTACTCGATGTCGCGGGAGACGCCAATCAGAATCCAGCGCATCCAGAAGCGGAAGAAACCGGTAGTGAGCGCGATCAGCACCAGCAGCAGCGCGTAGGTTCCAAGCTGGTTACGCGAGACCTCGGTCCGCAGGGCGTCGATGGCGGCTCCCACCACGCGCGGAAACAGCATCCACACAACATTGGTGACCACAAGCATGAGCAGGCCCACCAGAAGTGGACGCCGGTAGCGAGCCAGGTAAGGGCCGAGAGGCCGTAGCTGCTGGTAGACCGTTCTGGGTCGGAAGGCTGCGACTTGATCGGCCATAGAGTCCCGGTGTGAGTCGTAAAAAAGTGATTATATGCGGACAGCAGGCTCTTGGCTACTGGCTTGAACGATGAAGAAGGACCTCCTCGAGGCGCCGCTCGAGGTCTGATTCGCCTTCCGACCAGAGGCGCCGGCGCGCAATCGGCAGCCCGGTCCAGAGCGCACGCTCAAACGTCAGCAGGCGGCGGATGTTTTCGCGCGTATGCGTGCGATAGGTTTCGAGCGTTTCTGGCTCTAGCAGGGCAAACGCAAACTCATACTCTGGCCGGGAGGTGAATTGCTCGGGGTTCACCTCTGCGCCACTCCCGCTTAGGATGCCTGCATGCCCGGTAAACAAGTGCTCGAAGCCCAGGGTAAGCAGGGCGTGCCCGTTCTCGGCAAAGGTAGTTTCGTCATAGGCTTCGCCGTGAAAAACGAATTCGACCGGCGACGCTGTTTGTTGCCACTCCAGCCGGGCACCGTCGCGCTGATAGGTCCAGAGGTCCCAGTAGGCCCGCAGCTCCGCCGCACAGTCAGCTTGGAAAAACCCGCTCAGGTAAGGTCGGACTTCCTCGGCCGAGAGAAAGCCGTTGTGTTCGAACAGGGGGGGCTCAGCGGAATTGACGCCGCGAATGACGAAGGCGCGCAACCCGGGTTCCGACGCCGACATCGGGAACAGCCGCAGGAGCTTCTCGGCGTGGCCAATCAAGCTGGCGGGCGAGCCGTCGTCAAACCAAAGGCTGAGATAGGCGTAGTTCGACATCGGAGAGCATTATACGAGGATTGGGCGGGTGGCAGCGCTAGGGGGAAGAGGCTTTGATGCCGCGGCGCCCTCGCAGAGCCCCTACCAGTTCCTTGGCCACCCACAGGGGTCCCACCAGCAGATAGACGATGCCGTGCAAGAAAGCCGGCTTGTTGCCCTCAATCTTGTGGCCCACAAACAGCAGCAGCCAGCCTCCCACGAACAGACCCAGCCCCCAGCGCCACTCGAGGAAGACCACGACGAGGGAAGCCACCACCGCCGGGACGCCGAAGCCGTGGAGAATTTTGTTCCAGGGATGGGTGTGCTCCTGGGCGTAGCGTGCCATATAGTCAGCCAGGGTGTGCCGTGCCCTCGGTTCACCTCCCGCGGCGCGTATGCCGTGCGCCGCGCCGCTCAAATCTCGCGGCGGCCCTCGAGCGCGCGTTGCAGGGTGACCTCATCCGCATATTCCAAGTCGCTGCCTACCGGAATGCCCATCGCAATGCGTGTGACCTTGATACCGAGCGGCTTGAGAAGCTTTGCGAGGTAGAGCGCCGTGGCTTCGCCTTCGGCATTGGGATTGGTGGCAATGATGATTTCTTCGACGACGCCATTCTGGGTGCGTTCGAGCAGCCCTTTAATCTTGAGCTGCTCGGGCCCGACACCCTGCAAGGGAGCGATGACACCGCCCAGCACGTGGTAGAGCCCGCCAAACTGACGCGTCCGCTCGAGGTTGATAATGTCCTGCGGCTCCTCGACCACGCAGATGAGTTTTGGGTTGCGGGTTGGCGAGCTGCAAAAGGCGCAGGGGTCCTGATCGGTGAGGTTGTTGCAGATGCTGCAGGCGCGCACCTGCTGCTTGGCGTCGCGGATCGTGTCGGCCAGGCGCAGGCCTTCCTCGGGTGCTTGGCGCAGGATGTGAAATGCCAGGCGGTGCGCGGTCTTCTGGCCAACACCGGGCAGGCGCTTCAGTTCCTCCACCAGGCGCGCAATGGGTTGGGCAAATTCCTTCATCGCTTAGAGCAGTCCGGGCAGGTTGAAGGGGAGTCCGCCGGTCAACTGTTTCATCTGGTCGGTGAGTTCAGCGTCCACCTTGCGCGTGGCCTCGTTGACCGCGGCTAAGATGAGGTCCTGGAGCATTTCGCGGTCGGCGCTGGCCAAGACTCCCGGGTCGATGTGGAGGGCAACGAGCTGCTTCTGCCCGTTCATCTTCACGCTCACCATGCCGCCACCCGCCGAGGCCTCCACCACCATCTGGGCCAGGCGTTTCTGGAGTTGCTCCTGCAGATTCTGAACCTGGCTGAGCATCTGCTGCAGGTTTCTCATTCCTCACCTTCTCGCTGGCCGGGATGGCCGCGCCCGGAGAGATCTTCGACCCGGAGCTTCCCCCCCAGGCGGTGATAGAGGGCCTGCACGACAGGATGGTTGCGCGCGCGCGCCTCGACGTCAGGCATGGCCGGGGCCGGGCGCGCCGCGGCCCTGCCGAGTTTGACCGTCACGCGCGCTTTCTGGCCCAGCACCTCGCTGAGGATGCGGCCGAGCGTTTCTTGCTGTTTGCTGTCCAGCATCTGTGCCAGCGTCCGGTTTTCCGGAGCGAACCAGAGAACAAGCTCGCGGTTCTGCCACTGCCAGTCCGCAACCTGGTCGACGAAGGAACCCAGGAACTTCGAGTGCTCATAGACAGCCGCCTTGATGCGCTGCACCTGCTCAGCGGTCAGGCCGGTGGCGGACGCTGCAGCAGGTTCCGCCGGCGGAGCCGGTAAGGCTTGGCTGCGAATCCTAGGAGCGCTTTCGCTGGAAGGCGAACCGACACCCGGACGGCTTTCCGGATTGACTGTGGTAGCGGCGACCGGCTTGCCGCTCAATTCAGCCAGCAACTGTTCCAGGGATGCCAGCCGCTCGGCTTCCACCATCTTGAGCAGGCTGAGTTCCAGGTGGAGCCGTGGCTGCGGGGACCAGTGCAGGTCGCCTTCGGTGCGCAGGAGAATCTGGAAAAAGCGCAGCAAGTCTTCCTCCGCAAAGGGCTGGGCAGCAGCCACCAGCCGCTCACGTTCGCGCGCGCTGGCCTCGGCGAGTGTACTGGCGGGCCCCGCGATGCGCACCACCAAGAGGTTGCGGATGTAGCGTAGGGCTTCCCGGCAGAAGTGTTGCAGGTTGTGGCCTTCGCGAACCAGAGCATCCACCAGGCGGAGGATCTTTTCGGGTGAGCGTTCGGCGATGGCAGCCATCAGGCTATCGAGTGTCTCCTCGCTGACTACGCCGAGCAGGTCGCGCACCTGCTCGGCGGTAACGGTGTCTCCGCTGTAAGCAATGGCCTGGTCGAGGATGGAGAGGGCATCGCGGAGGCTGCCTTCGGCTGCGCGCGCCATCACGGCTAGAGCTTCCGGCTCGACGCGCACCTTTTCTTCAGCCGCCACCCGCTCGAGCACGCCCAGAATCTCCGTGAAGCCGATGCTGCGGAAGTGAAAGCTCTGACAGCGCGAGCGGATGGTGGTAGGGAGCTTCTGTGGCTCGGTGGTCGCAAGGACAAACAGCACGCGCGGCGGAGGCTCCTCCAGCGTTTTCAGCAGGGCGTTGAAGGCCTCAGGGGTAAGCATATGGGCTTCGTCAATGATGAAGATCTTATAGGGGTCGCGGGCGGGCAGGTAGCGGACATTCTCGCGTAGTTCGCGGATCTCGTCGATGCCGCGGTTCGAGGCGGCGTCAATTTCAATGACATCCACGGCGCGGCTTTCGGCAATCTCGCGGCAGGGGTCGCACTGCCCGCAGGGCTGGACCGTTGGGCCTCGGGTGCAGTTCAGGGCTTTGGCGAGGATGCGGGCGGTGGTGGTCTTTCCGACGCCGCGCATGCCAGAAAAGATATAGGCATGGGCCACCTGCCCCTCACCGAGGGCGTTCTTGAGAGTCCGTACGATGGGTTCCTGGCCGATGATAGCATCGAAGGTTTGCGGGCGATACTTGCGGGCAATTACCTGGTAGCTCATCGCTCCTGCGCCGCCCTCATGGAGAAGAGGGATCAGACCTCGGGTTCTCTACAGCACACCGAGTGACTCGCTACCGTTGCTTCCTTCCGGACCTGGCGGGGTTTGCGAGGCTCGATCGCGCAGAGCCCGAAGTCTGATCCGAAATCCGACTCCACCGCCATCCTAACACGCGGCCCCAGGCTTGACAAGGAAGTGTACTCGTCCAGTAGATTAGTGACACTTTCCGGAAAGGAACGCACCCTGGGCACCCTGCAAGGCCTTAAGAAATCGGGACGGTAAGGAAAGGGGGGTATCAAGAAGGAAGACAGGCACTGAGAGAAGAAGAAACGGCAGTCCAGCTAAGCATCAAGAGTTAGGTGTCAGAACTGCCCCAGGCTGCGGGGATTGGCCTTCTTGAGTGTCACCCATCATTCTGAACGAGTACAACGGCGGTTCCGCCACTGGCTCACGGCGCAGTGAGCCAGGCACAACCGCTACGGCGGCCCTCCCGACAACCAGAGCCAAAACCCGACTAGCAGAAGCAGGATTACTGCTACCCCGAGGGCCAAACCGACCCCCAAGCGGACGCCGCGGTAGCGTTGGCGTTCGGGCATCTCGCGCGCCGGGCGGTGCGGCGGCGCAGCTGCTTGCGAACTCGCCCCAGGGACGAGCTTGCGAACCGCCGCTTCCCCGCTGGCTGCCGCCTGGGCTGGGGTCGGAGTGGGAGGCTTGGCCGCCGCGCCCTGGGTCTCGGTGGCATTTTCAGCCTGCCGACAATAGGGACAATTGCTGAAGGCAAAGCTGACTGCGCGTCCACAGTTAGAACACAGCCACCGCATCGCGCCCACCAAACAGGGTATTATCATGCAGCGGTGGTTTTTTGAACCCAAAAACCTCCGGGGAGTCGCCGGGCAACCTCAGGCCGTGGCCCTGGTCTTCACTGGCGACGCAAGCGCCACACAAAACTCAACTGGAGGACATTTTCCCGGAAGCTCCTCTCGTCAGCTTTCTGCGGATCGGGCAAGGCAAAACTGTTAACGCTCCGCTCCACGGTGAGTGTGATGTAGCGGTTCTCGTCGTTGCGGATTTTGTAGGTGAGTTGGGCGCGGAAACTGGGCCGTCGGAAACCGCCGTTGCCGAACAGGGTCTGGCTGAAGCCTCCACTCGGGACGGGGAAGAAATCGCCGCTCGCAAAGCCGCTCAACAACTTGGCGTTCAGCTCGCGATAGAACACCTCCAAGGCAAAATACTTTGGGAACTCAACCACCAGTGAGCCCTGCAGGGAGCGGGTCTGGTCGCCCCCGCTCAGGCTGGCCACCAGCGGCAGGCCGGTGTTGGGATCCTGCAGCCGCGTCTGGCTCACCGGATCATCCACCGGCTCCAGGTCGAGTTGCTTACTGATGCGCTCGGTCTCGTAGCGGAAGCGCGGGCCCACTGTCCACCCACCGAAAAACCACGAGCCGCTGTAGCCGGCGGCCACGCGATGCGTAAAGGTAGAGTTTTCCCAGCGGACGGGGTCGCGGTTGCGCCGGTATTCGTAGCTGAGGGTAAAGACACCGGTGCGAGTGGAGAGATTGATGTCCACGAAGGGCATTTTGGTGATGCGGGCGCGGAACAGCGGCCTCCGAATCGCCTCGCCTGTGGTCGGGTCTTTGGTTTGGAAGCTGTTCTTGTTGCTGGTCTCGACCCGGCGCTCGCGGTACCCGAGGTCGACCTGCAAAAAGGGGAGCGGGCGCAGGCTCAGGCGCCCCTCCGGTAGCTGGGCCACTGCGGTCATCTTGTTGCCGGCCTCGTCTACGATCCTGTCGAAAACAAACAGCGTATCTTGGGACAGGGGTGCCTGGGCCGCGCAAAACGCTCCCGGCTGTGTGTCCTGTGCTCGACACAGGATTCCCCTGCCAACGTTGGTCAGGGCGCGCGGCCGAATCGCGCCCGTGGTGGGATCGGGGGCCAAGGCAACCACCGGACGGCCGGGAATGTTGTCGTTGGTACGGCGATAGGCCAGTTGCAGGGAGACCGACGAGGTCAGGTCGAGTGTGGCGCGCACGGAAGCGTCTTGGAGATCCTGCACCTGGCGCGCGTTGGCGGAGAAGAAGTTGGGCATAAACAGAGCGTATTCGGCGCGCCAGCTCAACGGCCACCTAAACAGCCGCCACCGGTGCGACAGCTCACCCCGCAGCGCGTAGTCGTTGCGCTTTTCCGGCTGGAAGCGAGCGTCGAACTGCGTCAGACTGTAGGCAATTTCCCCCAGAAAGCGAAAATTGCGCCCAAACTGGATGCTGGTGTCGAAGCCGACTACCTGGTTGTTGACGGGCGCGGTCTGGGCCTCGCGCGGCAGCGAGCGGATGACGTCGCTGCCCTGGGAGTAGCTGAGGGCGAAGCTGCTGCTTTCGCCCAGCTTCTGCTCACCCCGCAGGCCCAGCACCAGCCGCGTGTAGGGCTTGCTGGGAAACCGAGAATCCGGCGGCTGGCGCGGGTCGGTGAAAACCGTAAAGTCACGGAACAGGGAGCCCCAGCGGTCGCTGAACACACCCCCGATTCCGGTGAGGCGGAGGCCGCTCCCCAACGGGAGGTCTTTGCGGATGTTGAGCCCTTTGATGTTTTGATTGAAGGTGAAGCGCGAGTAGCTTGCCAGGTGGTCTCCCAGAGCCGCCTCGAACGTAGGCCCCTGCAGCCGCAGGTAGGCACGCTGCAGACTGTTGCGCTCCGGGTCGGTGCGCGGGTCGTCCGTGTAGCGGAATACCGACAGGGTCTCAACCCGGCGGATGCCCCAGCTACGGTTCACGAAGGAGCTGAATTCAAAAACGTGATTGGTACCTTCGTTCAGGAAGGAACGCTCTTTGTTGCCGTTCAGGTCGGTCCCGTTGACGGCATACTTGAACTCAAGGAACACTTGCTCGGGCTCGACACCGGCGAGCGAGGCCGGCTCGGTGCTCTGAGGCGGCGGCGCGGGACGCGCTTCCGCGGTTGCTTCGGGGGCCGCTGGAGGTTTGGGCGCCTCTGGGGGCGGTTGCTGGCTTTGCGCTTTTGGGGTCTGCGGTGGCCGGCAGGCTCCGACCTCAGGACCTACCGTGAGCGCCACCGCGAGGGCACCCGCGAGCCACGCCAGCCTGCACAGAAACTCCCTCACCGCTTATCCCGCCGACAACGATGGTTGCCCTCCCGTACCCCACGCGACGCGCTCATTCAAAAGGAATCCGAAGTTGCCCCCTGGGGTCCCCGCCCCCAGGAGTAACCCTGTAGCTGTTGCTACTGTAGTGGGGCACAGGTTGCAGCGTCAAGCCGAAATGCAGAACGGAAGACCTGGAAGGGAACTTGAGACTTGCTCGACGCTAAATTGCACGTGCGGTGGGACTGACGACGAAGGCCCTTTCACTTGCTGCACTCGCTCAGCGCAATCCCGCCAACGGCGGGAGTGGTGCGGAAGGTGGGATTC
>JBHIAG010000049.1:0-16185 GCA_046758465.1 Terriglobia bacterium | reverse complement strand
CTCAGCCATCCAATTGAACTCAAACGTCCCTGAGGACGTGCGTAGCTACTTCGCCACCATACAGAATCTCTGGGTCTACGCCTGGTTTGCCTACGACCTGTATGCGGTCGTCGACTTCCTAAGCTTCACCGCTATCGAAATGGCGCTACGCAAGCGCCTCCCGACCACCGGAAAGGATAAACGCATGCTCCGTACCCTCTTGCAAGAAGCCATTCGCCAGAATCTAATTAAAGAGAAAGGTTTTTCCCATGTCCGGCGCATGCGCCAAGTACAGGCTCAAAGTCTGAGAATCTATCGTCAAATCAACAAAATTCACAAATCCAGTGTGCCTAAGAGCGACTATCGAAAAATCTTGCTCGAAACCCTACCATCGCTGCGCAACATGTTCGCCCATCCCCGCGGCCATACGATTCAGATGCCGGGACAGGCCCTCTTCCAACTCCGACTCGCAGCCGAATTCATCAATCAACTGTTCCCTGCCCGCAAATGAAGCCCCGCCATCCGTGTTTATCCGTGTTCATCTGTGGTTCCAATCGTTTGCCGGTTGCTAGTCGCGGGTCGCGGGGTGCGGGCGGGCTTCAGCGCGGCGGACTTTCGAGTTGCTGTTTGACGCGGGCCGACTTTTCCCCCACCGTGCGCGCCAGCTCCTCTTTGTATGCCTTCAGCCGCGCTGCCAGCTTCGGGTCGCTGCTGGCAAGGATCTCCGCCGCGAAAATAGCGGCGTTGGTGGCCCCGGGTTTGTCCACCGCCATCACCGCCACCGGCACCCCGGCGGGCATCTGCACCGTCGAATAGAGCGCGTCCAGACCCGCCAGCGGCGTGGTGACAACCGGAACTGCGATGACCGGCAGCGAGGTTTCGGCCGCGACGATGCCGGCCAGGTGCGAGGCCCCGCCCGCACCCACGATAATCACTTTCAGCCCCCGACTGGCGGCGCTGCGGGCATACTCGTGGGTGCGCTCGGGCGAGCGGTGGGCTGAGGTGACTTCCACCTCAAAAGGAATCTCGAAGCGCTGCAATGTCTTGATGGTTTCGCTCATTACCGGCAAATCGGTGTCGGAACCCATGATGACCCCCACCAGCGCCGCCAGCGTCTCCTGAGGCTTGCCCCGCCCAGGGCGGGGCCTGCCCGCTTTCTTCGCCTGCCCGCCGTGGCGGGCCTGCTTCCTCTGCTTCATCCGCCTCTCCTGCCTCTTTTGCCTTTCATCGCTTCCAGCCTCTCGCCTCTAGCTTCTGTAATCCCCGCGCCCCGATGTCGCGCCGGTAGTGCATTCCTTCAAAGCTGATTTTGCTCACCGCCGCGTAGACACGCTGCTGGGCCTCCCGCAAGTCGCCGCCCCGCGCCGTCACACCCAGCACGCGCCCCCCCGCAGTGGCAAAGCGGCCGGCCAGCCGCTGCGTCCCCGCGTGAAAAACTTTCACCTCATCCAGCGCCGCGGCAGCCTCCAACCCCGATATGGCCTTGCCGGTTTCATAATCTCCCGGATAGCCGTGCGAGGCAAGCACAACGCAGACAGCCGCCCCCGCACCCCAGCGCAGTTCCGCACCGGCCACCTCGCCCCGCGTAACCTTGTCCAGCACCTCCAGCAGGTCGCTCTCCAGGCGCAGCACAAGCGGCTGTGCCTCCGGGTCACCCATCCGGGCGTTGAACTCCAACACGCGCACCCCTTCGGCGGTGAGCATCAAACCAAAATAAAGAAACCCCTGGTAGCGTCGCCCTTCAGCGGCCAGCCCTTCGACCGTAGGCGCCACGATTTCGCGCAGGATGCGCGCGCGCAGCCCCGCATCCAGAATATCATCATCCGAATAGGCACCCATGCCGCCGGTGTTGGGCCCTTCGTCGTTGTCGAAGGCGCGCTTGTGGTCCTGCGCGGCAGGCAGCGCCACAACACTCGTGCCGTCAGTCAGCACGATGAAGGAGACTTCCTCGCCCTCTAGATATTCCTCTAACACCACGCGCTCACCCGCCCTGCCCAGCTCGCGTTTCTCCATCAGGCGTTCCAAGATGGCGGTGGACTCGTCAGGCGAGTGGCCGATCAGGGCGCCCTTGCCACCCGCTAACCCGTCGGCTTTGATCACAACCGGGTACTCATAGCTACACAGCGCGCTGTAGGCATCCCCGGGCGTCTCGCACACGCTGAACCGGGCGCTGGGGATGCCGTGACGTTGCATGAACTTTTTAGCAAACACCTTGCTGGCTTCAATTTCCGCCGCCGCTTTCGTCGGCCCCACCACCCGCAGCCCCTGGCGCGCGAACTCGTCCGCGATTCCCCCTACCAGCGGCAACTCCGGGCCTACCACGGTGAGGTCGGCGCCAAGCCTTTCCGCCAGCCGCGCCAACCCCACCACGTCGCTGAGCTCGGCGGGCACGCACTCCGCATCTTCCGCCATGCCCGCATTGCCCGGAGCGCAGTAGACTTTCCCCGCGCGCGGGCTCTGGGCCAGCTTCCAGGCCAGTGCATGCTCGCGCCCACCACTGCCAATGACGAGAACCCTCAACACCCCGGCCTCGCAAGCGCGCTCATTGTACACCGTGGCGTGTTCACCCTTGAACTCCTAAACCCAAGCCGAGTAAGCTTCCGCCATGCCTCGACCCATTCGCCTCAAGGACGTCCAAGCCATCACTTTCGATTGCTACGGTACCCTCATTGACTGGGAAACCGGAGCCCGGCAAACCCTTCGCGACCTCCTGGCGCGCCGCCGCCTGCGGGCGGATGCGGCCGCCTTCTTCCGCGACTGGGAGCACAGCCAGCGGCAGCGCATCCAGCAGCGCTACGCCCGCTATCATGAAATCGTGGCCGCCACTTTTCTGGAGGTAGCGCAGCGCTACGCCCTGCCGCTCACGCCCGCCGACGCCACGGCCTTTGCCGATGCCATCCCGCGCTGGAACCCTTTCCCCGACGTTCCCCAAGCCCTGGGGGCGCTCAAGCGCCACCTGCGCCTGGGCATTATCTCCAATATTGACGACGCCTTGCTCGCGGGTTCAGTGGCGCAAATGAAGGTAGCCTTTGACTTGAAGATGACGGCCGAGCAGGCGCAAGCCTACAAGCCAGCCGCGCGCCCCTTTGAGTTGGCCCTGGAACGCCTGGCGCTGCCTCCAACCCTGGTGGCGCACGCAGCCTTCGGCTTTGAGTACGACATCGTTACCGCTTCCCGCCTGGGCTTTCGCACCATCCTGGTGCGGCGGGGGCGAACGCAATTCCCCCCCCAACCGGTGCCGGATTTGGTCGTCTCCGACCTGGCCGAATTGGCCGCTGCCTTTTCCTGAGTGCGCCGCCTGCGGCCCGCTACTCTGCACCGTCCAGCGGAGGTGTGCCGCGCTGATTCACTATTGTGGAGTAGATGCGGTCGAGATCTTCGAGGGAATAGTAGTCGATTTCAATCCGTCCCCGATGAGGCTTGTATTCGAAGATGCGGACGCGAGTCCCGAGAGCGTTCTGCATCGCCTGCACAGCCGCCTGCGTATTGGGGTCCATGGTTTGGCCTTTTCTCGGCTTCTTCCCAGCCCCCGGCTGCCGACGCTCCACCATCTCCTCGGCTTGCCGCACCGAAACCCGCCGCACCCCCATCCGCCGCGCGAGCACACGCTGTAGCACAGGTGAGGCTTCCAGCCTCAGCAGGGCGCGCGCGTGGCCCGCCGTCAGCTTGCCTTGCTCCACCATCCCTAAGACATCCACCGGTAAGCGTAAGAGCCGCAAAGTGTTAGCAATGGTTGCCCGGTCTTTTCCCGTGCGTCCCCCGATCTCCTCCTGCGTCAAACCAAACTCTCCCGACAGACGTTCGAAGGCACGCGCCTGCTCTACAACATTCAGCTCCTCACGCTGGAGATTTTCAATCAGGGAGATCTCCAGCGCCTGCTCGTCGGAGACTGTGCGCACCACGGCCGGAATGCGGGTAAGACCGGCCAGCCGGACGGCCCGCAGCCGCCGCTCCCCGGCCACCACCTGGAAGCGGCCGCCCAGCGGACGCACGACGATAGGTTGCACAACCCCACCGGCGCGGATCGACTGCGCCAGCTCCTCCAGTGCGCCGGGATTGAAGTTGGCTCGCGGTTGGAAGGGCGAGGAGTCGATCAGTTCGACGCCAAGCTCTTGCAGGCCAGCCGTCGGCCCTGGCGGCGGGCCTTGCGCGCTGCGTTCTGGCGGCGCCTCGGGAACCTCACGAAGCAGCGCGCTCAATCCTCTGCCCAGCGCTTTTCTGGTCATTGGCAACTACCTCCTGCGCGAGCTGCAGGTAGGCCTCGCAGCCGCGCGACTTGGGTTCGTAGAGCAAGATCGGTTTGCCGTGACTGGGCGCTTCGGCCAAGCGCACACTGCGCGGAATCACGCTGGTGAAGACCCGACTGCCGAAGAAGTCGCGCAAGTTCGCCACCACCTGACGGGACAGGCTGGTGCGGTCGTCGTACATGGTGGGCAGGATGCCTTCGATGGCGAGTTCGGGGTTGAGGCTGCGGCGGATACGCATCAAGGTGTCGAGCAGCTCGCTTACGCCCTCCAGCGCCAAATACTCACACTGAATCGGAATCAGGACGGAATCGGCCGCAGTGAGCGCGTTTATGGTTAGCAGGTCCAGGGCGGGCGGGCAATCGATGATGATGAAGTCATAGGCCGAGCGCACGGGGGCGAGCGCCTGCTTGAGTTTGAATTCACGCTCGTCAGCCCCAACCAGCTCCACCGTCGCGCCAACCAAGTTTTTGTCAGACGGAACGATTTCCAGGCGCGTGATCGCCGTGGCAAGGACGAGATTTCGCAGCGGCTCACCGAGAACCAAGCTCTGGTAGAAAGAGCGGCGGGCGGGGTCGCGGGAAAATCCCAAGGCGCAGGTGGCATTCGCCTGCGGGTCAGAGTCGACCAACAGCAGGCGACATTCCCTGGCCGCGAGAGAGGTAGCGAGGTTAACAGCGGTAGTGGTCTTACCGACGCCGCCCTTCTGGTTGGCAATCGCGACGACTTTGGCCAAGCTCACGCCTCGGCGGCGCTGCGGACAGGGGGAAATTTACGGTAGGGGGAGGGGGGTTGTCAAGAAAATGTTGCACGTGAAACATGCCAGGGCTGTAGGGGAAGCTGTTGGCCCTACGGAAGGTCAGGGATAAATATATATCACATTTATAATCAAATATATAACAACGACCTCATGGGGTTGCACGGGAAACAATTAACGCCCCCCTGCAGCCGGCTTCCTACCGACGAGGATGAGGCGCTGGCGCGAGTGCGGCACCGGGACCTCCCGCACCCACTCCAGGCCGCTGCCCGGCCCCAGCCCCGCCCTTGGCGGGGCCAGCCGGCGCGTCGTGAACGCAGCCAATCTGCCTCCCTCGCGCAAAACCCAGCTCACGCCCAACAGCAGCGGGCGCTCGATTGCGACTGCCCTCGTGGTAACAATGTCGGCTCCGGCCCGATGCTGCGCAACGAATTCCTCAAACCGCCCGCCGAACACCGTCACCTCCGCGAGCTGCAGGTGACGAATCGCTTCCTTCAGAAAGGCGCACTTGCGCTGGTTGGCTTCGATCAGCACCGCGTGGAGCTGAGGCACGACGAGCTTGAGCGCCAGGCCCGGGAAGCCTGCGCCCGTCCCGATATCCACCAGCTGCCCCTCCAGCGGCAGCACGTGCGTCAGGTAGACCGACTCACAGAAGAGCTCCCGCACAATGCGGCGGGCGTCGCGCAGGCCGGTGAGGCGAAGGCGGCGGTTCCAGCGCAAAAGCAGCTCCAGGTAGCTCCGAACCAAGCTGAGTTGCGGGCGCGAGAGCGCGAGCTGGTAGTCAGCAAATTCGCGGGCGAGGGCATTCAGGGACAGGGTCGGCATGCCGAGAGGGCGTCAGCCGCGCAATTCCTTTTCGGCCATGCGGGCGACGGCTGCGACCAGATCGTACTTGGTGATAATTTCGTAGCGACCGCCGCCGCGCTCCACAAAGACCGCCGGACACTCACTGCTCAAAAGCTGCGTCACCTGATCTACACCCGCCGTCGGCGCCACGATGGGGAAAGCCTTACCCATGACTTCGCGGATGATGGTCTTGCGCAGATCTTGGCCCGCGAGCGCGAGCTTGAGAATGGAATCCTCGTAGATGGCGCCGACGGGACTGTTGTTTTCAAACACAGGCAGTTGCGAGACGTCGTGGCTCTGCATGGTGTGAAGGGCATGGTAAACTGTCTGATACGGAAGGACATAGATGAGCTCCCGGGTGATGCCGGTGGCCGCTTTCGTGCGCACGAGATCAGCCGCTGTCAACTCGACCTCGCGCTCCAGGTAGGCGTTGTCGCGCATCCACTCGTCGTTATACACCTTGCTGAGGTAGCGCATCCCCGTGTCGGCCAGAAAGACCACAACCAAGTCATCGCGGCCGAGCGTGCGCGCGAGCCGCACAGCAGCCGAGACAGCACCACCTCCGGAGCCCCCGGTGAAGATGCCTTCGGCGCGGGCTAGCTTGCGCGCCCAGACGAAGCACTCCTTGTCGGTCACCCGCAGGATATCGTCCAATACCTTGAAATCCATGGTGGCAGGGAGGATGTCCTCGCCGATGCCCTCGACCGTATAGGTCGAGGCTTTGCCGACGCGCCCGTGCTTGAAGTACTCATAGAAGAGCGAGCCGATGGGATCCACGCCAATGATTTTGACCTTGGGGCTCTTCTCCTTCAAATAGCGCGCGACGCCCGTCACCGTGCCCCCGGTGCCGAGCCCGATGACAAAGTGCGTTATCTTGCCCTCGGTGTCCTCCCAGATTTCCGGGCCCGTGGTGCGGTAGTGGGCTTCGGGATTCTGGGGGTTTTCGTATTGGTTGGGGTAGTAAGCGTTGGGGAGCTCGCGGGCAAGTTTCTTAGCCACAGAGTAATAGCTGCGGGGGTCATCCGGCGCTACCGCCGTGGGGCACACGATGACCTCGGCGCCGAGAGCCTTGAGGAGGTCAATCTTCTCCTTCGCCTGCTTGTCGGTAATGGTAAAGATGACCCGGTAGCCCTTGACGGCGGCCACCAGGGCCAGCCCCATCCCGGTGTTGCCGGACGTGCCCTCGATGATGGTACCGCCGGGTTTGAGCAGCCCGCGACGTTCGGCGTCTTCGATCATGGTGATGGCGATGCGGTCCTTGACGGAGCCGCCTGGGTTCATGTAGTCGATCTTCACATACACCTGGCAGGCCAGTCCCTCGGTCAGGCGCCGAAGTCGGACCAGCGGCGTGTGGCCAACTGCCTCGAGAATGCTTTCGCACCGCATGGCAGGTAACCCTCCCGCTCCACTCCCCGCGGCCGGATGCGCGGGTGCACCCGGCGAGTGTAGCACCAGGCTGGCAGAGCGGCGAGGAGTTTCCCACTGGCATGCCTGCCCCGCCCGGACAACCTGCCAGTACAATTTTCCCTTGCCTGGTGCTATCGGTAACTGCTAGACTCAGCGCACTTTCTGCCGCCTGCTTGCGAAGACAACCGGCAGAACAGAACTCTTGAGGTGGCATATGGCGGGCAAGTGGCTCGGCAACAAAACCGCGGGCGAGGGCAAGGAGTGGAGCGGCTTTCTCGACCGGGGTGTCAAGCTGGAGGGCACCTTAGAGGTAGCCGGGGCGTTCCGGATTGACGGCGAGGTGAAAGGGAAAGTCGTCTGCCAGGAGCAACTGATCGTGGGCGAGACCGGCCGGGTCGAAGGGGAGGTCGCTGCCGCCCTGCTGAGCGTAGCCGGGCACGTCGAAGGAACGGTTACCGGGCGGACCCGAATCGAGATTGTGGCAAGCGGCGTGGTCGAAGGCGAGCTGCACACGCCCTGCCTGGTGATCGAAGCGGGCGGCGTGATCGAAGGTCGGTGCCACATGCGGGCCGAAAAACAGCCCGCGGAAGCCAAAGCCGGCAAGCCGTTGAGCTTCGCCGTCCAGTCCTCCAGTTCCGACTAGCCGGCTCTCATCCACCCCCAAACCCTTCTTAACGATGAGGAGTCTGCCATGAGATACCAGACCCGTTTGGCTTTCGTTCTCCTGGGAGCTCTCGCCACGCACGGGCTCGGGCCCGCGCGGGTCAAGGCGGAGACGCTGCGCTTCCAGCCGACGGTGGGCCACCCGACGTTTGCGGTGCGCGCGCCCGTATTGCGGGTGAAGCCGGGGGACATCGTGGAAACAGAGACGCTCTACGGCGGCTATTACGAGCGCGCCGGAGGCGCCTGGCCGGGCGAAGTGGGGCCGTTCTACATCGAGGGCGCCACGCCCGCAGACACACTGGTGGTGAAAATCCTGCGGCTGCGGCCAAACCGCAACCACGCCGTCTCGACCCACACCCCGGGCTTCATCAGCGCCGTAGCCAGCGACCGGTACACGCGCATGCTCAACGCTCCCATCCCCGCACGCCGCTACGTCTGGCGGCTGGAAAAGAACCGCACGCTGGGCGTGCTGAACCTGCCGGCGAGTGGAACCCGCATTGAAGTGCCGCTGCGACCCCTGCTGGGGCGGGTAGCGGTGGCCCCGGCGGGGAAGGAGGCCTTTGCCGGGCTCTGGCCGGGCAATTTCGGGGGCAACATGGACGCGGCAGACGTCCGCGAAGGTGCGACGCTCTATCTGCCGATCTTTCACGAGGGCGCCTACTTTTACTTCGGCGATGGCCACGCCCTGCAGGGCGACGCCGAACTCTGCGGCTCCGGCCTGGAAACCACGATGGAGGTCACCTTCCAATTCGACCTCATCAAAGGGCAGAAGATCGCCTGGCCGCGGATTGAGGACGAGGAGTTCATTATGACGGTGGGCAGCGTGCGCCCGCTCACCGACGCGCTGCGGATTGCGGCGGTAGAGATGATCGAGTGGGTAGCGGCCGACTACGGGCTGGAGAAGTGGGACGCTTACCAAGTGGTGTCGCAACTGGCGGTGATCCGCGTGGCCAACATGGTAGACCCGAATCACACCGTGGTAGTCAAGATGCCGAAACGCTACTTACCGGGGCGGCGCTGACTCGCAGCATCGCCGTCGCTGCCGTTTCGGGAGGGGCACGGTGCGAGGCGGTACTTGATGTTCGACGTGAAGAATTTCGCTACAATGGTGGCGTTACTAGAAGACTGAGTGGGGGAGAGTCGACCAGGCGAAAGTTTTGCGAGTTGGCAGGCAGGGAGGTGTCTGATGCGTCGTGTAATTCCTTTGCTTCTGATTGCTGTCATAGCTTCTGCCAGCGCGCTCCAGGCGCAGAGCCGGGACGAGCGTGCGGTGCGGGCGCTGCTCGACCGGCTGTTTCAGGCGGGCAATAGCGTGGACATAGGAGTCGTTCGGCAAACCCTGGGTGAGTATGGGCGCGGCGCCGGGCCCTTCTACCCGCCATTTGAAGCCCGCCTGGCGTCGGTGGCCGAGGTGGAGGCGCTGCTGGGCCAGTACCTGGGCCAGGTGAGCGCCCGCAGCTATCAGCCAACCAGCCCGGTCAAGGTGCAGGTGGACAGGAGAAGCGCCTGGGCGACCTACACCTGGCGGATGGACTTGACCTTCAAGGATGGCACGCGGCGCAGCCTGGCGGGGCGCACGACGCTGACCTTCGTGAAAGAAGGCAGGAACTGGAGAGTTGCCCACTGGCACTCCTCGCTGCCCACCCCGCTGCCGCCCACTGCCTCGGCCCTGCAAGCCGAAGAGCAAGCCATCTTGCAGGTGGTGCGGAACGGCTGGGAGGCGGTCCGCACCAAGCAGATGGAACAAATCGCCGCCTTCTTCGCCAACGCCGCTTCCATCTTCTACGATGACCAAGCCTACCGGGTGCAGGGCAAGCAGGCCATCGTGCGCGACTTCGAGGCCTGGCTGGCCCAGACGAGCCTGCACTCTTACCAGATCCTCGACCCGCAGGTGCAGGTGCTGGGCGATACCGCTATCCTGACCTACTACTTCACCGATTCGGGGGTGACGGCAGGCAAGGAGTTCACCCACGCGGGCAAGATCAGCGTGGTGTTCACCAAGCAGGACGGCACCTGGCGCGCGCTCCACCAGCACATTTCGCTCAACCGCTAAGAGCCGCTCGGCCGCACGCCGCAAGTCTCAGACAACAAGCCCGTGCCCTCACCGGTGAGCACACAAAGCGAATTGTGGGTTGCGGCTTTAGCCGCAACATAGAAGGCGCTGAAAACCTCTGGGCTTTAGCCCCTGAAGTACAGTTCAGAATCAATCGGGGGTGGTGCGGGTTTCCTGGCGGGCGCGGGCAGCATCGAGCAGGGCGGGGTCAACTCGCAGGGGAATGCTGGCGTGGTAGCGGTTGCGCGCCGGCTGCACGCAGACGTCGGCCAGGCTGCACTGCGGGTGGCAGTCCTGGGAATAGTTACAGTAGGTGACGATGCGGACGGCGGTGCAGGCGCCGCAGAGCAGGTAGTAAACGCTGCGACGCTCCTGCGCGGCCGGATGGGCACAAGCGGCCATGATTAGCCTGAACTTTCCCCCAGTGCGACTGGCATGGTAGCGCGGCGAGCCCCGAACCTTCGGGGCTGACCTACCAGAGCTTCAACGCCACGGCATAGCCGGTCAGCAATCCGTGGAAAAAGGCCTGACGTTCTTTTTGGCTGGCCGACTGATAGCGCCGGGCGGCCTCATCGAGCGCCTTGAGCAGCCGTTGCCGGCGTTGCTGCTGGCTGCCCCGAGCCATCAATTTGTCGAGAAGCACCCTAACCGCTTCCCCATCAGCGATGGTAAATCGGTGCTCGCGCGCGGCACCGGGGTTAGAGCTGCCTTTCTTTTGCGCCATAATTCCCCTCCGGTTCCCATTGTAGCGGGCAATGCAGAGAGACACAAAGACCGCCTGTGCCCCTACCCTCAGGCGCTAAAGCCCCATGCGTTTCGAAGCTGCAACGTCGCGCCTAACGGTGCGACCCACAAGGCAAGGGAATCAACGAAGGAAGCAAGGCAGAGGAAATTGTGGGTCGCGGTTTCAACCGCGACATACCCAAGTGAAAACCTGCTGGGGCTTTAGCCCCTGAAGTACAAACCGGCCTCAACAAGATCGCAACTTGGCGGGAGCCGCTCGGGGCGTATCTTCGGCTGTCTTGCCTGAGGGTTGTGCGGCTTCGCTATCACCCGCGAGAAGTTCTTTGGCCGTGAACACCGGAAGGTAGCGATATTTCTTTCTGATCCGGTCTGAGCCGCCTTCTTCCCGGTCCACTAGGCTTACCACTGCTACGACTTCTAGGCCCTCTTTCTCAGCAATCTCTATAGCTTCCATAGTGGATTTGCCTTCGGTGCAAACCTCATCGACAATAACGACGCGGGAAATCTTTTTTTCATCAATGCCTTCAATTTGTTTTTGCCGGCCATGCGCTTTGCGCTCTTTCCGAATGAGAAAGCCCGGCAAAGGTTTTTTCTCCAGATAGCTGACAGCGGCCACGGCCGCCACAATCGGGTCCGCGCCCATGCTCAGGCCACCAATCGCGTCGGCGCGAATGCCGTGCGCCTGCAGCAGTTCCAGTAGGGTGTATCCCGTCAGAACGGCGCCTTCGGGGTCGAGCGTGGTCAGCTTGCAATCGAGATAGTAGTTACTGACCCGTCCCGAGGTCAGCGTGAACGATCCCCGGAGCACAGATTTGCGTCGCAGCAGAGCCTTCAGGCGCTGTCGATGATCACTCATGCTCGTCGGCAACCAGAACGCGCCTACCATACCATATTCAAACGCGCACCGGGTGGCGCGACCTGCGGGCCCATTTTGGCCCTGTGGGAATGGAAATGAACCGTCAGTTCGCCTCTCTTTCGGCTTGCCAGTTAGCGGCAGCAGGGTTAGCCTAGTCCCGAAGTTTCGGGATCCGCCAGGCGCCCGCAGGCCGAGCTGTGGGGAGAGCCGTGGCCGAGAAAACGACCAAAGTCATCGGTACCATCCGGGTAGGCGATGAGCCCTTCTTCGAGGTGGTGGACAAGGGCGACGCCCACCTGGAGATTCGCTTTGTCTACGAGCCCGAGCACGGGCTGCGCATCCCCAAGAAGCTGGTGACGGCCCTGACGGAGATTCTCAAAACCTACGACGGGCGCCGGCGGCACCTCCGCTACCTGTGGAGCGAGGAAGCGCAGATCACCTCGCTCGACAACCGTATCCAAATCCTGGCCCGGACGACCAATGTGAGCGAGAGCGGCGTGTTCGTGGAATCGCTGGCCGCACTGCCACGCGGCGCGGAAGTCTCCCTCAAGGTGCCGCCGAAGAAACCCATCATTGAGGCTCGCACCCTCATCCGCAACCTGCGTGAGGGTGTGGGCATGGGACTGCAATTCACCTCCCTCAAACCGGCGAGCCGCCGCAAATTCGCCAAGTTGCTGGAGAAAGTCTCCGAACACATCGCCAGCTAGCGGGGGCGAATCCGTGCGCGGCGTGGTGATGACGGATCCAGGCGTACGGGTGTGGCCTTGAGGCTATAATGAAGCGCTCCACGAAGGGAGGGAGAGATGGCTGAGCGGGTAGCGGCCAAACTGACGGCCGCAGCCAAAGCCGCGGGTTGAGCCTCCAAGATGAGTCCAGCGGTGCTGGACGCGCTTCTGGCGAAGCTGCCGCGACCGAACGACCCGAACCTGCTCGTGGGCTTCGATGCCCACGACGACGCCGGGGTGTATCGGCTCTCCGACAACCAGGCGCTGGTGCAGACAGTGGATTTCTTCACGCCCATCGTGGACGACCCCTACACCTACGGGCAGATCGCCGCCGCCAACGCGCTGAGCGACGTCTATGCGATGGGTGGCAAGCCGCTGTCGGCCCTGGCGCTGGTCTGCTTCCCAGAGAAGGGCGACACCTCCCTGCTTGAGCAAATCCTCGCCGGCGGGCTCGCCCAGATGGCCGCGGCCGGCTGCACAGTCGTGGGCGGCCACTCCATCCGCGATGAAGAGATCAAGTTCGGCTACGCCGTCACCGGCCTCATCCATCCCCAAAAAGTCTGGACGAACGCCGGGGCGCAGCCGGGTGACCGCCTGCTGCTGACCAAGTCGCTCGGCATCGGGGTCATCACCACCGCCCTGAAGAACGGGGCGGCGCGGGAGAATTGGGTGGCGGCGGCGGTGCGGGCAATGCTGGAGCTGAACCGGGGTGCCGCTGAGGCGCTGGCCGGACTGGGCGAGGCGGTGCACGCAGTTACTGACGTCACCGGCTACGGCCTGTTAGGCCACGCGCGCCAGATCGCCATCGCGAGCGGCGTCAGCTTGCGGATTGATTCCAGCCAGATTGAGTTTCTCGAAGGCGCACAGGAGGCGGCGCAGGCCGGCCATCTAGCCGGGGGACTGAAGGCAAACCGCGCCTTCCTCGGCGACTGCGTCCAATTCGCCCCGGACCTCGCGCCCGCCATCCAAAACCTGCTCTACGACCCGCAGACCTCGGGCGGCTTCATCGCCGCGGTAACTCCTGACCGCGCCACCTTCGCCCAGCAGGCCCTCGCCCGCCACCACTGCCGCGGCGTGGTCATCGGCGAAGTCCTGCCCAAGACCTCCCCACTGATCGCCGTCAGTTGAACTACCCAAACTGAAAGTCCTATTCGAGGCCCCCCGCAGTTGACGCGTATCGCGGCTAATGTATGATTTTGCTAGCTGCACCGAATGACAGCCGATCAGGAAGGGGAGCGAAAGATGGCCGGAAAAACAAAGACTAAGACCGGAACCGTGGACAACCTACTGAAAGGGCGCTCGCCCGAGGTACGGAAGTGGGTAACGACAGTGCGCAAGCTGGTGCGCGCGACCGCGCCGGGGGCCGCCGAGCGAGTGTATTTGGGTTGGCGCGTGATCATGTACGCCCGAAACAAAGAGATGCGTGTAAAAGACATGTTCTGCGGCATCGGCCCGCTCAAGCAGGGCGTCAATCTGTTTTTCCACCAGGGTGCCAAGCTCCCCGACCGCCTGCTTGCAGGCACGGGCAAAGGCATGCGCCACGTGAAGATCCGCGCTGCGCGTGACATCCGCCCCGCCGCGCTGCGCAAGCTGGTGCGCGCCGCCTACAAGCTCGCAGGTTAACTGACACGCGGCACTGCACTCCGGATCACAGTAACCGAGACGAGCGGCTTCCTCCTGCTTGTTCTCTGGCAGAATAGGACGCGCGATGGACCCAATTACGCATGGGCTCACGGGGGCGCTGGTAGGCAAAGGATTCTTTGCCGACCGCTACGGGCGCACGGCGACGGTGGCGGTGACGCTGGGCGCGCTCTTCCCCGACAGCGACGTCTTTTTCAACCTGTTTGCTCCCAACCCGCTGGCGACCCTGGAGTGGCACCGCGGCCTAACCCACTCCTTCCTCGCACTGCCTGCTTTTGCTGCCCTGCTGGCCGGCCTCAGCCGCTACCTTCTGCATCGCCGCCGTGGGGGCGGGCCGAAGTTCTCGACGCTGTGGGCCCTCTACGCCCTGGGCCTGGCCATTCACATCCTGCTCGACCTCATGACCTCGTTCGGGACGATAATCTGGAGTCCGCTCGCCTCGACCCGCGTCTCCTGGGACCTGGTCTTCATCATTGATTTGACCTTTACGGCGATTGTGCTGCTGCCACAGGTGGTCGCCTGGATTTACCGCGAGCGTGCGGAGGCAGTGCGGCGGGGCGTGCTGGCCTGGCTGTTCCTGAGTGTGTTCGCCGTCGCCGTGGTCCAGGTGGTGACACCTAGGCTCGAGGTGGCGTTTCCGACTGGCGTGATGCTGGTGGTGAGCGGCCTGGTCGCGACTCTCTTCCTGCTACCTGCTGTGAAGGGCTGGGGCTTCGTCCAGCCCCCGAACCTTCGGGGCAGGCTGTTCTGCCGCATCGGTGTCGCCGCACTCGCCGGCTACTTGGCCCTGTGCGCGACGAATCACCTGCTCGCCCTACGCCGCGTCGAAGCCTTTGCCACACGCGCGCACCTCAAAGTAAAAACGCTGGCAGCGCTGCCAGCCCCGCTCTCCCCCTTCCGCTGGGCCGGACTCATCCTCACGCCGCAAGGGGTTTACGACAGCCGCTTCAGCCTGCTCGACCCGTATCCGCCCAATCCCGCACAGCGGGATCGGGCGGGCGCGCCGGAGTTCGCCTTCTTCGCCAACGCCCCGCCCAACCGCTACATTGAAATTGCCGAGGACCTACCGGAAGTGAAGACCTACCGCTGGTTTGCCCGCTTTGCCGTGGTCAGCTACCACAGCCAGGGCGAGCTCCACATGGTTGACTACACTGACCTCCGCTTCAGCGGCGGTCGGCGCCGTCGGCCCGCCGGCTTCGTCTTCCGCGTGAGGCTCAACGCCGCGGGGGAGGTGCTGAGCGTCGGCTTCCTTGGGGCCTCGGAAGTAGAGGGTTCGCCCGCGGGGGCGGGGCTGGCCCCGCCCGGCGGGGCGGGGTAGATGACGACCGAGCGGAGCAACCCTTCGCCTTCGCTGGTGGTGCGGACGCTGGCGTCGTCCCGGAGCACGAGGTGGATGATGCGGCGCTCGCGGGCGTCCATGGGGTTGAAGCGGAAGGGCGCGCCGGAGCGCTTGACCCGCTCGGCGGCGGTGGTGGCGGCGAGCTTGAGTTCCTCGATGCGGATGGCCTTGGAGTCGTTGCAATCGAAGCGCAAGCGATCGTAGCAGCGGGGCTCCAGGTGCAGGCAGCGCAGGGTCAGGTACTCGATGGCACGCAACAACTGGCCGCCGCGCTGCAACAGCAGGGCGGTGTCACGGCCGTGGAAGTTGACAATGATTTCGGGGTTTTCGACATCGGGCGGGGCGTCCGGCCGGCGCACGCGAATTTCCGCTTTCAGCTCGAAGCGGCAGAAGCGGACGAGCAGGCCAATGAAGTCACGCAACCGGGGGATGAGCGCCTCGCGGTCGAGCGAGCCGTCCGGCTTGAGCCAGCCCCGGACCCCGCTCGGCGGGGGGGCGGCTTTGCCTTCGGCCTCGGGCGGGCCGCCCTGCGGCCCAGAGCCTCCGGGCGGCGGGCCGCTGGGGGGGCCTTCGGGTTCGTTGGTGTTCACGGCTTCCTTTTCCTCTTCTTGGTGGATTTCTCGGCGGCTTTCTCGGCGGCAGCACGGGCGCGCTGGTAGCGGTTCATCCAGTACTGCTGGCCAATGCCCACCAGGTTCGACGCCATCCAGTAAAGCACCAGGCCGGCGGAGAAGGTCAGGAAGAGAAAGCCAAAGAGCAGCGGCATCAGGCTCATCATCTTTTGCTGGGCCGGGTCGGCGGTGGTCATGGGGGTCATCTTGGTTGAGATGTACATACTGAGGGTCATCACGACCGGGAGGATGTAGTAGGGGTCGCGGGTGGAGAGATCGGGGATCCACAACCAGGCAGCGTGGCGCAACTCGATGGCCTG
>JBHIAG010000048.1:0-16198 GCA_046758465.1 Terriglobia bacterium | reverse complement strand
TGCTCGCTCGATGATGCCTATGACGCCCGGCGCGTCGCTGCCTTCCTCGGGTTTCCCTTCTATGTCGTCAACTTTGAGCAGAAGTTCGAGGAAGCGGTGATCCGGCGCTTTGTTGCGAGCTACCTGGCGGGCGAGACCCCCATTCCCTGCACCCTGTGCAACACCTTCGTCAAGTTTGATCACCTGCTCACCACGGCGCGGCAAATTGGTGCCACGCGGCTGGCGACCGGCCACTACGCCCGCGTCCGCTGCAATCCCGCGAGCGGGCGCTACGAGTTGCGCTGTGCGGTGGACGCGAGTAAGGACCAGACTTATTTTCTGTTCGGCCTCACCCAGGAGCAGCTCGCCGCCACGCTCTTCCCGCTGGGCGACTACACGAAGGAGCAGGTGCGGCAACTCGCGCGCCAGCGCCGCTTGCCGGTAGCCGAGAAGCCGGAGAGCCAGGAGATTTGCTTTGTTCCCACCGGCAACTACGTCCGCTTCCTGGAAGCCTACCTGGCGGAACAGGGTTCACCCCGAGGGTTCACCCCGAGGGGCAGGGAGCTGGCGTCGGCCACCGGCGAAATCGTAACCACTGATGGCCGCGGCCTGGGCACTCACACCGGCCTGCATCAATTCACCGTTGGCCAGCGCCGCGGCTTGGGTGTGGCGGTGGGCCGGCCGCTCTATGTCGTCACTCTCGACCGTGCTCGCAACCTCGTCATCGTCGGCGAGGAGTGCGAAATCTACCGCCGGACCGCCGAGGTGGCCGATGTCAATTGGGTCTCCATCGCCCCGCCCTGCGAGCCCCTGCGCGCGCGGGTGAAGCTCCGCCACAAGCACGCACCCGCTCCCGCTACCCTGTATCCGTGCAATACGGACCGCTCATCGGTGCGGATCGTATTCGACCAGCCCCAGCGCGCCATCACACCCGGTCAGGCCGGCGTTTTCTACGCGCCCGCAGCATCGGGTGACCCCGAGCTCGTGTTGGGTGGCGGCTGGCTAAGATAATCCTCCAAAGAACACGCAGCAACTCACCGAACAGAGTAACTGCTCCTAGCGTGCGAAGTAGCGCAGCAGGGGTGCGAGGTACGGCTTGCGTGTGTGTACCAGTTCCCGCGCAAGCCGAAGGAGGTCGCGCGGGCGGTCCACATCATACCCGCGCGGCAGCATGCGGTAGCGGAGGGGTCGTGCACGCGCTTTCCGGCTGCGCAACGCAGGTTGCACACGGGCGCGCGCGAGCCGTGCAACCGTGCGGGTAAACGTCTTCGAGGTTCCCCACGGGATGCCGTGAAAAATCTCCGGCAGCGGTTGCGTGTCACCTCGGTCAGAGGCCAACCGCCGGCAACCGAGCAGGTAGTAGCCGCCGTCTTCGGTGGGGCCAATGACGACGTCCACGCGGCGCAAGGCCGCCAGGGTTTCGAGCAGGCGCGTGCGGGGCAGTGTGGGGGTGTCGCTGCCGATGACGACCACGCGCTCGTAGCCCGCCGTAAACAGCTCGCGGAACATCCGTTCCAGGCGCATGCCCAAGTCCCTTCCGCGTTGTCTCCGGATGGTCACGGCTGCGGGCAGATGGAGTTTACGGGCTTGCGCGTGCGCGGTGGTCAGTGAGCCTGTGAAGTAGAGATATTTGTGAATGGCGCGAGGCAGGGAAGCGATGAGGGCAGCAGTAGTCTGGAGACAGGCAACATGCAGCGCTAAGGCTTGGCGGGCCGTCAGCAGTGGGATGAGCCGCGTCTTCACTCGCCCCGGCCGCGGCGCCCGGGCAAAGATGACGACTGCCGCTTTGGACATGGCGCGAACAGGCGGTTTGGAGACCAGAAACGAAATCGACCCCGCTGCCCTCGGGGGCCGAACGATGAAGGTGAACGTTGGCGCGGGAACTAGATGAAGAGTTCCTCTTCTGCCGCCGCCTGCCCGCCCCGCTTACGCCGCTGGGTCAGGATGTCGAGCGCGGTCTTGACCCCGTGGACCACGGCGACAGCTTCGCGCATCGGCCCGGTCAAGCTGCGCTCGACTTTCTCGCCTGCCTGTTCGACGGCGCTCATCGTGCGCGTCAACAATTCGTCCAGGCGGATGATTTGCAGCCGGACACGGTCGCTCAACTCATCGCTGACCCGGTCGAACTTCTCCACCTGATTGCGCGTGGTTTTGGTGATGGTGGTGACATCGTCCATGATGCGCTGCGAGCTGACCTGTACGGTCCGGAGGATGTCGTTCAGGTGGGTTAGGAGCGGATCGAGGCGGTCATTGTACCGCTGCCGCAGCTCGCTCATTTCGTTGCTCATGCGCCGCAGTTGCAGGTAGGTGGCCGTCAAGACCCCCGCCTGCAGCAAGACGGCCAGCGCGGTGAGCCCGACGAAAACAATCAACCAGGGTTCCATAGGCTACATCCGGCGCTTTTCTTCCCGGTAGGCCTGCTTGCCAGCTTCGATTGCAGCCTCCAGGCTCTCTTTCTTGCGTCCCGCGGTCTCTTTGCCTTTTTCCACGTAACGCTCTGCGTGGGTCCGCAGTTCCCCGGCCTTTTCGGTCAGGTAGTCCTTGCCTTCTTCGGTATGCTCCCGGAGCTTCTCCCGCGTCTCGCGCCCCGAATACGGCGCAAACAACAAGCCGATGGCTGTACCAATGCCGAGCCCGACCAGAAAATATGAGAACCTAGCACCTCCGTTGCTTGCCATCCTACACCTCCATGGTTAGGATATCACGCCATTCCCCCCTATACAAGGACTCCTCGCGCACTCAATAAGTTGCCTGCGCTCGCGTGGCGCCCAGCGGACTACGAGCGGAAATAGTTGACGATTTGTTCTGCCTGCTGGCGCGTCACCGCTGTTTCGAGTTCGGCCCGGCTCAACTGCCGGATGGCATCCACGCTGCCAAAGCGGGCCAGGAGTTTCTTCGCGGTCTTCTCGCCGACGCCGGGAACGGCGCCGAGTTCGGAGTGCAGGTCGCGCGCGGTCCGGCGTTGGCGATGGAAGCGGAGGGCAAAGCGGTGGGTCTCGTCGCGCATTTGTTGGATCAGGTGCAGCACGGGCGAATGGCGCTGGAGGACGAGCGGCTCATCTTCTTGTCCGAGGACGTAGATCACTTCTTCCTTTTTCGCGATGCTGGCGAGCGGCTGGTTGATGATCTCGAGCTGCTCCAGCGCCGCCGCGGCCGCGTGTAACTGCCCCAGGCCTCCGTCAATCAGAATCAAATCCGGCAGCGCTTGCTGCTCCGTTTGCAGACGCTTGTAGCGCCGCAGCACCGCCTCCTTCATGGCCGCAAAGTCGTCGCCGGGGGCGGCAGTGCGGATGATGAACTTGCGGTAGTCAGACTTCTTCAACCGGCCGCTCTCCCAGACCACGAGCGAGGCGACGGTCTCGGCTCCGTGCAGGTGGGAGATGTCGAAGGCCTCAATGCGCCGCGGCGGCTGCGCCAGCCCCAGAACGCTTTCCAGCGCTTCCCCAATCGCCCGCGAATTCGGCCGCAGCACTCGGAAGCGTTGCGTGAAGCTGTGCTCGGCGTTCTTGCGCACCAGTTCGAGCAGGGCCCGCTTCGGCCCGCGCTGCGGCGTAACAATTTCCACGCGCTTTCCCTTGCGCTCGCTCAGGATTTCTTCCAGCAAGGCGCGGTCTTCGAAGTCCACGGGCGTATGGATGAAATGCGGGATGTAGCTGGCATCGAGGTAGAGTTGCTTGCCCAGCGCCCCCAGAAACGCTCTGGGCTCGAACTCCTCCAGGTCTTCCCAGAAAAACTCCCGCCGATCAACCACCCGGCCGCCGCGCAGGTGAAAGACGTTGACGGCCAGCAGCGGTGCTTCGTAGTGATAGGCCAGGATGTCGGTGTCGTCACCCGCCGCGGCCGCCAGTTTCTGCCGCTCTTCGACTTCTTCGACCGTGCGGATGAGGTCGCGATAGACCGCTGCCTCCTCGAAGTGCTCGGCGGCTGAGGCTTGCTCCATCCGCGCCCGTAAGCTGGCGAGCAAGTCGGCGCGGCGGCCTTCGAGGAAGGTACGGACGTCGCCGGCTGCCTCTTGGTAGCGCTCGAGCGTCACCAATGTGGGTACGCAGGGGCCCCAGCAGCGCTTGATGTAGTACTGCAGGCAGGGTCGCGGGTGTGCCCGCGTCAGGTCAACCGTACAGGAGGGGACTTTGAAGTAGCGATGGACCAAGTCCACGAGCCGGTACGCCAACCGGGCGGGAAAATAGGGGCCAAAATAGATGGAGCCATCCGGCTTGAGCCGCCGCGTCACATACACCCGCGGGCTGCGCTCGCAGGCGGTGTACTTGATGTAGGGATAGGTCTTGTCGTCCCGCAGGAGGACGTTGAAGCGCGGCTGCCACTGCTTGATCAGGTTGTTTTCCAGTGCCAGCGCTTCGCGCTCATTGTCCACGACGATGGTTTCGATCTCGGCAAGCTCCCGCACCAGCGACCCGGTCTTCGCATCCACCCAGCGCCCATCGGCGAAGTAGCTCCGCACGCGGTGGCGCAGCGACTTCGCCTTGCCTACGTAGATGATGTGGCCTGGGGCGTCCTTGAACAGGTAGACACCGGTCGCCGCTGGCAACTGCTGGGCGCGTTCAAGCAGGTCCATAACATCCTGCGTCAGGTGGTGGTTGCGGCGGGCGCGGTGGCGGCTTGGGCGCTTCGCCTTTCTTCCGCAGGGTGGGGCGCCCGGGCGCAGCCTTTTCTTCCTGTGTGCCAACGCGCGCGGGCTGTTTGGCTGGCAGTTTCCCCTTGGGAATCTTCTTTGCTACTGCGAGCATCTCGCGCGTGGCTTCCATAGCATCATCCCAAGTAAACTGAAATTCCTCCACGCGTTCCTTGTGGGCGGTGTCGATCTTTTCCAGTTGCGCCAGAAACGCCGCCCCCTGTTTGTCAATGGCTTCGCGGGCTTGGTTGAGGTCGAGGCCGCCGCGTTCCAGCCAGGTTTCCAGGTTACTCGTGGCATCATCAAGCGCGCTGATGAAGTCGTCAATCCTTTCCATCAGGTCGTCGCTGTGGGCGGGTGGGGTGGCCGCGACGGCCTGCTCGAACTTGCTCAGTCGCGCCGCAGCGATTTCGAGGAAGAGCAGGATGCGTTTGTTAGGTTCCTGGGTCTCGCGGACCTTCTTGATTTCTTCCTCGGTCAAATAGTCCGGTGGTGCTTGCGCCACCAGCAGGAGCGCCAGCAGCACGCTGGCCAGAGTGCACAGAGCACAACTCTTTATAGGTCTCATGACCCCTTCTCCTCGGCTGCCCCGGATGCCGGCTCATTGGCCGGACGAGGAGGCAAGCCAAACAGTGCCCGCACCAGTTTCTTCCAGGTGTCCTCGACTTCCTGCTTTGCCGCCTCGATGGGCGCGCGCTGCGCGTAGGGCACCGCACGGGCGAGATCTTCGAGTTGGATCGACGTTTTCCGTAAATGAATCTCGAGCTCTTTGAAGCCTTTGGGTTTCTTGCGGGCGTTGCGGCCGGAATGTTCTAGGTTGCGGTGTGCCCGACGGATGTAGTCGAGGTATTCCTCTAAGGCAGCGCCGCCGACTTCATACCGCTGCTCGGCGTAGGCCTGCGCGGCCCGTGCGAGGACGAGTGGCCCGATCTTGACCGTAATCTGAACCCGCTTTATCGGGTTCTTCTCCCGGGCCAGCTTGGCCTGCAACTGCTCCAGAGTGTCGGCCGCCGCGAGCGAACCGCTGAGCAGTGCCAGCCCGGTCAGTACTGCCGCGAGTTTTCTCCGCATGGTTGCCCCTAGCGGCGCTCCCGCTGCCGCTGCAACAGCCGCAAGCGCGCCCGTGCCTGAAAGGCCTGCACCGAGTCCGGGGTGTCGTTCAGGGTCAAGAACTTCTCATAATTTTCAATCGCGGCGTCGTGTTGGCGCAAGCGGTCATGGCAAATGGCGCGCAGGAAATAGGTCGCGGCATGTTCGGCGGCGTAGGCGGCGCGCTGGTCGAGCACCTGAAGCGTCCCCGGGCAGTTGCCACTGAGTTGGAAGGCCAACGCCAGCCTGTTGTAGGCTTCGACAAAGTCCGGCCGCAACCGCACCGCCTCCCGGAGCGCCTGGGCCGCAGCTTGATACTGCCGCAGATGGAGGCGAACCCGACCCAGCTCTGAGTAAAGGTCCGCGTTGTCAGGCTCGGCGGTGACGAGTTGCTCGAAGACGGCAGCGGCTTCCTGCCACCGTTCCAAGTCTGCCAGCGTGCGCGCTCGCGCCGCCTGGAGTTTGCTGGAACTTGGCTGGTGCGCCAACGCGCGGTCAACGTGGCGCAACGCGGCCTCATGCTGCCCCAGCTCCCGGTAGATACGCGCGGCTTGGTCGTGGCGCGCCGCATCGTCGGGGTGGGCGGCCAGGTAGGTCTCGAGTTCCCGCGCCGCGGCTTCCAGCTGGTTCTGTCCGAGCAGGGCTTCGGCCAGCAGCAAACGAAGTTCACCTCTCTCTGAGTCCTGGGCGAGCGCCTGCCGGAGGTAGTTTTCCGCGCGGGCCCAGGCGCCAGTTTCCAGGTCCAGGCGCGCCAGCCCAACCTGCGCCGCAACGTTCTGCGGCTCGCGCGTGAGCGCAGCTTCATACTGCGCTCGTGCCTCTTCCGGGTTGCCGCTGCGGATGAGTGCGTCGGCATAGGCTAGCCGCGCCGCGGTGTGCTCGGGTCGGAGCGCAATCGCCTGTGCCAGCATTTTCACCGCTTCAGCCGGAGCCCCCTCCTGAAGGAGTAACAACCCCAGATTCAGATAGGCCTGGAACAGTTTGGGGTCGAGTGCGACGGCTTTTCGATAGGCCGCAATGGCGTCGGCGGTGCGTCCGAGCAGGGAATAGCCATAGGCAACATTGAACTGCGCGCCCAAGTGTTCGGGGTGGCGGGCCAGATATTCTTCCAGCAAAGCCACCGCGCGCGCGTACTCCTTGGTGTCGAGTGCTTTCTGCGCGGCTTCGAGGGTCGCCTCCGGCTTTGGGCCAGCCGGCTGCTGCGTCTGGCTGATGGGTGTCCCTGTGGCGGGCACACTCATCAGCCCAGCCAGGAGCAACACGAGATAGGCTCGGGGTCGCATTAGTTAGTTGCGGCGGTGCGCTGGTGGTTCAAGACACGCACCAAAAACCCGCCGGTGTGCGAGCCCGGGGTGCGGGCCACTTGCTCCGGCGTCCCGGCCACCACCACGCGGCCACCGCGTTCGCCGCCCTCGGGGCCGAGATCAATGATCCAGTCGGCGGTCTTGATGACATCGAGGTTGTGCTCGATGATCAGCACCGTGGCTCCTGCCTCCAGGAGCTTGCGAAATGCCGCCAATAACTTTTGGATGTCGTCGAAGTGCAGTCCGGTTGTCGGCTCGTCGAAGATGTAGAGCACGCCCTGATTGGAAGCCAGTTCGGGTCGCGTGAGATGGGCGGCCAGTTTCATTCGCTGGGCTTCACCGCCGGAGAGCGTCGTGGCCGACTGTCCCAGGCGCAGATAGCCCAGCCCCACTTCATCCAGCACCTTCATCCGCATGACCACCTTGGGGGTGCTGGCGAAGAAAGCCAGGGCCTCGCGGACGGTCAGGTTCAACAGCTCGTGGATATTTTTTCCGCGGTAGCGCACTTCCAGCACGCCGCTCTTGTAGCGCGCACCTTTGCACTCGTCGCAGACCAGTTCGACGTCGGCCAGGAACTGCATCGCGACGGTCACGGTGCCGCCGCCCTGGCAGGTCTCGCAGCGTCCACCGGGAACATTGAAGGAGAAGTGGCCGGGTGTATAGCCGCGCTTCTTGGCCTCGGTGGTGGAAGCGAGCAGTTCTCGGATGGCGGCGAATGCTTTGAGGTAGGTGACGGGGTTGGAGCGCGGAGTGCGACCGATGGGGGACTGGTCTACGAGCACAACTTCTTTGATTCCCGCAGCGGCCTCGATGGCCGTACAGCCCACCAGCACCCGGCTGCGTGCAGTTTTGTGTCCGTCGGACAGGTTGCGATAGAGCACGTCGTGGACGAGTGTGGACTTGCCCGAGCCCGAAACGCCTGTCACCGCCACCATAAGGCCGAGCGGAATCTCGACGTCAATCCGTTGCAGGTTGTGCACCGCACAGCCCCGCACGCGCAACCAATCCCGGCTGGGTCGGCGCCGCCGCGTGGGCACCGGAATGCGCAACTCGCCTGCCAGGTAGCGGCCGGTGAGGGAGTGGGGAGCCGCGAGCAGTGTGTCGTAGGTTCCGTGGAAGACCAGCCGCCCGCCTTGTTCGCCTGCGCCCGGGCCCAAGTCCAAGATGGCGTCGGCGGCGCAGATTATTTCCGGGTCGTGCTCGACCACTAGGATGGTGTTGCCGAGTTCGCGCAGGCTCTTCAGGATGTCAATCAATCGGTGAATGTCGCGGGCGTGGAGGCCGATGGAGGGTTCGTCGAGCACATAGAGGGCGCCGACCAGCCGCGAGCCGATGGAGGTGGCCAGTTGAATGCGTTGCGCTTCGCCGGCGGCCAGGGTGGAGGTGAGGCGGTCGAGCGTGATGTAGTCCAGGCCCACCTCATCGAGGAAGCGCAGGCGGTGGCGAATCTCTTCCAGGACCTTCTCGGCAACCGCTGCCTGGGTGGGCGTCAGGGTCAGTTCGTCAAAGAAGTGTCGCGCTTGGGCGATGCTCAACTGACAGACTTCCGGCAGGGTGCGTGCGGCCACGCGCACACAGCGGGCTTCGAGCCGCAGCCGTTGTCCCTCACAGAGCGGGCAGGTGGTATAGCCGCGGTAGCGGCTCAGGAAAACGCGCACGTGCATTTTGTATTTCTTGCGTTCCAGGTAGGCAAAGAAGCCTTTGATGCCAAGGAAGTCGGCGTCGCCCTGGATGACGGCATGGCGCTGCGCGGCGGTGAGCTGCGCCCAGGGGAGGTCGAGAGGAATGCGGCGGCGGCGCGCAAAGCGGCGCAACGCACCCAGCAGGTGGCGGTAGCGGGGCTTGGTCCAGGGGTCGATGGCGCCGGCGGCGAGGGAGCGCTGCGGGTCGGGGATGACCCGGTTCAGGTCAAAGTCCATGGTATTGCCGAAACCCTGGCAGCGCGGGCAGGCCCCGAAGGGGTTGTTGAAGCTGAACAGGCGCGGCTCGGGCTCCTGGTAGGTGATGCCGCAGCGACGGCACTCAAAGCGCTCGCTAAACCGCAGTTGCTCCACCGTGGCCTGCTTCTGGTCCGATAGGATTTCGATAAAGGCTTCGCCTGCGCCCTCGCGGTAGCAAATCTCAATCGAGTCCACCAGGCGGGAGCGCATGTCGGCTGAGGCGGCCAGCCGGTCTACGAGCACATAGACCGGGCCACGGAAGTTGATGTCGAGCAGTGACTCCGGCGCCGAAAAGTCAAACACCCGGCCGTTTTGATAGAGGCGCTGGAAGCCGCGTCGGCGCAGCGATTCGAGCGCCGGCTTCAGGGCGGGGCTCGGGGGCTGCTTGCGGCCTTTCGTCTCCGGCAGGGGCAGGCGGAAGAGCACGTAGAAGCGCGTGCCCGCGGGCAGGGCGAGCAGGCGCGCGGCAATCTGGTCTATCGTATCCTTTTCGACCGGCTGGCGGCAGCGGTGGCAGAAAGTGGTGCCGGTGCGGGCGTAGAGCAGGCGCAGGTAGTCGTAGACCTCGGTGGCGGTGGCGACGGTGGAGCGAGGGTTGCGGCTGGTGTTTTTCTGCTTGATGGCGATGGCGGGGGCGATGCCGGTGATTTCGTCCACGGCAGGCTTCTCGATCCGTTCGAGGAACTGCCGGGCGTAGGCCGAGAGCGACTCGATATAGCGTCGTTGCCCCTCGGCGTAGATGGTGTCGAAGGCGAGCGAGGATTTGCCCGAGCCCGAAACGCCAGTGACCACCGTGATGGCGTTGTGGGGGATCTCGAAGTTAATGTTCTTCAGGTTGTGGACCCGGGCGCCGCGTACCCGGATCACATCCTGGGTTTCGGCAGGACGGGCGGCTACGAGTTCAACTTTGGTGGCCATGGGTCGAGCCCGCGAGGGTAAGTCCCCATAGGCGGCACCGGCGCCGACGAGACGTGATGCCGCACAGTAATACAGTATAGGCGACGCGTCGGGTGCTCGCAATCGCCGACGCGGACTACGGTTTGAGGTAGCTGGCCAGGCCCTGGGTAAAGGGTACCAGGCGCAGGTGGAAGGTCTCAAGGGCGGGGCGGACGTCGCAAGTGGAGCCTTCGCGCAGCATTTGCAGTTGGGCACGCGTCACCGGCGGCGTGGCACCGACCAGGGGCAGGAAGGTTTCGAGCACGGCGGCATTGAGGCGCATAAAGGGGAAGGGGAGGTGGATTTTTTTCTTGTTGACGCCAATGGCCGCGGCAATGGCGTCAATCACCTTTTCGTAGGCCAGGGCTTCCGGGCCGCCCAGTTCGAGGATTTTGTTGGTGGCCTTTTCATTGGTCAAGGCGCCGACAAAGGCCTGGCAGACGTTGTTGATAAAGATCGGCTGGAGCGGATACTCACCGGTGCCAACGATGGGAATCACCGGCGCCTTCTCGATCATATCCACCATCTGCGTGACGAAGCCGTCGCGCGGGCCGTAGATGATCGCCGGGCGCAGAATCACGTAGGGAATGCCGCTGTTGATGACTTCCTGCTCGGCCTTCCATTTCGTGCGATGATAGGCGGTGGCGCGGGGGTCGGAGCGGGCACCGAGGGCGCTCATGTGCACGAAGCGCTTGACGCCAGCCTGCTTGGCCGCCGCTACCACATTGCCGGTGCCCTGGTAGTGCACGCGCTCGAAGGTTTGCTGGCCGCGTTCGAGGATGATGCCCACCAGGTGAATGACCTTCTCGATGCCGGCGCAGGCGGCTGGCAACGTTTCAGGTCGCAGGATGTCTCCCTCGACCCGTTCGGCCGCGCTCAATCCCTGCTGGGTGGCTTTCTCGCGTGAACGCACCAGGCAGCGTACGGGCTGACCCGCTGCCCGCAGTGCCTCGACCATATGGCTGCCAACAAAGCCAGTTGCGCCCGTCAACAGTATCATCGCCCCCCCGAAAGCCCCCCCCACATTCCTGTCCAACCCGGTGGCTTGTCCTGAGCCCTGAGGCTTCGGGGCCGAAGGGCTCCTGCCACCGGCGCGTCCTATACTTGTCCAACCCAGCGGCCCCCGCCGCTGGGCGAGCGGTAGGTTCCCCCGATTCAAATCCCAGCCTGCGCGGATTTCTGCTAGATTCTAGTCGCCATTCGGGGAGAAAATCAAATTGAGTGTCCCCCCCCACATGCCTGTCCAACCCGGTGGCTCCTGCCACCGGGTCCCCAGCGGCAGGGGCCACTGGGCTGGACGGCGAGGGTCCTTCGGCTTCGCTCAGGACAAGCCACTGGGCCTAGAATGATAAAGAGCCCAGTGGCTGGAGCGCTACGAAGGGGCGTGGAGTTGCTGCGTGCGATATGAGCGCATCATTTTGATTGTGCTCGACAGCGTGGGCATCGGTGCGCTGCCGGATGCCGCTGAGTTTGGCGACGCCGGCCGCGACACGCTTGGCCACCTCACCGCCGCGCGCCCGCTCAAACTTCCCAACCTGGTGCGCCTGGGGCTGGCCAACATCCGCCCGCTGGCACACCTGGAAGCGCCGGCGCAGCCGGCAGGTGCCTACGGCAAGGCGGCACTGGCCTCGCCCGGCAAGGACACCACCACGGGCCACTGGGAGATGGCGGGGCTTTACCTTGAGCACCCGTTCCCGACCTATCCGCACGGGTTTCCCCGCGCGCTGATCGAACAGTTTGAGCGCGCCATTGGTCGCAAGAGTCTGGGCAACGTTCCTGCCTCGGGCACCGAGATCATCAAGGAGCTGGGCGCCGAGCATCTGCGGACGGGCTTTCCCATCGTGTACACCTCGGCCGACAGCGTTTTCCAGATTGCCGCGCACGAGGAAGTGATTCCGATCGAAGAGCTCTACCGGATGTGCGAGGCGGCGCGCGCCTTGCTGGTTCCTCCGCACCAGGTGGGCCGGGTGATCGCGCGGCCCTTTGTCGGCGCGCCGGGCAACTTCCGGCGCACCGAACGTCGGCGGGATTATGCCATCCCGCCGCCGGCGCCGACGGTGCTGGACCGGCTGGTCGAGCGCGGCATCTTCACCTTTGGGATTGGGAAAATCCACGATATCTACTGCGGTCGCGGGTTGCGCGCGTGGGTGAAGACGCGGAACAATGCCGACGGTATGGACAGAATACTGGCGGCGCTGGAGCGGGTGCCGCGCGGGCTGGTGTTCACAAACCTGGTTGACTTCGACCAGAACTACGGCCACCGCAAAGACGTAGAGGGCTATGCGCAGGCGCTGGAAGAGTTTGACGTGCGCCTGGCCGAGCTTTTGGCGCAGCTCGGCGCGAGCGACCTGCTGGTTATCACCGCCGACCACGGCTGCGACCCGGACCCGTCAAACCCGTCCACTGACCACTCGCGCGAGTACGTTCCTCTGCTGGCCTATAGTCCTGGCACCGGTGCTGGTAGCGCGCTGGGCACCCGGCAGACGCTGGCCGACATCGGCCAGACCATTGCGGAAAACTTTAGTTTGCGGCTGCCTTTCGGTACGAGCTTTTTGTCCCAGCTAGGGTAGAATCCCATCGTCATGGGTCCCGCCCGCCCCGCTGAGCGGGGCCACCCACCCTATTTCGGTTCAGGGTTTATACGTACGGGCTGAAGCCCGTACCCGCCAAAAATCCGCAAGACCTATCCCCTGGTGCCAGGTGCCACCGGGCTCGGCGGGTGGCGGCTCCATTGGGGTAGGGCGGGGCCTTGTGCCCTGCCGCAGGGTTATCGTGCTGCCGGTTAGGGGCCGTGGCTGCCGGCGTCTTCCGGAGCCGGGGCGTAGTAGCCGGTGCGGGTGCGGGCGCTGAGCCGGCCGAGCTTCTTGGGGGCTTTCAGTTGGACGCGGACAGTGCGGAAGCTGCCGTCGCGGGCGCGGTTGGTGGGATAGTAGGCCAGGACGTACTGGTTGCGGATGTCGTGGGCAATCTGCTTGCAGAGGAAGCGCACCTGCTCGATGGACGGCGGAAAATAGATTTTACCGCCGGTGACCTTGGCGAGCTTGCGCAGTTGCCGGCGCGCCCGCCTCCAATCGCGCCCCCCTTCGTTGCCGCGCAGCATGACGATGTAGACGCCGATTTCGCTTTGCTGGGCGTAGCGGAGGAGGTCGTCGTAGCCGGTGCGGCTGTAGCGGTCGACGCCGTCGGTGATGGCCAAGAGGACTTTCTTCTGCTGGGTACCGCGTTTGCTGTGGTTAATGGAGGCGCGGAGGGCATCCCAGAGGGCGGTGCCGCCGCGGGTCTCGGTTTTTTCTAGGGCTTCCTTGAGCTCGTTGATGTCGCTGGAGAAGTCCCGCCCCTGTTCCAGGTCCAGGTAGTAGTCGTCGTTGAAATTGACGACGAAGACCTCGTCCAGGGGGTTACTGGTTTCGACAAAGGTAAGGGCGGCGGCGCGCAGCTCTTGCCGGTCGCGATGCATGCTGGCACTGTTGTCAATCACGAGGCCGACGGTGAGGGGGATGTCCTCCTGGCGGAAGAGGGCAAGCTTCTGCGGCACTTTGTCTTCATAGACCTGGAAGTGTTCCTGCTTGAGGTCGGAGACCACCTGCCCCTGGCGGTTGACCACCGTGGTGTGGAGCACCACCAGGTCCACATCGATGGAGAGGCGATAGTCGCCGCTGGGGTCGCGGTGCACCTTGGGTCCCTGGGTGGGTTTGGGGTCGGGTTGTTGAGCACTCTGTGCCCCGAGTCCACTCGTCGTCAGCAGGACAGACAGGCACAGCAGGAGCGCGCGTCGCAGAAGGGAGAGGGCGGCGGCGCGAGTTGGCTTAGTGCGCAGGTGCATAGTATCCCGAGCGCGCATAGACTTGGAGCCGCGGCAGGCCCCGTGGCGCATTCAGGTTGACTTTGATCTTGCGCCAGGTGCCGTCGCGCTCCCGATTGGTTGGACGGTAGCCGAGGACGTATTGGTTGCGCAGCTCCAGGCTGATTTTGGCGGCGATGTCGGACAGTTCACTGAGGTTTTGGATCTCGACCGGGAACATGCGGCCGCCGGTGATCTTGGCCATGTCGCTCAGCAGGGTGGGTCCCCAGACCAGCTCGGGGGCATCGCGGCTGCCGATGGGGTCGAAGATGCCGATGGCATAAATTTGCACGTCGGCCTCGCGCACAAACGCCTTGACGTCTTTGGCGTTGTAGCGGCTGTGGTTGTCGCCGCCGTCGGAAACCAGCAGCAGGGCTTTTTTCGGGTTATTGGCGGCCTTCATGGCGGTCAAGCCAAGATAGAGAGCGTCGAGCATAGCTGTGCGTCCGCCGGCGCGGCGGTAGAAGAGGCGATTCTGCACTTCTTCGACGCTGCTGGTGAAGTCGACCAGCAGTTCGGGGTCGTCGCTGAAGGTGATGACAAAGAATTCGTCGCTCGGGTTCGCCGTCTTGAAGAATTGCACCGTCGCTTGCCGTGCCCGTTCGAGCTTGCCTGCCTGGCCCATGCTGCCGCTGATATCAAAAATCACTCCCAGCGAGATGGGCGCGTCCTCGTTGGAGAAATAGAGGATCTCTTGCGGCTGCTTGTCCTCGAGGATTTTGAAATGCTGGCTCTCCAGCCCGGTGACCAAGCGGTTGAAGGGGTCGGTGACGGTCACGGTGACGAGCACCAGGTCGACATCAACGCGGAAGGGGGGTCGCGGGTCGGGTGACTGTTCGCCGCTCTGGCTGCGCACGGGCACAGAGCTAGCCCGCCCGATCGCCGCCAGTAGTAGCGCACCTATAAGTGCGTAGCGCCGGATCGCTTTCATGGCGCTCCCTGCCGCTGCATTGCGCGGTATTTGCGCTGTACACATTCTATCAAAAAAAGTATGGCTGTGCTAGCATCGGCGCGCAGCTCGCTGCGAGCACAGGACAGCGTTGGTCAAGCTTAGAATTCTCGCCGGCATTCCGGCACGGTACTCCTCCTCCCGCTTTCCTGGCAAAGCCCTGGCGGCGATCGCGGGCCGCCCCATGATTGAGCACGTCTACCGGCGCGTTGCGGGCGTGCAGGCGGTAGAGCGCGTGGTGGTCGCGACGGATGACGAGCGCATCGTGGCGGCGGTGCGCGCTTTTGGGGGTGAAGTGCGCCTGACCCGCGCCGACCACCCCTCGGGCACCGACCGGCTGGCCGAGCTGGCCGCGGGGGAGCGCTGCGACCTGGTCGTCAACGTGCAGGGCGACGAACCGCTCATCGCCCCCCAGGCCATCGAGCAAGCCCTCGCTCCCTTCCGATTGGATTCCTCCCTGCAGGTTTCGACGCTCAAAACACTCATCCGTAACCCGGAGGAGCTCGAAAATCCCAACGTGGTCAAAGTTACAACTGACGCCCAGGGGTTTGCGCTTTCTTTTTCGCGCGCGCCCCTGCCCGGCCCCGGGCCCCACTGCAAGCACCTCGGGCTTTATGTTTACACCCGCGACTTCCTGCTGCGCTTCGCGCAACTGCCCCCCAGCCCGCGCGAGCAGGCGGAGCGGCTGGAGCAATGGCGCATCCTGGAAAACGGCTATCGGCTGCTGGTGGTGGAAACCCAGCACGACTCCATCGGCGTTGATACCCCCGCAGACCTGGCCCGCGTCGAAGCCTGCCTGCGGTAGGCAGGCCATTCTGGCTTCGCACCGGCAACAAAGTTAGCGCGACCTGAGTTTGCGGCAGTAGCACGATCCGCCCCCATTCGCACGCCGCGTGCCGCCCTTCGCTCACCAAAGGAGGGGTTTGACAGGGGGAGGATTCCGGCGGATAATAGCGCCACGTGAGCTGGCGGAATGTTCGCCGTGAAAAATCCGGAGATGATCTTGTCCCGACCCATGCCCGCTGTGGGGAGTTGGAGTCGGGGCCGCAGGGCGGATGAGCGGACCCAAGTATATTTTTATCACGGGCGGTGTTGTTTCCTCTCTGGGTAAGGGGCTGGCAGCCTCCTCGATCGGAGCGCTGCTGGAAAGTCGCGGTCTCAAAGTCACCCTGCAAAAGTTTGACCCCTATCTGAATGTGGATCCCGGCACACTCTCGCCCTATCAGCACGGCGAGGTTTACGTCACCGACGACGGCGCCGAAACCGACCTTGACCTCGGCCACTACGAGCGCTTCACCCACACCCGCCTGACCCGCGACCACAACTGGACCGCCGGCCGCGTCTATGAGGCCATCATCACCAAGGAACGCCGCGGCGACTACCTGGGCAAGACCGTCCAGGTCGTCCCGCACGTCACCAACGAAATCAAAGCCGCCATCCGCAAGGTGGCGGCCGAGGTTGACGTGGTCATCGTCGAGATCGGCGGCACGGTGGGCGACATCGAGTCGCTGCCGTTTCTGGAGTCCATCC
>JBHIAG010000047.1:0-16265 GCA_046758465.1 Terriglobia bacterium | reverse complement strand
TTCCCGGTGACCTTACCGCGGGGGCCACACCCGTTCCCATCCCGAACACGGTCGTTAAGCCCCGCCGGGCCGATGCTACTGCGCGGGGAACTGCGTGGGAAAGTAGGTCGTTGCCGGGTCTAAAAACTAGCCCCACCCATCGCGGTGGGGCTTTTGTTTTTAGACCTGTGCACGAACCCTTTTCAGCGCAGCCGGAAAGTTGAGGACGCCGCAGGCGGACGAAGTCCCGCTGTGCGGGATAGGTTGAGGACCCGTACGGGGACGAAATCCCGATGCTTTTTGTCGGGATCGCGAACCCCGCAGGGCGAGTCCCACCCTGCGGGACCGCAGGTGGTGAGCCTGCCGAACCATCGCCTGCCCTGCCTGCCCCGAGCTTGTCGAGGGGAGCTTGCCGAAGGGCACGCCCACCGCTGTCATCCTGAGCGCCCTCCCTTTGTCATCCTGAGCCCAGAACCTTCGGGGCGAAGGATCTGCTTTTCCTCTGACTCGCTGCTGGGCAATCCGCCAGGACGACGAAAGCCCAGTGTTTTTGTTCCATTTGTTGCCAGCCGTCTTACTCACAATCTGGAAAAACTACAAGGCACGGCAAACACCGGACCTTTCTGGTTGACCCTACCAGCCCGCAAAACTACACTGATTCTAGAAGGTAGCCCAATGGGTCTGACGCACATCGAAGCCAGTATCGCCAATCCGCCAAACCCAGGCGCGCCGTGCGGCAGGAAGTCTTTGTTGCCTAGTTACTAGTTACTGAGTTACTCGCCACGGGTCACTAGTCACTGATCACTGACCGCTTCTAGTTCTTCGACAGGTGTCTGGTGGCGTAGAGGTTGCGGGCTTCGCGGCGCAGGTAGCCGGCGGCAAAGTAGGTGGCCGCCGCCAGCCCACCCCACAGCAGCAGCTCGTTCACCACCGCCAGCCAGCGCACGTAGTGCTTATTCAGCAGGCTCTCGCGCGCCAGGTAAAGTGTCAGCGGTACGTGCAGCACCGCCAACGCTGCCGCCAGCTTCAGCACGTCCGGCAGCCAGCCATCCACCGCCCGCAGCGCTCGCCCCAGGAAGTAGAGCCCCACCGCCCCGAACACTACCAGGCACCAAACCGAAAAGTGGAACACGAACCGCGCCGTGATGATCTGTCCAAAGAGCGCCTGCTGGAAGGCCTCGTCGGGCGTCCAACTGTAGAGCAGCGCCGCATACGGTGCCACGATTCCATTCCAGATGGCTGCCCCGCCGACTGCGAATAACCCCACGCTCACAAACAGTGCGCCCAGCGTCGCCGACGTTGGATGCCGGCCCCGGCGCGCTCGCCCCGCCACCCCCAGCCAGAAAAACACTGCCACCACTACCAGCCCGAAGATCAACAGGTAAACAAAGGCAAACGTTGCGGCCTGCTGGGCATGCTGCTCCAGGATGCGCTCCCAGTTCGGCGTCTGCTGGAAGGGGTCTTCCCGCAGACGCCAATAAGCGACTCCTACGGCCACCGCCGCCAGAAAGCCCGCCAGTACGTAGCCCAGCGCCATCGCCACTGCCACCGGCCGTTCCCGCTCAAACATCTTCCCGGCTCCCTGCGCCCATCCTTACCTAACCCCCTCCGCCAAGTCAAAACCTTCACCGCGCGGCTTGACACCCACTGCCTACCTCCCCTCACGCTCTCACGGGTGCCCCCTCCGCGCCACATCCTCCTGGGTCTGGGTTTCGTGCTATCTTGACCTGTATGGGGATAGGGGGAAAAACTCTGTGGTTAGCGCTCGGAGTGCTGGCCAGCTTCTCCCTGGTTCTGCCCCAGGCCCCGTCCGTACGGACGGAGCAGGAGCCCGCTGCGCCGCCACCTCTCCCCCGCCCGCTGGAAGAAATCGTACAGCGTTTTGCCGAGAAGGAAGTCGAGTACGCCCGGGCGCACGCCCGCTATGCCTACCGGCTCTCCATCAAACTGCAGGAGCTGGACGGCGCGGGCTCGGTGCTCGGCGAGTTCACCGAGGTGCTGGAGGTCAGCCTGAGCCCCACGGGCCGGCGCATCGGCCGCATCGTGGAAGGTCCCACCTCCTCGCTCCAACACCTGCCCATCACGCGCGTCGAACTCTTCGACCTGAGCGAAGTGCCGCTGTTTACCGTCCGGCCCGAGGATCTTTCCCTCTATCGGTTCAACTACGTCGGCACCCAGCGCATCGACGAAGTCGACACCTTCGTCTTCCAGGCCATCCCCACCACCCTGCCGCGCGGCAAAATCCTCTTCGAAGGCCTGCTCTGGGTGGACGCCGACAAGCTCGACATCGTCAAACTCTTCGGCCGCAGCGTTCCCGCCCGCCGCGGCGGTGTGCTCAAGGATTACTTCCAGCGCGTCGAGGTCTATCGCGAGCCCGTGGACGACCACCTCTTCCCCACCTTCATCCAGGGCGACGACATCCTCCGGGTCGTGGACGAAACCCTCCGCGCCCGCCTCATCCTCCGCTTCTTTGACCACCAACTCCTCTCCCCACCGGCCGAGGCGACCCCCCCGAGTCCATAAGCGCGCCGCGCACGGCGCCATTAGGGACGAGGACGCTCCCAAGGCGCAATATCAGGACGAAACTCGATCCCCCAAAAATCCTTGACGTCAACAAATTCGAAAGCCAGCTCGGTCAAACCCTCTACTGCGCCCATTTGGCGGGCGACAATCCGCACCCATGCGCCCCGCCGCTGCTCCGGCCACCACAGGAAAGCTTCTTCGCCGCGCTTGAACGAGGCTTCGCTCGTGACCAAGCCACCGTACCGACTGAGCAGCACGGTCTCTGCGGGTTTTTCGTGGGGATTTCCCGCGGCATCATGCCAGCGCAGCATGACGTTCAAGCGCCGCGGGATACGCACACTGCGCCGGCGGCGGGGCCGTTCCCAGGGCGCGGTCGCGGGAGGAAACTCGATTCCCCAGAAGTTCTCGATGTCAACAAATTCGAAACCCGCCTCGACCAACCCCTCGGTTCCGCCGATGCGGCGGTAGACAATCCGCATTTGTGCGCCCCGCTGCCGCTCCGGCCACCACAGGAAAGCTTCTTCGCCCGGCTTGAACCGGGTTCGGCATAGGAGCAGGCCGCCGTGCCGGCTGAGCACCACGGTTTCCGCGGCTTCTTCGTGAGAGTTTCCCGCAAGATCACGCCAGCGCAGGATGACGTTCAAGCGCCGCGCAATGCGACCATAGCGCCGGCGGTAGGGCTTGACCCCCTGCGCTGCTGGTTTCCCCATCTGGTGCAACCTTGAAACACACGTAGGTGTGCGCCGAAGGTTTCCTACGCACAACTACTGCTCAACACTCCCGCGGACGCCCGATCGCCCCCGTCGGCGCACCTAAGGCTGGTTGCTCGTCGCCGCTTTTTCTTCCTTCTTTTCTTCGCCCGGCAACGTCGCGAGCAGCTCCTTCCACTCAAACCAGCCTTCCTTGCCCCGGAGCCACTTCTCAAACCAGTTGAACTCGCTCACCATCTTCACCAACTGGTAGCGCGGCTCCCTCAGCCCGTGGGGCATCCGCGGATACACAATAAACTCGGTCGGCACGCCCAGCTTCTTCAGCGCCATGTGCAGCTCCTCGCTCTGCGGCCGCGGCACCCGCGCGTCGTCGTGCCCGACGTGAATCAGCGTTGGCGTCTTCGCGTTCTTAATGTAGCGCAGCGGCGAGACCTCCACGTAGTGGTCCCAGTGCTCGTAGGGCGTACCGCGAAAGTAGAACTCACGGATAAACTGGATGTCGGTCTGCGCGTACATCGAAATCCAGTTCATCCCTCCTGCCCCCGAGGAGATGGCCTTGAAGCGGTCGGTGGACACCAGCGTCCAGTTCGACCAATGCCCACCCGCGCTCCAGCCCATCATGCCGAGTTTTTCCGGGTCGGCCACGCCGCGCGCAATCAGGTAGTCCACTCCGCTGATGATGTCCTCGTACCCCTGCCGGAAGTAGTCACCGGCAATCTGCCGCCGAAACTCATCGCCGTAGTTCGACGAGCCGCGGTAGTTAGGCTGGAAGACCGCGTAGCCTGCGCCCGCATAGACGTGGGCGTAGTTGCTCCAACGGCCGGGGAAGGCGTGGACATAGGCGCCTGCGGGGCCCCCGTGAATCTGCACGATGAGTGGATACCGCTTCCCCTCCTCGTAGCCCACCGGCTTGATCAACAGCCCTTCCACCTCGACGCCGTCCGTGCTACGCCAACGGATCGTTTCGTAGCTCCCCAGCGCCAGCTCGGCCACCTGCGGGTTCGCGTTCGACACCCGCTGCCACGCTGCCCGGTCTGCCAGCCGCGCCGGCTCTACCACGTAGTAGTCGGCCGGCTGCTGAGAATCGGTGAACCCGAGCAGGAAGAGGCCGCTGTCGCGGTCGAGTCCGCCCAAGACCGCCCCCTCCTCGTTTGTGATTTGTTGCAACCGGCCATCGGGAACACCCAGAGCAAACAGATGCCGGCCGACACCGACCCCGCCGATAAAGTAGATGGTCTTGGAATCCGGGCTCCAGGAGTCGATGGAGGCGTCGTAGGGCCAGTCTTTTGGCAGCACGTGCCAGTCGCCACCATCCACCGCACGCAGATAGACACGTCGGCGCCGGTACGTTTCGAAATCTTCCCAGGATGAGAAGGCAATCCAGCGGCTGTCGGGAGAAAAACTGGGCTGGCTTTCGCCGACTTGGTTGTTGGTGAGCTGCTCCAGCCGCCCGCTGGCCACGTCCAGCAGATAGATTTCGCCGTAAGTCCCCGCGGCTTCGACATCGCTCACATAGCGATCGAGCGACCGGCTCCGCAGTGCCACCTTGCGAGCGTCACGCGAGACCACAATCGAACCGACGCTGAACTCCCCTTGCGTCCACCGCTGCTCCTGCTTGGTTGCGAGATCAATGGACCACAGGTGCGCGGCGATTCTTTCCGGGTTGCGGATCGCGACGTCGAATTTCTTCTCCTTGCGTTTCTGGTCGTCTTTGTCCACGCGCTCAGGGGCGCTGAAGTAGATGCGGTCGCTCGCTTCCGTCCAGACCCACCGCCGCACGGGCGTGCTGTGCTGGGTCAGTTGCGTGGCTTGCGCTTCGGCGGCGTCGAGCGCCACGAGCCAGAGTTGCTCCTCGTCTTGTTTGCCCGCCCGGTAGGCGAGCCAGCGGCCATCGCGGCTGAAGGCAAAATCGGCCACCGGCCCTTTGTGGCCCTGCACTATCCGCGCTTCGCCGCCGTCGCGCCGCATCAGGTAGAGCTGCTTCTCCTTCCCATCCGCGCGGTTGGAGAGGAAAGCAAAATGGATGCTGTCGCGCGCCCAGCGAGGATTTTGCTCGCTCGCCTCGTCGGTAAACGTCATCCGGCGCTGCGCGCCCGTCGCCACCGAGGAAACGTAGATGTCGCTGTAGCGCTTCCCTTTCTCCCAGTTCAGCACCGAGAGCTCAAAGACGACCCATTGGCCGTCCGGGGAAAGCTGGGCGTTGCGGGCCGCGCGCAGGTGGACGACATCGAGCGGCGTCATCGGACGTTTCTCAGCGCCCAGCGAAGCAGCAACAAAGACAACAATCAACAGAAGGAGAGAACCCCGAAACCCTGCTTTCATCGTGACCTCCTGAATGAAGCTAGGCGATGGGGGGCCGGCGCGTGTGCCAGTTGGTAGCCTGCTGGTAGGCGCGCGCCACCCGCAGCACCGCAGCTTCGTCGAGCGGCTTCCCCACTACTGACAAGCCCGCGGGCAGATTATTCTTGCCAAAACCGCAGGGAACCGAAATCGCCGGCAGGCCGAGCAGGTTGCCGGCCGCGCCGATGCCGCTCGAGCCTTTGAAGACCGTGTTGAGGTCGGCTTCGATGGGCGAGGCGACGAAGAGCAAGCTCGGCGCCACCAGCACCTCAAACTTCTCGAACAGCCGGGCGAATTCCGCCTGCAGCAACGTCCGGAGCTGCATGGCTTTCAGGTAATCCACCGCTTTCACCTGCGCCCCAGCCTCGATGCCGGCCTGCTGCGCCACATCCACCAGCTCGCCTACCTTGCCGGTCTGGATCAGCTCTTCAAAAAAAGCTGCGGCTTCGGCGGCGATGACCGTTTCTGCCACCGGTGCGTAGGGGAAGGCGGGCAGGGGGGCCGGTTCGAGCTCTGCCCCAAACCCGCCCAGAACCTCCAGCGCGGCGTTGAAGGCGCGCTCCACTTCCGGTTCGGCGTTCTTTGCGAAGTCCTCCGGCACAACGCCGATGCGCGTATGGCGTAAGTCTCCGCGCAACGGCTCGTCGGTGAAACTCCCCGGAAGCGTGGAGGCATCGTTGGGGTCGTAGCCTGCCAGCGCCGCCAGCACCAGCCCGCAGTCGTCCACGGCGCGACACATCGGCCCGAGCTTGTCCAGCGTCCAGGAAACCGCCATCGCCCCGTAGCGGCTCACCCGCCCGTAGCTGGGCCGCAAGCCCGTGACGCCGCAAAAACTCGACGGGGTCAGGATCGATCCCCAGGTCTCTGAACCAATCGCGAACGCCACCAGGGCTGCCGCGGTCGCCGCGCCCGAGCCTGAAGAGGACCCACCCGACCACGTGCCGGTGTTCCAGGGGTTCAGGCCCGGGCCGGTGGCGGAAGCCGAGGCGTAGCGATAGCCGCCGCTGCCCGCCAGTTCCACCATGGCGAGTTTGGCGATGAGCACGGCCCCCGCCGCCCGCAGCCGTTCGATCACGGTCGCGTCGTAGTCAAAGACTTGGTTGCGGTAGGGGGGCGCGCCCCAGGTGGTGGGGATACCACGCGTAGCCAGCAGGTCTTTGCCGCCGTACGGGATGCCGTGGAGCGGCCCGCGATAATATCCCGCCGCAATTTCGCGCTCGGCCGCGCGTGCCTCCTCCAGCCCACGTTCGCGCGTGAGCGTTGCCACCGCGTTCAGCTTCGGTCCCAGGCGTTCCAGACGGGCCAGGTAGGACTCGGCCAGCTCGACCGGCGAAACTTCCCGCGCCCGAATCTTCTTCGCCAGTTCGGCCACCGGCAGGTAGAGGACGTCTTCGCTCAACATGATTCGATCTCGCTAACGCCGCGGCCCGCTACACCGGCGAGACGCCCGCGACTTCGCCTTGTCCCGCTCTGCGGGATCGGGGCAGGCCGGTGCCACCCAATCTAGCGCCCCTTGAATCGGGCGCGGAAGATGAACGCCGGCTCGGTTCCAACCGGTACTGCGAATTCCCGGATGGGCTTCACGGCTTTCTCAATGTTTTCGACTGCCTCGCGCCGCTCCTGCTCCAGGGTGCGTCCATACGGGGGGTCGTATGGCCGTGCGGGCGGTGGCTGCTGCACAGATGCGGGGTCCGCTCGTATGGGCGCGGGGCCGAGTGCCGGCAACACCATCGCTGCCGCCAGGGCCCCGACGAATTCTCTCCGGCTCAGGAGAGGGCTCTCTTTCTTCATGGCGTCCCCCATAGGGTGAAGGAAGTCCCCGGCAAGGCCCCGCCCCAAGAGGGCGGAGCGGAGTTGCCATGCTACCGCAGGCCACGCCCGCCCGCAAGCAAACTCACCAGTTGGTGGTGTTCTAATTAGCCCATGCAGATAGCTGTCCCCCAGGCGGGAGCCTGGGGGCTCGGTGGAAATCAGGCCACGACGCAAACGCTGAGAGTGGAGTCGGGAGTCGAGGGCGCGGGGTTCAGTCGTCTGCGTTGAGACTCTGGAGTGACACCAGCGGTTCGGGATGACGCAATGGCGGCAGCGCAGTTTGGGGGGCGCGCCAGTTGTCAATCATCGCCACCTGCTGCGCGCAGGAGATGGTGCAGTAGGGTGCGCAGTACTTCTTGGTGTAGAACTCGCGCTGCCGCAGTTGCAGTGTGTACTCCTCCAGGGGAATGGCCGGGTAGCCGCGCTGCTGCGAGCAGTAGTGCACCAGCCCGTCCTCGCAAACATAGAGGTAGCGGGAGCCGGCGCGGCAGCGCCAGTCGTTGGGCTGGGCCTGCGCAATCTTCCACTGGAACTGGTTGAGCCGGGCGTAGGACTTCTTCCCCAGGCGCATGATCACGCGGAAGATTTGCTGCTCCAGTTCGCTCAGGGGCCGGAGCTGGCCTTCGCCGTCGTGGAGGACACCTACCGTGCTGGTGAAGCCGAGCTCGATGGCCCGGTGAGCGATCACCAACGCATCCGTAGAGTTGCGCACGCCGCTGCCGAGCACGGAGTTGATGTTGACGTGAAATTCGGCGTGGTCGGCCAGCAACCGGAGCTTCTGGTCGAGCACCTTCAGGCTCTTCTTCGAGACCTCGTCGGGCTGCACGTTGTCGATGCTGATCTGCAGGTAGTCCAGGCCAGCACGGTTCAGCCGCCGGATGCGGTCGGCAGTGAGCAGGTAGCCGTTGGTGATGAGACCCGCGAGGCGGCCGTGGTAGCGGATGCGGCGGATGAGGTCGTCCAGGTCGGGATGCAAGAGCGGCTCGCCGCCACTGATGGTAATAATCGTGGTGCCGAACGAGGCCAGCCGGTCGATGCGCCGGAGCATCACCTCGGTGGGCACCGGCGGCGAATAGGTGTCGTACTCGTTGCAGTAGGCACAGGAAAGGTTGCAGCGGCGAATGGGAATGATGTGCGCCAGGATCGGATGCCGGGTGGACAACAAGCCCTTGGCTACCAACCCGACTTCACGGCACAGGCGGTGGTAGGCGAGGACCCGGCGGCGGATGGCTCTTAGTGTAGACATGCCCTGCTGGCGCGCCTCCCCCGAAGAGGTTTCCCTCCGGTCGGCCAAGCTAGCCGCCCGCCCCGGCGGGGGCAATGAGGAAGCCGCCAATGGTGGAAATCTCGGGGTGAACGTGGCTAAAAGCTGGCTGAAAAACAAGCGGTTAGGGTGAAAACAGCCGCTTTCGGCCCTCGACAATCGGAGGCCGGAGTTGCTCGACGCCCGGGGTCCAGGCCCAGGGCTCGGAGACTGCGGTGGCTCGGAAGGAGGGATGGCAGAGGTAACCACTGTAAGCGCATTTTGCGAGCCGTGGGCAGTTCGTCACCAGAAGCCCACACCTCCCGCAAGAAGCGCGATGCGCGTGGCTACAAAAGCCTGATTCTCCAGAGAGACCCCAAGAGGAGGGCAGCAGGACGGCCGGTCAGGCCTGGCAGCCGGATTGCCCGTCGTGCTTGGTCTTGAAGGAGAAGTGGCCTTTCACCATCTCGTAGATCAACTGCGGGAGTGTCTTGTCCAGGTAGGAACGGATGGACACGTAGCAATCCCCGCAGGTGTTGTGGTCCGTGAACTCTTGGATAAGCCGCTCCCGCTCCTCCAAAGGATAACGCTTGAACTGCATGGAGCAGGGCTGCAGATAGCCGTCGCTGGTCACCACCAGGAAGCGCAGTCCGGCTTTGCATCCCGGGGTGCCGCCACGCTCAAAGTAGGCGTAGGTGGCATCGAGGGTGGTGCAGCTGTTGACGATCCAGTTGGAATTATCCATGCGGGCCTTGATGCTATCCAGTTGGGCCTTCAACTGCACCAGTTCTTCCGGTTTGTCGATGAAGTGGTCCCAGCATTGAGTCCGCCGGAACGTGTAGGCGCTGTAACTGACGTTCACCCCCCACTCCTTCGCCTTGTCGGCCACAGCGTTGATATAGGGGAGATTGTGGCGGGTGATGCAGTTGTTGAGGACAATGTCGTCGTAGCCGTAAGCCGCCAGCTTGGGCATCAGCTTGTCCAGCTTGGCGTACAGTCCGGGATAGCTCCGGAAGTCATCGTGCCGTTCGTCGGGGAAGTCCAGGCTGACCGAGAACTGATTGATCCCGGCATCGTGAAGTTCAAGGTACTTCTCTTCGGTCATCCCCGACCAGTTTGAAACCAGGATGAGATAGGGCAAGCCGTCAGGTCTCTTGATGTTCTTTACAATTTCCAGGAGGTCGGGTCGCATTAACGGCTCCCCCCCGGAGAGTTGGACCGCGCAAGGCCGCAAGGCTTTCATGTAGCGGCGATAGTCCGAAGGCTTGAGATCCCGGGAATTGTCCCGAGGGCCTCCGTGGTCACAGTGTTTGCAGTTGCAGGTGCAGGAATCGGTCACCTCAAAGGAAACGACGATCGGCTGCTCCGCAAACCAGTTGTCGACGCCTCGGGCAATGGTCTTCACGGATTCAGCAAATGGGACTCGTCTCATGAATATATAATCCCCTGCTGGCCGGAGGCAACCGTTCAGCCGCCAATGGCGGACCTATCAGGGCGAATGTAGTCAAAGACTGCTTGAAAAGCAAGCACTTAGGCGGGAGAAAGGGCCTTATCGCGCCTGGACGGACACTGGCGGCGCCGGTGTCAGTCGATCCGCAGCGTCCAGGAGCGGGGCTCGGCGGCGCTGTCGAAGGCTTGCTGCTGGTTAATCGCTAGCTCGTTGCCGTCGGCCGACCACGACCCCGCCCACACCGGGTCGTTCTCCAGGCCGGAGTCAATCCCGGTCAGGGGCATCGCCTGGCGCGTCACCAGGTTGTAGAGCAGCGGATGGGGCCCGGTCTCAACGAAGGCGTAGTCGGAGGTGGGGGACAAGGTTCCACGGTTCGCCAGCCCGGCGAGCAACTGCACGTTTTTGTCTGCCAGTGAGAGGAGGAACAGCTTGTAGCTCACGACGTCCAACCCGCTCTCTTCCGGCTGGCCAAGAAGCAAGAAGCGCGAATCGGGGGAGAAGATGAGAAGCGTCTCCGAGCCTTCCTAGGCCGCCTGCCAGGCCAGGTCCTGCTCTCCTGTCTCGGCGGTCGCCGTCCACTCCGGGCCCTCGCTGCACTCCACGGCGTTGCAGCGTTCGGTCAGGGTGAAGGGCTCCTGGCAGAGCCCGGGCAGGGGCAAAAGCATCAGTGCCAGAGCGGCCACCGCCACTCCGCGCTTGCGAACACGATCAGGTCGGCTCAGCGAGTTTCACCTCGCAATGAGGTTTCAAGAACATATGCTATCTTAGACGCTTTTCGGGAGGGTGCGATGAAACTGGAAGGCAGGGTGGCGTTGATTACCGGGGGCAGCCGCGGCCTCGGCCAGGCCATCGCCGAGCGTTTTGCGCGCGCAGGGGCAGCGGTTTTCATTACCAGCCGCACGCAGCAGCAACTGGCCGAAACCACCAAGGCGATCCAGCAGGCGGGTGGGCGCGTTGCCTACGAGGTCGCGGATGTAAGCCAGGAGGCTGATGTAGCCTGCGTGGTCCCGGCCGCCGAGAAGCAATTTGGCCCGATCGACATCCTGGTGAACAACGCTGGTATCTACGGGCCCGTGCGCGAGCTGCACAGCATCACGCCTGCAGAGTGGGACCAGGTGCTGGCCATCAACCTGCGTAGCGCCTACCTGCTGACGCGTGCGGTGTTGCCGGGCATGCTCGCCCGGCGTCGCGGCGTCATCTTGAACATCTCAACGGTTTCTGCCAAGCACGCCTATGCCTGGAGTGGCCCCTATGCCGCCTCCAAAGCCGGCATGATTGCCCTGAGCCGCGTGGTTGCTGCCGAGGCGGCGCGCAGCGGTGTACGCGTCAATGCGCTCTGCCCGGGGCCGGTGCGCGGCACGGCGATGTGGCACGAGGTGGGCACTGCACTCAGCCGCAAGCTGGGCGTGAGCCTGGAGCAACTGGGCGAGCAGACGCGCGCTGCAATCTTGCAGGGCCGTCCGCAGGAGCGCGCAGAGGTGGCGGCGGCCGCCCTGTTCCTCTGCTCGGAGGAGGCCAGCGGCATCACCGGCCAGGCCCTCAACGTGGACGGCGGCGTGGTGTTCTACTAAGGCTGTATTTGCTGGGAGTCAGCCTAGGTGTCGCTCAGGCGCCTGACTTCTTGCGGTACCACTTTTCGCCCGCGCGGATGGCCACCGGCAGGCGGTTCTGCAGCCGGGGAAACGGGCAGGTGAAGACGGGGCTGTAGTTGCAGGGCGGGCTGAAGGCCCGGTTGAAATCCACCGTGATGCGGCCAGCGGTTTTGCCTTCGACGTAGAGGTAGCGTGCCGCCGGATAGCTCTCCTTGCCGCTGGTGGCATCGGTGAAGATCAGCATGAAGCCATCGGTGGCAATTTCTTTCGGGTCGAGGGTCAGGGTGTAGAGTTCCAACCGGCACGGCGTTCCCTGCACGCTGAAGCGCAGCTCGCCGTAGAGCCAGTAGGGTTGCGGGTTGCCGTGGCTGTCGATGAGGGTGATGCGCTCGGGCTGCGCAGAAGGGATGCTCTCGGCTTCGATGCGGTAGGCAGGCTCAATGGGGAAGTAGTCAAGCTCGGTGAACGCCGCCAGGGCGGGATGTTCGGGGTCAAACACTTCGAGGGTGCGACCCCACATCGGGTTCAACTTGTAGAGCAGGTTGAAGCGGCCGATGCGAAAGCCGGTGTTGTCCTTCAAGGTGAGCTTGTGCAGGCGTCGCGCGGGCTTGTTCAGGCTCCAGATGGCAGCTTCGCCCTGCGCCCGCAGCACGGGAGTCAAAGTGCTGCCTTCGATGACCGCGACCGCGTGGAGCGGAGCGATGTCGGGTGCTGCCAGGCGCAGGTCGGCCTCGGGGCCGCTGCCCAAGGTTACGCGCGCCCGCTCTTTCAGATACTCGCGGTGCACGAGCGCCAAACGAGAAAACGGGCTGGTGCGGAAGCGGAGATCCTTGTGCTGGCGCCAGCGGGTGATTTCTGCCCGGTAGGTTTCTTCCTCCGTCGCCTGTTGGCCGTGCGCGCCGCCCAGCAACAGAGAAAAAACTACGAGTACCAGAAAAGTGTTTCTCCACGACCTCATCGTGCCTACTTCCGAGGGCTACTATTGCAGGCTGGCGGCGCGGGCGGCGGCGAATTCATCGCCGGGCTGCCAGCCCGGCAGCACCTCGACGCTGGCGGCTTCCCAGCCGAGATAGACACCGAATTTGGCGATTGCGACTAGGCCGGAAAAATCCCACCCAGGGTCGTACTCGTCAGCGGGGCGATGGTAGCGTTTTTCGCGGTAGTCGCGCTCCTGGGCGGCACCCCAGTCGGCCGGCTTGCCCACGTAGTCCTGTCCCAAATCCAATGACACCGCCGGCACGCCCACCTTGGCCAGGCTGAAGTGGTCGGAGCGATAGTAGTAGCCCTGCTCCGGGTTGAGGTCGGGCCTGAGGGTCAGGCCGAGGGCGCGGGCGATGCGCTGCGCCGTCGGATAGAGGGTGGTGCGCTCCATGCCCAGCAGGGCGAGGTCGCGTGTCCGCCCCAGCATCGGCAGGGCGTCGTAGTTAAGGTTCGCCGCGGTCTTTCCCGGTGGGAAGGGCGGATGGGCCGCGTAGTATTCCGAGCCGCGCAACCCGCCTTCCTCGGCCGCATAGGCAACGAACAGCAGCGAGCGGCGCGGCGTGTGCGGAGCCGCGGCAAAGGCGCGCGCCAGCTCCAGCAGCAACGCCGTGCCGGAGGCGTTGTCCACGGCACCGTTGTAGATGGCGTCCCCGCTCTGCGGGGTTCCCACGCCGAGGTGGTCGTAGTGCGCGGTGTAGATGACGACTTCGTCGTTGCGCTCGGGGTCGCTGCCGGCGAGGAGGCCCAGCACGTTGGCGGTCTCCAGCGGCCGGATTTGAGTTTCCAGGTGTGCCCGCAGGCGCAGGGGCAGAGCGCGGGGGCGAAAGTCGCGCTGGGCGGCCGCCTGGGCCAGCGCCGTCAAGTCTTGCCCGACGGCAGCCAGCAGCTCGCGGGCTACCGCTTCCGTAATCCAGCCCGCGATTCCCAGCGCTGGCGCGCCCGGCTGCAAGCGGACGAAGGGGCGCTCGCGGCCCCAGGAGTTGCGCACCACCGCCCAGCCGTAGCCTGCCGACGGCGTGGTGTGGATGAGGATGGCGCCGGCGGCGCCCTTCGCCCGCGCCTGTTCGTACTTATAGGTCCAGCGGCCGTAATAGGTCAGCGCCTTGCCGCCGAAGTGACGCGGGTCATGCGAGGGCGGGTCATTGACCAGCATCAAGAGAACCTTGCCGCGCACCGCCACGCCTTTGTAGTCATCCCACTCGTATTCGGGCGCCTCGATGCCGTAGCCCACGAAGACCACCTCGGCGTCCACCTCCTGGACCTCTTGCTGGGTTTCGGCAGTGGCCACGAACTCTTCGAGGTAGTGCAGGTGGCGCTCGCCGCGGGGAGTCAGGAAGGTGAGCGTGGTGGTAGTTTTTGTCTCGAGGCCCATCAGGGGCACGCGCTGGAAATAACCTCCGTCAGGCCCGGCAGGCTGGAGGCCGGCGAGTGCGAACTGGGTGGCTATGTAGGCCGCAGCCAGTTCACCTCCACGCTGGCCGGTGCCGCGGCCTTCCAGCAGGTCACTGGCGAGGAATTGCACGTGGGCGCGCATCCGTTCGCCGTCAAGCTCCCTTGCTACGGCGTGTGCCGCGGGCGGCAGCGCTGCCGCTGCGGGGCGAGTGGCCGGCTGTTGCGCGGTGGCCGCCAGCAGCCCGGCGGCCAGGGTGATCGAGGGAAGCATGACTCGTAGCTTCACGGTTCTTCTCCTCGCTGCATAAAGTGAGAGGCCCCGAGGAGGGACATGCCGGGAGTTAGCCCCGTGGCTTGACGCGCGAGACGTTCTTGGGCGCGTTCAGGCGGAGCCGCGAGCGGGGAATGGGGATGTTGACCTTGATGTTGGTGTAGCGCGTGGTGCCGTAGTCGCCGCCCACCTCGAAGAACTTCTGCTGCACCGGGGCCCAGGAGGCCAAGTCAAACCAGAGATGAATCTTGTGGATCTGGTTGCGAACACGCTCGTCCTTGGGGGTCAGTTCCAGTTGGAGGACGGTGCGGCCGTCCAGCTTGGTTTCGCCCAGCACAGTCAGCAGGTAGGCCTTCTTCAGGTCGTCGCCACTGGTGCCGAAGCCCAGCGACAGGAACTGCTCGACCAATCCGCGGTGCTTGGACAGGTTGAACTCCTGGATCTGGTTCATCTTGGGGTAGAAGATTTCGAGTTTGTCGCCACGGAACAGGATCTTCTTGGGTTCGGGGCGCAGGATGTCAATGAGGATGTGGCCGTTCTTGCGGTAGTAGATTTTTCCCTCCTGGGTGGATTTGTCGTCCACCACCACCGTGACTTTAGTGTAGGCCAATTTGGCGGTGACGGTGCGGAAGTGCTTAGCGGCATCGTTGAGGCGCTTGACGATGGCTTCGCTCTCCCAGCGACGGGCGGTTTGCGCCGCCAAGGCTGTTCCGAAAGCCAACAGACACACTAGGAGGGCGAGACGGCGTTGCACTCTGCGAGACTCCCCCAGGCCTCCGCGCTCAGTCGCGCGGACGCGCCCAGACATCATACCAGACGATCGCACCGGCGTCATCTTCCACAGGTTCGATGCTGGTGATGGTGAAAGGTTTGCCGTGGCGTTGCGTCAGCAGCTCGTGGGCGGCCGCTTCGGGCTGTTCTCCGTATTGCCAGAGTAGGCTGGCCGGGATGCGATACTGCGTGGCCTCCGGTGTTTCTCGCAGCACGCGGATTTTGTCGTGGAACCAGGTGGGTGGGCTCAACAGAACGAAGGTCAGGATGAGCACCACCATCATGTCGTACTGCCAACTCCCGCGTTCGTGGCGCCAGAGCAGCAGGCCGCGGATCGTGCGCGCCACCCGCCGCAGGGGCGCGGTCGGGGCCGGGGTTTTGGGAGGCATCGCGGTGGGGGTCGTGCTCATCCGCTGGCGTGCGTCTGACGCGAGATTGAGGAGATGTTGTCGGGTGAGGTTGCGGCGAGGATGCGGCCGTCGCGCATCAGCAGGATGCGGTGGGCGTGGCGGGCCACCTCGGGGTTATGCGTGATCAAAATCAGGGTCTGGCCCAGCTCGCGGTTCAGCTTCTTGAGCATCTTCAGTACCACTTCGGAGTTCTGGGTGTCGAGGTTGCCGGTGGGCTCATCGGCGAGGACAATTTTGGGCTCGCTGATGATGGCGCGCGCGATGGCCACCCGCTGCTGCTCGCCGCCGGAGAGTTCTGCTGGCCGGTGGTGGAGCCGCTCCTTCAGGCCGAGCAGCGAGACGGTAACCTCGAAGCGGTGCGGGTCGAAGCCGTCGCCCTGGATGTGTTGGGCGATGGCGATGTTGCCGCGCGCGGTCAGCGTGGGCAGGAGATTGAAGCGCTGGAAGACGAACCCGATCTTGCGCCGGCGCAGCAGCGTGCGTTCGGCGTCGCTCATCTGAGTCAGATTGTTGCCATCGACCAGCACCGAGCCCGCGCTGGGCGGCGTCAGCCCGCCAATCACGTACAGCAGTGTGGACTTGCCGCAGCCCGAGGGGCCCATCACGGCCACAAACTCGCCCTCGCGGATTTCGAGCGAGGTGCCTTGCAAGGCGGGTACTTCAATCTTGCCGCTGTGGTAAATCTTCCAGACGTTGATGCAGCGAACAACCGGTTCCACGCTACCACCTGGCCGGGAAGCTACTTGCCATCGCCCATTCTACACCTGAACGGAACAACTCCGCCAGTCCAT
>JBHIAG010000046.1:0-16461 GCA_046758465.1 Terriglobia bacterium | reverse complement strand
AAGTAGACATCACCGCTGAGCTGGTTGCCGAGCACGGGCTGACGCCTGAGGAGTATCAGCGCATCCAGAAAATCCTGGGGCGCGAGCCCACCCTGACCGAGCTGGGCATCTTCAGCGTGATGTGGAGCGAGCACTGCTCCTACAAGTCTTCCAAAGTCCACCTCAAGCGCCTGCCCACCAGCGGCCCCCAGGTCTTGCACGGGCCCGGCGAAAACGCCGGCGTGGTGGACATTGGCGACGGCCTGGCCGCGGTCTTCAAGATTGAGTCGCACAACCACCCGAGCTTCATCGAGCCCTTTCAGGGCGCGGCCACCGGCGTCGGCGGCATCCTGCGCGACATCTTCACCATGGGCGCCCGCCCCATTGCCGTCCTCGACGCGCTGCGCTTCGGGCCCCTGGACGACAAGCGCAACCGCCGCCTCGCCGAGGGCGTGGTCAGCGGCATTGCCTTCTATGGCAACTGTTTTGGCGTGCCGACGGTCGGCGGGGATGTCTATTTCGATCCCGAACCTTCGGGCTACAGCCACAATCCGCTCGTCAACGCCCTGGCTCTGGGCGTTGCTCCCAGGGACAAGATTTTTCTGGCCCGTGCCCGCGGCGTCGGCAATCCGGTCATCTACGTCGGGGCCAAGACCGGCCGCGACGGCATCCACGGCGCCAGCCTGCTGGCCTCGGCCGAATTCGACGAGGCGTCCAGCGCCAAGCGGCCCAATGTGCAAATTGCCGACCCGTTCCTGGAAAAGCTGCTGCTGGAAGCCCTTCTTGAAGCGTTTGAAACCGGCGCCATCGTCGCCGTCCAGGACATGGGGGCCGCCGGGCTCACCTGCTCGACCTGCGAGATGGGCGCCCGCGGCGGCACCGGCATCGAGATTGAGCTTGCCCGGGTGCCGCAGCGCGAGCAGGGCATGAGCCCGTACGAAATCATGCTCTCGGAATCGCAGGAGCGGATGCTGCGGGTGGCCGAGACCGGACGCGAGGACGACGTCTTCGCCCGTTGCCGCACGTGGGGCCTCGATGCGGTCACCGTCGGCGCGGTCACCGCCGACGGTAAGCTACGCGTCCGTACGGACGGCCAGGTGGTGGCGGAGATTCCCAGCACTGCGCTGGCCCAGCAGGCGCCCGTCTACCAGCGTCCGCTCGCACCCCGCCCCGCGGGGCCCGAAACGCTGGTCGGCTTTGCCGACGAGCCCACCGCCCGGCGTACGCTGCGGGAAAACTTCTTACGCCTGCTGGCCTCGCCCACCCTGGCCAGCAAACGCTGGATCTATCAGCAATATGACTACTCCGTCCGCACCAACACGCTGCTCGCGCCGGGCGCCGCCGATGCCGCCGTGCTGCGCCTCAAGGGCACGCGCCGCGGGCTGGCGCTGGCGGTGGACGGCAACGGGCGCTACTGCTACCTCAACCCCCGCCGCGGCGCTGCCCTGGCGGTGGCTGAAGCCGCGCGCAACGTCGTCTGCGTGGGCGCGAAACCCTGGGCCGCGACCAACTGCCTCAACTTCGGCAACCCCGAGAAACCCGAAATTCTGTGGCAGTTCAGCGAAGTAATTGACGGGATGGCCGAAGCCTGCCGCGCCCTCGCGACTCCCATCACCGGGGGCAACGTCAGCTTCTATAACGAAACCCTGGGAAAGGCCATCTATCCCACACCGGTCATCGGGATGCTGGGCGTCCTGGACGAGGTCGAGCGCGCCGTGGGCGCGGGCTTCCGGCAGCGCGGCAGCACGATTGTTCTCCTCGGCCCGCTGCCGACTGAGCGGAAAAACCTCGCGCGCACTTTTTCTTCCAGCCAGTACGCTTCCGTCATCCACAGCGTGGTGGGCGGTGAGCCGCCGGTACTCGACCTGACGCTCGAAAAGCAGCTCCAGGACTGTACCCTCGCCCTGCTCGCAGGTGGCTACGCGCTCGCGGCGCATGACATCAGCGACGGCGGGCTGCTGCTGGCGCTGGCGGAGAGCTGTTTTGGCAGCGCGGCAGGCCTGGGGGTGATGGTCACGCTCGGCAGCCAACTGCCCGCAGAGGCCATCCTGTTCGGGGAAGAGCCCTCGCGCATCTTGCTCGAAGTCGACGAAAAGCACCTTGCGGACACCCTACGGGTTGCGGGACAATATGATGTCAAGGCGAGGCAGCTGGGCTGGACGACGATGGGCGAATTCCGGATTCTCTTCAACGGGAAAACTATCTTAGAGGAACCTGTGCGCACGCTCGCCGAAGTGTGGAGCAGGGCACTGGTGCGGCTGATGCAACCCGCGGCCGGGAGGGCAGCGTGATCCACTCCCACGAGGATCACTTCCACGACGAGTGCGGTGTCTTCGCCGCCTTCGGCCATCCCGAGGCGGCGAAGCTCACCTACCTGGGCCTCTACGCGCTGCAGCACCGCGGCCAAGAGAGCGCCGGCATCGTGGCCAGCGACGGCAACGACCTCATCATGCACAGGGGTATGGGGCACGTGGCCGAGGTCTTCACCGAGCCGGTCATGCAAACGCTCGCGGGCCAGGCTGCCATCGGCCATACTCGCTACTCCACGACGGGAGAATCAGCGCCGGCCAACGCGCAACCCCTCCTGGTCACCTGCAACAAGGGCCCGGTGGCGTTGGCCCACAACGGCAACCTGGTCAACGCCACGCAAGTGCGCCAGCGGCTGGAGGCGCGTGGCTCCATCTTCCAGACTACCTCCGACACCGAAGTCGTCCTGCATTTGATGGCGCAGTCCCGGAAAGAGCTTCTCCGCGAAGCTGTGCCCGAAGCCTTGCGCCAGGTCGAGGGCGCCTACTCGCTGGTGATGCTGACGCGCGATGCCGTCTTCGCCGTCCGCGACCCGCGCGGCTTCCGCCCGCTCTGCCTGGGGCGGCTCGATGGTGCCTGGGTGGTGGGCTCAGAGACCTGCGCCTTTGACTTGATTGGCGCCGAATACCTGCGCGAAGTTGACCCCGGCGAAATGGTGATTCTTTCCAACGACGGGGTGGAGTCGCACTACTTCTCCCCGCCCATCAAGCACGCCTACTGCATCTTCGAGCACGTCTACTTTTCCCGCCCGGACTCGATCATCTTCGGCCGGCCGGTACAAAAGAGCCGCGAAATGCTGGGCCGGCTCTTGGCGCGCGAGCATCCCGCCGACGCCGACATTATAGTCCCGGTGCCTGACTCGGGCGTAGCGGCGGCGATTGGCTACTCGCTGGAATCGGGCATGCCCTTGAAGTTTGCCCTCATCCGCAGCCACTACGTGGGGCGCACCTTCATCGAGCCCCAACAGCAGATTCGCGACTTCGGCGTCAAGGCCAAGCTCAACCCCTGCCGCAACCTGCTGGAGAACCGCCGCCTGGTGCTCGTGGACGACTCGATTGTTCGCGCCACCACCATGCGCAAGATCGTGCGCATGATCCGGGGGGCGGGGGCGCTGGAAGTGCACGTGCGTGTCTCCTGCCCGCCCATCATCTCCCCCTGCTTCTACGGCATCGATACCCCCACCAAGCGCGAACTCATCGCCGCGCACAAGAGCGTCAACGAAATTTGCGCCTTTATCGAAGCGGATTCGCTCGGCTATCTCTCGCTCGAAGGGATGCGCAAGGCGGTGGCCGACAACGAGGGCCGCTACTGCCGGGCCTGCTACACCGGCACATATCCCACCGATTTCGTCGAGCTGCAACTGGCCGCGGCCGAGAAGGAAAGCGCCTAGCCACTCGCGCCGATGTAGAACGCCCGGGGGCGGACAGCTTTTCACCCCCAAATGGAATCAGTATACTTATGGCCATGCTGAAGAAGTTTCTGGTTCTGGTGCCGCTGGTGTTGGTTTGCGCCTCCGTGCTGGCGGCGCAGACCGCCCCTACCCCCGCGCCCACCGACTGTATTGGCGACCCGGATGCCCCCATCGTGCTGGAGGTGTTTTCCGACTTCCAGTGTCCCGCCTGCCGGCAATACTATCTGGGCACCATCCAGCCCTTGCTCAGCGAATATGTGAGCGCCGGCAGCGTGTGCCTCATCTACCGTGACCTCCCCCTCCGGAACCACGCGTACGCGCGCCCGGCCGCGCTCCATGCCGCCGCCGCTGCTCGCATCGGCCAGTGGCTGCGGGTGACCCAAACGCTCTATGGGTTTCAGGACGAGTGGGCGAAAGACGGCAATGTGGAGGCGGTGGTGATGCGCGGGTTGCCCGAGAAAGCCCGGAGTCAGTTGCGCCGGGTCTTGAAAGACCCCAAGCTGGGAACGGTCATCGACCGCGACATTGCGCGTGCCCGCCGGCTGGGTGTCCGTTCCACTCCCACGTCCCTGCTCACGGCCAACGGCCAGACCCAGCGCATCACCGGCGTGGTGCCGTACGCCATCCTGAAGCGCTACCTCGACCACCTGCTGGGGAAGTAGGGTTGCGAGACCCAATCCTGCACTGGCTGACCTCCCTGCGAACCGGAACCGGGTTAGCGCGGCTGGTGCTGGCGGCCATTTTCCTCTACGCCGGCTTCACCAAGGGCCTCTATCCGTTTGAGGAGCCCTTTCTGTTCGCCATCGCCGTTAGCAGCTATCAGCTTCTGCCTGAGTGGGCCGTCATTTTCGTTTCGCGCGCGCTGCCCTGGCTGGAGATAGCGCTGGGCCTGGTGTTGCTCGTGGGGTGGAAGCTCCGCTACGTTGCGGCGTTCACGGCCCTGCTGCTGACCGCGTTTATGGTCGCCATGGGGATCACCTATGCCCGGGGCATCGAGGCCGACTGCGGCTGCTTCGGCTTCGGCGAGCCCATCAGCCCGCTGACTCTGGCCCGCGACTCGCTTTTCCTGGGTCTTGCCTTCTATCTGGCGGTTAGTGCCTGGCGCGCCCCGTCCGTACGGACGGGGTGAACCTCCCGCCTGCGCACAGATGCCGCGTGCTGAAGCGAGTGCCGTTCCGACTGGTCATGGCTAGACTCAATCGTGCCGAAGCTTCGGGACATCCCCAATGGCCTTGCAGGTACGGGTTGGCTACCCTTAGCTCGCCCCGTTCCAACTGCTGGTGGCTCAGCGTAGTCTACCCGCACTGCAAGTTGGAACGGGGCTCGATAAAGTTGGAACGGCACGAGTAGAATAACTGTTGATGAAACTCCGCCGGGTGTCGTACGCCGCTGCCGGGGTGAGTCTTGCGCGGGCGCGCCGCGTCAAGGCGCGTATCCGGCGACTGGCCCGCCGCACCCTTACCCGCGGTGTGCTAGCCCCGTCCGTACGGACGGGGCGGGCCGAGCTCGGCCACTTCGGGGCGCTCTATGCACTCGACCCCAAGCGCTGGCGCCAGCCGGTCTTGGTCACCAGCGTGGATGGCGTGGGGACAAAACTCAAGCTAGCCTTTCAGATGAAGCGCCACGACACGGTGGGGGCCGACCTGGTCAACCATTGCGTCAACGACATTGCGGTGCAGGGCGCCGCGCCGCTCTTCTTTCTCGACTATATCGCCAGCGGCAAGCTCCAGCCGGCCGTGTTGGCCGAGGTCGTCGCCGGCATCACCCGCGCCTGCCGTGCCGCCAGCGTGGCGCTCGTCGGCGGCGAGACCGCCGAGATGCCTGGCTTCTATGCCCCGGGCGAATACGACCTGGTCGGCTTCATCGTGGGCGTCGTCGAGCGCAAGAAGCTGCTCGACGCACGGCGCGTCCGCGCCGGTGACCTCCTGCTGGGGCTGGCCTCGACCGGCCTGCACACCAACGGCTACGCCCTCGCCCGCAAGTTGCTCTTCGACGTAGCCCGGCTCACGCCCCACTCCTACGTGCCTGAACTCCGCAACCGGCTTGGCCCTGAGCTGCTGAAGCCGCACCGCTGCTACTACCCTGCCATGAAGCCGCTCATCGCCCGGGGCTGGCTCAGTGCCGCCGCCCACATCACCGGAGGCGGCTTGACGGAAAACATCCCGCGCGTGCTGCCGCGCAATTGCGGGGCGGAGGTCCATCTTGACCGCTGGCGCCCCCTGCCCATTTTTCGCCTGCTGGAAAAACTCGGCCGCCTGCCGCGCAAGGAAATGCTGCGGACGTTCAATCTCGGCATCGGCATGGTGCTGATTGTGCCGCCGCGGCATCTCGCCCGGGTCGAGGCCAGCCTGCGCCAGCACCGCCAGCGCTTCTACCGCATTGGCCAGGTGGTGCGGCGGCCCGCCCGCAGAGCGGGACCGCGAGTCCTCTACCGAGGCCACTGGCAATGAAGAAGCTCTTCTTGTGTCTTGGGCGGGTCACGGCTTTAGCCGTGACAGTAGCGAGGGAAAATATCGGGCTTTAGCAGGGTGCTGAAAAAACTCTTCCGTTTGTCATTCCGAGCGAAGCGAGGAATCTGCTTGTGGTTCTGCGCCGGTGAAAGAAAAACAGATTCCTCGGCCCGACAAGAAACCTCGGGCCTCGGAATGACACCGTGGCAGCATTTTTCAGTAGCCTGTTAGCCCTTGAGGGCATAGTGTGAAGAAATTGGGCATCTTGCTTTCTGGCCGCGGCTCTAACTTTGAAGCCATTGCCGACAACGTGGCCGCCGGGAAAATTCCCGCCGAAATTGCCGTTGTGATCAGCAACCGGGAAGGCGCGCAGGGGGTGGAGAGGGCGCGGCAGCGCGGTCTGGAGGTGCGCGTAATTCCCTCCAAGGGCTTGGAGCGGGAAGCTTACGACCGCAAAGTCGTGGCCGTGCTGGAAGAAAAACAGGTGGACCTGGTGTGCCTGGCAGGGTTCATGCGGATTCTTTCACCTTATTTTGTGGAGCACTTCCGCCATCGCATCCTGAACATCCATCCCGCCCTGCTGCCGGCGTTTGCGGGTCTGGAGGCGCAAAAGCAAGCACTGGAGTGGGGGGTGAAAGTCACTGGCTGCAGCGTACATTTTGTGGACGAAAATCTGGATGCCGGCCCCATCATCGTCCAGGCCACCGTGCCGGTCACTGACAATGACACCGAGGAGACGCTGGCGGCCCGCATCCTCCAAGAGGAACACCGCATCTACACCGAAGCCATCAACCTCGTGCTCTCGGGCAAGTGGCGGATTGCAGGCCGCCGCGTCCTCCGCACCGACTAGGGCCAGGGCTTGCGCAAGGGCGGGTGCCAAGCACCACTTCCAAACTGGGATAGACAGGCCGGGATAGATTGGCCGATGAGACCCACACGTCAACTTGGAAGACCCATCAGGCAGCCTCGAAGATGCCTTACACAGCTTGTAAGATCCATAAGTCAGCTTGGAAGAGGTGCTACGCACCCGCACTGCTGCGTCTGGGACTTTGACTGAAGCCCGCAATTTGCATAGGCTGTCAGCACGATGAACATTGACGAACAGCTCGCCTATCTGAGTTCAACCCGGTGGTTCCTGCCTGCCCGTCCCTGCCTACCGCAGGCAGGCGCAGGCGGGCCACCGGGCCCAGCGGCCGGAGCCGCTGGGTTGAACCAAAGGGGGTTGCGCAACCGCTTCCTCGCCCAATGAAGCTTGAAGAACAATTCGCCTATCTGAAGAAAGGCACCGCCGAAATCATCCGCGAGGAAGAGTTGCGGGCGCGGCTGGCGCAGGCGGAGAAGAGCGGCAAGCCACTGCGCGTGAAGCTGGGCGTGGACCCGACCGCGCCCGACATCCACCTGGGCCATACAGTCGTTCTGCGCAAGCTCAAGCATTTCCAGGACCTGGGCCACACCGCCATCTTCCTGATCGGGGATTTCACCGGAATGATTGGCGACCCTTCGGGCCAGTCGGCGACGCGTCCGGCGTTGACGCGGGCCGAGGTGCTCGCCAACGCCGAAACCTACAAAAAACAGGTCTTCAAAATTCTGGACCCGGCGCGCACCGAGCTGCGCTTCAACAGCGAGTGGCTGGCCAAGTTTACCGGCGAAGACCTGGTGCGGCTCTGCTCGCACTACACCCTGGCACGGATGATCGAGCGCGAAGATTTTCGCAGCCGCCTGGCGAATAACCAATCCATCGCCCTGCACGAGCTGCTCTATCCCTTGCTGCAAGCCTATGATTCGGTGGCGCTGGAGGCGGACGTCGAACTCGGGGCGACCGAACAGAAATTCAACCTGCTCGTAGGGCGCGACATCCAGCGCGAGTACGCGCAGGCCTCTCAGCTCGTGGTGCTCATGCCGATTCTTCCCGGGCTCGACGGCGTCCAAAAAATGAGCAAGAGCTTCAACAACTATGTCGGCATCACCGAGCCGCCCGGCGAGATGTTCGGCAAGCTGATGTCCATCTCCGATGAACTGATGTGGACCTACCACGAGTTGCTCACCGACATCACGCCCACCGCGCTCGGGCAAGTGCGGCGTGATGTAGACAGCGGCAAAGAGCACCCAATGAAGGTCAAGGCCGAGTTGGCGCGGCGCATCGTCGCCGACTTCCAGGGCGAGAAGGCAGCGCAGGAAGCAAAAGAGCACTTTGATAGAGTTGTCCGGAGAGGTGAGCGTCCGCTGGCCCCACCCCGGCATGTGATACCCCTTCCACAAATTGGCGCGCAGCAACCCGACGGAAGCTATGTGATAAAGCTAGACAAGCTGCTCAAGTGGCTCAATTGGGTGCCTTCAGTAGCGGAAGGAGCGCGAAAGGTCAAAGAAGGAAGCGTCTACATCGATGGCACGAGAGAGAATCGTGTTGTGTATCCCCTTAGACCGACACAACGGTACTTCTTTGTGGAATTCAGTCGCCACGCTGCCGAGATCTGGATCGGACCTCCGGAGTAACTTTCTCCGGCAAAACCCTTGAAAATACTCCTACTGGCCAATCCTGACGCCGCCAACGGCAGGGCGCGACGCGTTCTGCCGCGCCTGCTTGACTTCCTGCACGCCCGCTTGCCGAAGCTGGAATACACACCCGTTCACAGCGCGCACGAACTTTGCCGGTGTGCCGCCGAGGCCGCCCGGGCCGCCTATGACTGCGTGATCGCAGCCGGCGGCGATGGCACGGCGCACACGGCGCTCAACGGGCTCGTCGGCAGCCAAACCGCCCTCGGTATTCTCCCGCTTGGCAAGGGCAACGACCTGGCCCGGGCGCTCGGGATGCCGCTTGACCCCTTTGCGGCGGCCCACACGCTCACTGCGGTGCGTGCAAGCTACATAGATGTAGTCCGCACCGACAGCGGGTTCTACGCCTGCGTAGCGGGCGTCGGGTTCGACGCCCTCGCCAACCGCTACGCGAACCGCCTCGCAAGCCCGTTCAGCGGCCACTGGCATTATCTACTGGGCGTCTTGGCCGCGCTGGTGGTGTGGAAACCGATGGAAGTAGAAGTCGTAACAGACAGCGGTGAATTTCGCGGCTCGGCGAATTTGGTGGCCGTTGCCAATGCACCGAGTTATGGCGGTGGGCTGCGCATTGCGCCGAACGCGCAACTGGATGACGGCTCGGTGAATGTCTGCATCGTCGAAGCGGTCTCCAAGCGCGAGCTGGCCGAGACCTACCCGCTGCTGTTTTCCGGACAGCACCTGCGCCGACCCTTCGTCCGCTCCTTTCGGGCGCAAGAAGTGAGTCTGCGCGCACCCGCAGGCGCCGAGCTCTACGCGGATGGGGAATTTCTGACCCGCCTACCGGTCACCCTGCGCGTCGCACCCGCCCACCTCCGGGTGTTGCGGGTAGGCTAAGGTCCGGGCGAGGGCGCAAGCCTAGAAGGTAACAAGCCTTTACCCGAACTTCCCACCCGCAGCCAGGGCCGCTGCCCACCCAATGCACGCTACAGGCAGTTATGTACGGGCTAAAGCCCGTACCCGCCAAAACAACTGCCGACAGCCCGGCTCGTCGTTCTTTCTAAGGGGGGAGGAAGCGTAGCGACTGTTACCGTAGGGTGAGGTTTTTAGGTAATGTCCTGTAGGCGGTGGGGTTGGATTCTTTTCCCGAGGGCTCAGCGGATTTCTTCTTAGGTTTCTTCAAGTCGAAAGTGAGGACAATTTTCATGCGCCGATCGAGGCGGGAAAGTTTCTTGCGCCGCGAACGCAGGTCCTGGAATTCAGCGTAGAGTTCGAAGTCCACCCCCCGCGAGGCTCCCGCAAACAGGTAGCGGCCCTCGTTGTCGGTGACGACGGTCAGAACCGTGCCCGTCTTTCGGTTCTTCAGATGCACCAAGGCTTCCGCCACCGGTTTCCCGTCGGGCCCCACCACCTGGCCACGGATGGTGCGAATGGTTTCCTTCTGCTGAGCCGTTGCCGTGAGCACCAGGGTCAAAGCGAGCACAGCAAGCCACACCGCCCCGAGTTTCCGTTTCACGCCTTGCCTCCTGGGTCGCCGCCTGTCCACGGACTCAAGCGAAATATCACTGCCGCACCCTCGGGGCGGCCTCAGGACCGGACTAGTGTTTGCCTTCGCCATATTTCTCAGACTCTTCCTCGCCGCTTTCCCGAATGCCTTTACCTCTTTCTTCTTCTTCCTCCTCTTCTTCCTCGAGGACGTCGAACTCCAAGGGATTGGTGTTCACCACTTCGAGGTCGACGTCGCACCCCGGGCAGGGCAGGATTTCGCCCTCCTTGACCTCATCGCTCTCAATGTCGAGCAGCGCGCCGCATTCGGGACATTTCGCCACAGCAAACTCCCCCCGGAAGACGTTGGCAGCCGACTTGGGTATTATATACCAGCACTGAAAAAGGCAACGGGCTTCGCGCCGCTGCCCTACGACGTGGTTGCACAGAGTGTCCCCTAGACCGATGACCCACAGTGCGCGCGAGTATCCCGAGCGGCCGATTGTGGGGGTGGGGGGTGTGGTGGTGCGCGCGGGCGCGGTGCTGCTGGTCGAACGCGCGAGCGAGCCGTTGAAGGGCCAGTGGTCACTGCCGGGCGGAGCGGTAGAGCTGGGCGAGACGCTGGTCGAGGCGGTTCAACGGGAGCTGCGCGAGGAAACGGGTTTGGAGGTCAAGGTCCTGGACATTGTCGAAGTCTTCGAGCGCATCAGCCCGCCGGTGGAAGCGGCAGCGAGGGGCCGCCCGCGCTACCATTACGTGCTGATTGACTACTTGTGCGAGCCCGTGAGCGGCACGGCACGCGCCGGGTCCGATGTATCTGCCGTCGCCTGGGCCCGGCCGGAGGAACTCGCCCGCTACCAACTCACCGCAAAGGCCACCGCGGTCATCCAGAAGGCGCTCCAGCTTTACGCCGCCCGGCGTTGAGCCGGTGGGGAAGGTTGGTTGCAAGCGCGTTCACGCCGAGGCGGCGCATCCCGGCGGGTGCGTGTAGAGTCCGGTCATTCCATCTGGCTGCCGCCCCAGCCGTATTTGCCGGTGAGGGGGACGAAGCGGCAATAGTTGATGGTCTTCTGCGTGATGCTGTGGCCGTGCTTGGAGACCAGCAAGAGTTCCTGCGAGTGCACATCGCCGACAGGAATCACCAGGCGCCCACCCGCGGTGAGCTGCTCGACCAGCACGTCCGGCACGCGCGGCGCCCCGGCGGTGACCACAATGCCCTCGTAGGGGGCTGCCGGGGGATAGCCCTGGCTGCCGTCGCCCACCACGACCGTGGCCGTGGTGACGCCCAAGCGTCGCAGGCGCTCCTTGGCCTGACAGGCCAGGGTGGCGTAGCGTTCGATGGAATAGACCTCGCGGGCCAGCCGGGCGAGGATAGCGGTCTGATAGCCCGAGCCGGTGCCGATTTCAAGCACGCGCTCCTCCCCGCCCAGGCTCAGCGCTTCGGTCATCACCGCCACCATGTAGGGCTGGGAAATCGTTTGCCCTTCGCCAATCGGCAGGGGATGATCCTCGTAGGCCTCGTGGAAGTGGTCCGGCGGAACAAATTCGTGGCGGGGGACTTCCAGGAACGCGGCCAGCACGCGGGCGTCGCGGATGCCGCGTTGCCGCATCTGCAACTCAACCATCATCTGCCGCTGGAAGCGAAAGTTGGGACGGCGTTGGTTCATCGGGTGGGCACCGCCAGCCAGCGCGGGGATAGCTGGTAGGTGATTATACACCCGCGCCGCTGTCGGCCGACTCCGCTAAACGTCTATAATGGATGCGATGGCTGAAGACCGATCACGGGAGAAATATTCCCGCCAGGTACTGTTCGCCGGGATCGGCGAAGCCGGGCAACGACGGCTGGCCGCGGCGCGGGTGGTGTTGGTGGGCTGCGGGGCGCTGGGTTCGGCGCAGGCGAATGCGCTGGTGCGCGCCGGGGTCGGCTACCTGCGCGTGGTGGACCGCGATTTCGTCGAAGAGTCCAACCTGCAGCGGCAGATGCTCTTCGACGAACAGGACGCGCGCGAGGCCTTGCCCAAGGCGGTGGCCGCAGAACGCAAGCTGAAAGCCATCAACTCCGCGGTCAGGGTCGAGGGCATCGTGGCGGACGTAGTCCCGGACAACGTCGAAGAGCTGCTGGCCGGCGCCGACATCCTTTTGGATGGCACCGACAATTTCGAAACCCGCTTCCTGCTGAACGACGCGGCGGTAAAACAGGACCTGGCGTGGGTCTATGGAGCGGTGGTGGGCAGCTATGGCATCGCGATGCCGATTGTGCCGGGCGTTACGGCGTGTTTCACTTGCTGGTTTACGGAGCGCCCGCAGGGTGCGTTGGAAGAAACCTGCGACACCGTGGGTGTCATCAACCCGGCGGTCAACTGGGTGGCAGCGCTGCAGGTGAGCGAAGCGCTGAAACTGCTGGTGGGAAGGTGGCGCCGCGAGGCGGCACGGCTGCACAGGGGTGATCTATGGAAAAATGAATTCTACTCGATAACGATCCCGCGCCCTCGGGCCGAGTGTCGCACCTGTGGGCAACGAGATTTCGTCTACTTGCATGGGCTCGCTCAGCCGCAGGTCACGCTCTGCGGGCGCAACGCAGTGCAAATCCACGAGCGCGGGCGGCGGCTTGACCTCGACGCGCTGCGCCAGCGCCTCCTCGCCCACGGGCCCGTACGCAACAACCCCTACCTGCTCCGGCTCTGGGTGGCGCCCTATGAGCTGACCGTGTTTGCTGACGGCCGCGCTATCATCGCCGGCACGCAAGACCCGGCCGTGGCCCGCAGCCTCTACGCCCGCTACATCGGCGCCTAAGTTCGAGCCTGGATTGCGACCCGGGCGTGCCTGTGCTAGCCTATAGGGCTGATTGCTTTTCTTCTATTTCCTGCCGCACGCAGGGGTACGATGTCCGGTCATTCGAAGTGGTCAAGCATCAAGCATAAGAAGGCGGCAACCGACGCTCGCCGCGGGCAGCTCTTCACACGCCTGATCAAAGAAATTAGCGTGGCGGCGCGGATAGGTGGAGGCGATCCAGACGCCAACCCGCGGCTGCGCAAGGCGATCACGGCGGCGAAGGCTGAAAACATGCCCGCCAACAACATCGAGCGCGCCATCCAGCGCGGCACCGGCCAACTGCCCGGGATGACCATTGAGGAAGCGGTGCTGGAGGGCTACGGCCCCGGCGGGGTGGCGATCCTGCTGGAAGTGACCACCGACAACCGCAACCGCATGGTGAATGAGCTCCGGCATATCTTTTCCAAGTTTGGCGGGAACCTGGGCGAGAGCGGCTGTGTGGCCTGGATGTTCAGCAAGAAGGGGCACATTACCCTCGCCAAGGAAAAGGTAGATGAGGACAGGCTGTTGGGCATTGTGCTCGATGCCGGTGCCGAAGATTTGCGGGACGACGGCACGCACTGGGAGATTTTGACGCTGCCCGAGAGTCTGGATGCGGTCAAAGAAGCCCTGGTGAAAAACGGCCTTACCCCGGCAACGGCGGAAGTCACCATGCTGCCCCAGAACTATGTGCGGGTCGAGGGAGGCACCGCGCAGCAGTTGCTGCGGCTGGTGGAAGCCCTCGAAGAGCACGAGGACACACAGCAGCTCTACTCCAACTTCGATATCCCGGACCAAATCTTGCAGGAGGCGGTGGCAGCCTCCGAGTCATCCGGCTAGTACGATTCCTACCCCATGCGTCTCGTGAACAGCAGAGTTCCCAGGCAACCCGTGGCTTGTGGATTCAGATTCCAGGGGGGCACGGCGGCGACATAGCCAGGGAGTGGGAGACAAAGGCAGGTAAAGGCAGGTAAAAGCAGGTAAAAGCAGGTACATGGCAGGGCTACGGGTGCTCGGAATTGACTGCGGCAGCACCAGCACCGGCTACGGCGTGGTCGAGAGCGACGGCCGGAGCTGCCGCGTGCTGGGATTTGGAGTGATTCGCGCCTCCCGCCAGCTCCGCTTCGCCCAGCGCCTCAAGCGCATCCACCAGCAAGTCGAGAAACTCCTCAAGCGCTATGCTCCGGATGCCATCGCGATCGAGAAGGTGTTTCTGGCCTCCAACGTCAAAAGCCAAATGCAGATGAGCCAGGTGTGCGGCGTGGTCTTGCTGGCCGCCGAGCGCGCCCAGCGGCCGGTGCACGAGTATTCGGCACGGACAATCAAAAGCAGCATGGTAGGTTTTGGGGGAGCCGAGAAGCACCAGGTGCAGCTTATGGTGCAGCGCTTGCTGGATTTGCCGAAGCCGCCTGAGCCCGCCGATGCTTCCGACGCCCTGGCAGTGGCTCTCTGCCACATCCGCATCGAAGAAGGGCAGCGGAAAGCGGCTGGGCGCGGCGCCTGATGCGAGTCCGAGGAGCTAGCCTCGCTCTGCTGGCGCTGGGGGCGCTGCTGGCTCCTGCGGCCACGGCGGGCGAGGCGCCCAGACAAGCGCCCGGCGAGGCGCCACCGGCTCGCTTTACCTTCATCAAAGTTTTCCCCGGCAGTCTGCCTGAATACACCGCGCTGAGCGTCGCAGAAGACGGCGCCGCCAGCTACGACGGGCGGGCGCTCGCCGAGCCCGCCCAGCCGGAGAATTTTCGCCTGCCCGCCCAACTGGTGGCGCGGCTGTTCGCGCTGGTGGCTGCGCTGGAACACTTCGACGGCATTCAGTTCGAAACGTCCCGCAAGATTGCGAACCTGGGCGAAAAGACCTTCCGCTACGAACAAGGTCAGCAGCGGAGCGAGGTGCGCTTCAACTACACCGAGAACGCCACGGCCGTCGCCCTGCAGGAGCTGTGCGAAACAATTGCCCGCGGGCGCTTCTACATTGTGCAACTGCAATTCAAGCTGAAGTTCGACCGCCTGGGTGTGCTGGCCACCCTGCGGGAGTTTGAGCACCACTTGAACAAGGGGCGGTTCGTCTACCTGGAGCAGTTCGTGCCGGTGTTGACGCAGGTAGCGCAAGATCGGCGGGTGGTGCGGCTGGCGCAGAGCCGGGCGCAGCGGTTGCTGGAACGCATTCGGGGCCTCCCAGCCCAAATCCATTTCGAGCAGGTGCAGGAGCAAGCAGGTTCGTATGTGGCCGTCAGCCTGCGGGAAGACGGCCAGGGCAGCTACGAGCGGCGGCGGCTCGACCAGCCCGGCCACCGCCAGCCGCTGAAGGTCTCGGCCGGTGTGCGCGCGCGCGTGTTTGAGTTGTTGCGGCAGGCCAACTACCTGCGTGACCTCAACGGTTACCGGGAAGCCGGAAAAAGCAGCAGCGGTATGCGGCTGACGTATGAAGCGGGGGCCGAGTACAACCAGGTCGCTTTCAGCCGGCCACCCACCGCGAGCCTGGCGGTGCTCACCCGGCTGTTCGGACAAATTCTGACGCAACTTGAGTTGCGTACGCGCCTGGCGCGGGCGCTCGGACAAGACGGGCTGGAGTTGCCCGCGGTGCTGCGTGACCTGGAGCTGGCGGTGCGCCGGCGGAAACTGGCCGCGCCCGCCGAATTTGTTCCCTGGCTGGAAAAGGTAGCTCACGGGCAGGACTTCTATGAAGCCGAGCAGGCCCTGGCGCGCAAAATCCTGGACAAGATCCGCCCCGCGCCGTAGCGGCGTACCATAGGCATCAAAAGAGTTCGTTTCATCAGCTAACCTTCTTCGGCGTCCGCACCCGCAGAGCGTTTTGGCGGGGCGAGGTTTTGCGCCCGAGGCGCATCCGCCTCAGGCGGACAACCCCGCCGAAAAAACACCGGTTAAAAGTGGGCTTTAGCCCCTGAGGTTCTTATGCGACAAACCTCACCACTTTTCCCCTAAACATCCCTACCTTCCTGTTTTTCTCTCTTGAGACCGCTCAATTTCCATCTTTGAGGGGAGGCAGGAAGTTCTCCAGCACCCAGACTTCCGAGCGGCGAGGCGTGCCGGCGGTGAAGGCGATGCGGCGCCCGTCGGGATGAACACTCAGGCCGTACAGACTTAGTCCTTCCATGGCCAGACCAAGGTTCTGCGGTTCTCCACCATCGGCGGAGATTCGCCACAGCTCGAATCTATGCTTCTGACCGGCGGTGCTGGGTGCATAGATGATGTGACGGGAATCGGGTGTCCACGCTAGCGCAAAAACTGGTTGTCCGTAACCGCTTAGTTGCGCTGCCGGCAGCTTCAGGAGTTCGCGGGCTTCACCGCCGGAAGTGGAGATGACCTTCACGGCGGTGGTTCCCTCCTTCGGGTCCCACCAAACAAAGGCCAACCGCTGACCATCCGGCGAGACCCCTAGGTGGGCGACGCGAGCGGGGGAAGCCGCACGATAGAGCTCTTTCTCGCGCCCGCTCCCCAGGTCGCGGGCCACGATACTTCGGGGCCCGGTGTTCCCCCTGTTTCTCCACCGCGTAAAAATCGCCTTTCCGT